>NZ_JBDFRB010000006.1:0-86818 GCF_039615075.1 Sinomonas halotolerans | reverse complement strand
GTCGGTGTGTGGCCCGCCCCCCGGCCCCCGGGGGGGGGGCCCCCCCGGGGGGGGGGCCCCCCCCCCCCCCCCCCCCCCACCCCGCTGTCCTGTCCGCATGTTCATTCGCGGCTGGTCGTGGGTAATCAACTGGAGCGGGCTGCGCTTGCCGCGTGGTCCCGCCGAGCTGACAGCCGAGCGGACAGTGGAGGAAGTGCCATGGACACCAGGAGAGCAGCACCAGCGACGATCGCCTTTGCAGCGGCCTTTGCCCTCGCATCATGCACCGGCGGTACCGGCGGTGGGGGAGGTTCCCCCTCTGAGACCCAGTCCCCGGGCGAGAAGGTTTACAGCGAGGAAGAGCTCCGGACCATGGTGAGCGGCCTGCAGGATGCAGACGGCAAGGAGCTCAGGCTCTACTCGGAGGAACAGATCGACCAGGGCAAGAGCATGGGCGACCTGCTGCTCAACACGGCGACCGTGGACCCGGCAGACTGCAAGTCGATTGCGACCGCCGGGCTCACCACGAGCATCGACAGCGGCGCGGTGGCCGTGGCGATCTCGGAGTCGGACGAGCCCAGGACGGTCTCGGCGCAGTCCGGATCGGAGGGGCCTGATGCGGTAGAGCTGCTCACCGGGATCGAGGACCGCATGGAGCAGTGCGCCAGCTTCACGGTCGAGGCCCTGGGCCAGAAGGCCACGGTGAAGAGCGAGGAGCTCGAGGCGCAGACCGACGCCGAGAAGACCTTCGCCACCGCGAGCACGCGCAACGATGACACTTCGGACATGCTCATGCAGGTCTCCGGCGCCCAGGGCCGCCTCCTCGTGGTAGCCACCAAGAGCGGCGCCGATCTCGGCGACGCGGACCGGCAGGAGCTCGAGGACCTCGTCAACGAGGTGCTCGCGAAGGCCGGCTCCGAGGGTTCTGCGTCTGCCTCGACGGAGCCCTCGCCCACGATGACCGAGACCGAGGGCAAGGAGACCGGCGGCACGGAGACCGGTGGGATGACGGAGACGTCCACGGCCACCGTGAGCCCCACCGAGCAGATGACGGACGGCACCGAGACGACCACGGGGGCGACGCCCACGCCCTGATCGGATTCTCCTGCACGAGCGTGTCGATGCAGGCCTTCCACGTTCGACCTTGGGGTGAAAGGGTCGAGAGGCGACCCCGCCCGGAAGGAAAGCGAGACGGCCATGGCCAAGTACATGCTCATCATGCGCAACACCGA
Source organism: Sinomonas halotolerans (assembly GCF_039615075.1). Taxonomy (NCBI): domain Bacteria; kingdom Bacillati; phylum Actinomycetota; class Actinomycetes; order Micrococcales; family Micrococcaceae; genus Sinomonas; species Sinomonas halotolerans. The sequence continues at coordinate 85,607 of NZ_JBDFRB010000006.1, read as the reverse complement.
CGATTCCCTGAAGACGATGACGGAGACGCCCTTCGAGGACATGCTCGAGTCCGTCGGCCGCTTCAACGACGAGCTCATCAAGGCTGGCGTGCTCGTCGCGGCGGAAGGACTCGATGATCCGTCGACCGGCGTCGTGGTGGACTACTCGTCCGAGACGCCCGCGGTGACCGACGGCCCGTACGGGGAGACGAAGGAGCTGTTCGGCGGCTTCTACATCCTTGACGTCGCGTCGCAGGAGGAAGCCGTCGAGTGGGCGAAGCGGATGCCGGCCATCCCGGGCTCCAAGGCCGAGATCCGCCGCGTGCCGGGCATCGACGAGTTCCCGCAGGACAACGAGTGGATCATCAGGGAGCGGCAGTGGCGCGAGCGGACAGGCCAGCTCTGACCGGCGCGTCCGGCCACGTGGGCACTGCGGACCCGCAGGGTCCGGACCTGCGGAGTCCGGACGCGTGCAGCACCGCCGCGCCCGGCACGGCCGCATCCAGCGTGGACCCACGCAGCCCAACCACCGGGGTCCCGGAGACCGCCCCCGTGCCGGGGGCGGTCTCCGGCGCGGTCCGGCGCGCCCTGGAGGCCGTGTGGCGGATCGAGTCCCCCCGGATCGTGAGCGCGCTCACGCGGTACACCGGGAGCTTCGACCTCGCCGAGGACATGGCGCAGGAGGCCCTCGCCGAGGCGCTCGTGGCATGGACGCGCGATGGCAAGCCGGAGAACCCGGTCGGGTGGATCCTCGCCACCGCGCGCCGGCGCGCCATCGACGCGTTCCGGCGCCGCAGGGCGCTCGACGCGCGGTACGCGGCGATCGCCGGCGGCCTCCGGGAGGGCGGGTCGGGCTCGGGCGCCGCGGTGCGCAATCCGGCGGAGGCGGAAGACGCGTGGGACCCCGACAGGATCGACGACGACGTCCTCGCCCTCATGTTCATCGCCTGCCACCCCGTCCTCTCGAGGGACGCGCGCGTGGCGCTCACCCTGCGCGTGGTGGGCGGGCTCGCGAGCGAGGAGATCGCCCGGGCGTTCCTCGTCCCGGTCAGCACGGTCCAGGCCCGCATCACCCGTGCGAAGAAGACCCTCGCAGCGGCCCGCATCCCGTTCGGACTGCCGCCCGCGCATGAGCGCCACGAGCGCCTCGGCGGAGTGCTCAACGTCCTCTACGTGATCTTCACCGAGGGCTCGAGTGCAACGAGCGGCGATGTGCTCGTGCGGCGTGACCTTGCCTATGAGGCCGTACGGCTCGTGCGCATGCTCGCCGCCATGGCCGACGGCGAGCCGGAAGCGCACGGCCTCCTCGCCCTCATGGAGCTGACCGCTGCGCGTTTCCCCGCACGGACTGGACCAGAAGGGGAGGCCGTGCTCCTCGAGGACCAGGATCGCCGCCGGTGGGACCGTTCGGCGATCCGCCGAGGGCTTGCAGCGCTCGAGCGCGCTGCTGCGCTCGGACGCGGTCTGGGTGCCTACGGCCTCCAGGCGGCGATCGCGGCGTGCCACGCGGCGTCGCCGTCAGTGGCGGAGACGGACTGGACCAGGATCGTGCTGCTCTACGAGGCGCTCGGGCGGGTTGCGCCCTCTCCCGTGGTCGAGCTCAACCGCGCTGTCGCTGTTGCGATGACCAGTGGTCCGCGCGAAGCCCTCGCCGTCGTCGACGCGCTCGCGGACAGCCGGGCCCTTGCCGGCACCCACCTGCTTCCGAGCGTGCGCGGGGAGCTCCTGGCCCGGCTCGGCAGCAGTGCAGAAGCCCGCGCGGAGTTCGAGCGGGCGATCCGGCTGTGCGGCAATGGCCGTGAGCGCGCGGTCCTCGCCGCGAAGGCCGCGCGGCTCTGACGGGCCGATCCGCCGCTTCAGGGCCAGGCACCGCCTAGGATGCGTCCCATGGACCTGCCCGCCATCGCTGCTGAGCTCTACGCCCTCCCGCTGGCCGGCTTCACGGCCGAGCGGGACCGCCGGGCGCGTGCCGCGAGGGCAGAGGGGGATGCCCTGCTCGCGAAGCGGATCGGCAGGCTGCCGAAGCCGGCTCCGGCAGCCTGGGCAGTGGACCTCCTGGCCCGGTCGCTTCCCGACGAGCTCGGAGAGGTCCTCGAGCTCGGGGCGTCGATGCGCGCGGCGCAGGAGGCCCTCGACGCTCCCCGGATGCGCGATCTGGGGCGGGAGCGCCAGCGCGTCCTCGCGGAGCTCGTGCCCGCCGTGCGGGCGGCCGCGGAGGAGGCAGGCGTGCGGCTGAGCGATGCGGCCGCCTCCGCGGTGGAGGCCACGCTCCACGCTGCCATGGCAGACGCGGGAGCCGCCGACGCCGTCCGCTCAGGCCTGCTCGTGCGTCCCCTCGCGGGGAGCGGCCTCGAGGCGGTCGACCTCGAGGGGGCCCTCGCGGTGCCGGGGCTCGTGCCGGAGCGGCCTGTCGAGCGAGGTGCTGAGCAGGATGCGGAGCAGGCCGCAGAGTTGGGCACTGAGCAGAGGACAGGACGGGGGACGGGGCAGGGCGCCCGCCGTGCGCGAGTCTCCGAGCTGAGGCCGCGGGATCGCGCGCACGGCAGGAGCACGGGCAGAAGCGCGGCGGACCAGGTGGAGGCAGTCCAGGAAAGGGCGGTCCAGGACAGGGCAGCCGAGGACAAGACGGCAGAGGACAGGGCGGCGGAGGAGGCCGCACGCCAGAAGGAGGCCCAGGAGGAGGCCGCTCGGGAGAACGCGGCGCGCGAGCGTTCCGAGGCTGTCGCTGCCCTCGAGGAGGCCGAGCGCGCCGCTGCGGTGGCGGGCGCTGCGCATGCCCAGGCCCGGCGGAAGGCGGAGCGCGTGCTGGCACGCCGGAACAGGGCCGCGGAGGAGCTCGGGGAACTGAGTGCACGGGCGGCCCAGGCCGAAGCCGAGCTCGCGGACGCCGACCGCGAGGCCCAGCTGGCAGAGCGCGCGCATGAGCGCGCCGAGCGCGAGGCCGAGCGGGCCGACAAGGCCGCACGACGCGCACGCGAGCGCCTCGAGAGGCTCTAGCCCGGCCGCCCGCTGGCCCTGAGAGGCTCAGACGAGCCGGCGTTCGCCCGGCTGCTGCACCCTGAGCCAGACGTGCCCGTAGCCGTCGAGCGGCACCTGCACGCCGCCGTCGTCCGCCACATCGAGACCCTCCGGTGCGAACCCGCCGGTGCCCAGGAGGTCCACGAGCGTCACGCCTTCCCAGCCGGCGTCCGACGGCGGGGTCTCCAGGTGCAGGTCGACCGTCACCGCTTCTGCGGAGAGGTTGTGGAGGGCCACGAGGCTCGCCTCCTCCCAGACCACACGGTGCGCGAACACCGACGGGACGCGGTGGTCCAGGACCTCGTACGCCCCCCAGCCGAGTTCGGGGCACTGGCGGTACCGCTGGACGAGCCGCGTGATGAAGTTCAGGAGGGAGTCCGGGTCGCGCCGGGCAGAGGCGACGTTCACGTGCTTCGGCCCGAACCCGCCCTCGGGAATCCTGCTCACGAGTCTCCGGGGCGGGGCCGCCGAGAAGCCGGCACTCGGCTCATCGGTCCACTGCATGGGCGTCCGGACCGCCATGCGGCCCTCCGCCGCGAGGTCCTCGCCCATGCCGATCTCCTCGCCGTAGTACAGCACCGGGGTGCCGGGCAGCGAGAAGAGCAGCGAGTAGAGGAGACGGATCCTGCGGGGGTCACCGTCCAGCATTGGCGGGACGCGCCGCTTGAGCCCACGGCCGAAGACCTGCATCTGCGGCTCGGGGCCGAAGGCGGCGAACACCTCCTGACGCTCGTCCTCGGTGAGCTTGTCGAGGGTCAGCTCGTCGTGGTTGCGCACGAACGTGGCCCACTGGTTGTCCGGCGAGATCGGGGGCCGGGCGCGCAGGGCCTTCGCGAGCGGTGCCGCGTCCTGCCGCGCCATGGCCAGATAGGTGTTCTGCATGACGATGAAGTCGAACATCATCGTCAGCTCGTCCCCCTCCGGGCCCCCGAAGTACTCCAGCTGCTCCTTGTAGGGCAGGTTGACCTCGCCCAGGAGGACCGAGTCGCCGCCGCGCCGCCCCATGAACCTCCGCAGGGACCGCAGGTACGCGTGGGGATCGCTGAACTGGGCGAGCTCCTTGCCGTCCACGCCCACCGTCGAGAGGAAGTACGGCACCGCGTCCACCCTGAAGCCGCTCAGGCCCATCTGGAGCCAGAACCCCATGGCCTTGGCGATCTCATCCCGCACCTGGGGGTTGGCCACATTGAGGTCCGGCTGGTGCTTGTAGAAGTGGTGGAGGTACCACTCGCCGGTCTTATCGTCGAGGGTCCAGATGGACTGCTCCTGGTCGGGGAACACGACCTCACGGGAGGTGTCGGGCGGCGGGTCCGACCTCCAGACGTAGAAGTCCCGGTAGGGGCTGTCCTTGGAGGACCGCGCCGCCTTGAACCAGGGGTGGCGGTCCGAGGTGTGGTTCACGACGATGTCGGCGATGACCCGCATGCCACGGTCCCGCGCCGTCCGGATGAACTCGACGAGGTCCCCGTGGTGGCCCAGGCGGTGGTCCACGCCGAAGAAGTCGGTGATGTCATACCCGTCGTCCCGATCCGGCGTGGGGTAGAAGGGCATGAGCCAGAGGCACGTGACCCCGAGCTCGGCGAGGTAGTCCACGCGTTCAGCGAGCCCGGCGAAGTCGCCTATCCCGTCGGCGTCCGAGTCGAAGAACGTCTCGACGTCCAGGCAGTACACCACGGCGGTCTTCCACCACAGGTCCGAGGTCTGGGTGATGCGCATGGCGTCTCCTTCAGTACGTGACCTGCTCGTCCGCGGGCGTGAGGTTGTCCGTGGTGAGGAGGGCTGGAATGACGTCGGCGCCGAACGCGTCGATGAAGTCCGACTGCCGTTGGCCGACATGGTGGAGGTACAGCTCGTCGAAGCCCAGGGAGATGAACTCCTGCAGCCGCTGCACGTGCTCGGCAGTGTCGGGGGAGACCAGCACGGCCCGGCGGACCTCCTCGGGGGTCGTGCCGGCCGTCGCGGCGTCGAAGTCCTCCGCCGTTGCGATGTCCCAGATGCCGGGCGGAGTGAGGACTCCGCTGCGCCACTGGTCGTGTGCAAGGGCGAGGGCCTCGCCGTCGGTCGGCGCCCAGGAGAGGTGCACCTGGAGGATCAGCCGGCCCCGGCCCCCGTTCGACCGGTAGGCGTCTGCCACCCGCCTGAGCGCACCGAGGTCCTGGCCCACGGTGATGAGGCCGTCCGCCCACCGGGCCGAGCGCGCGGCTGTCTCCGGCGTCACGGCCGCTGCGATGAGGTGGGGCACAGGCTCCGGGACGTCCCACAGGCGGGCCCGCTCCGTCCGCACGAGTCCCTCGTGGGTCACCGTCTGCCCCTCGAGGAGGCGGCGGATCACCTCGACCGACTCCTCGAGGCGGGCCTGGCGCTCCTCCTTGGGCGGCCACGGATCCGCCGTGATGTGCTCGTTCATGTTCTCGCCGCTGCCGAGCGCGGCCCAGAACCGCCCGGGGAACATGCTGCCCAGAGTCGCGATCGCATGGGCGACCACTGCGGGGTGGTAGCGCTGCCCGGGGGCATTCACCACCCCGAGGTGCAGCCGGGTTGTGGCCAGTGCCGCGCCGAGCCATGACCACGCGAAGCCCGAGTGGCCCTGCCGCGCGGACCAGGGCTCGATATGGTCGGAGCACATCGCCCCCTGGAAGCCCGCCCTGTCCGCGTGCTGCACATCGCGCAGGAGCTGCGCCGGGCTGATCTGCTCATGGGATGCATGGAAACCGATGACCGCCATCTGCCCTTGTCTAGCAGCGCTGGCGGGCGGTGTCGAGGCCCGAGGGCCGCCCTGTCGCGTTCGACGCGGCACGCCGCGCAGTGCGAGTCTGGTCCCATGCCCGCCACGCCGAACACGCCCCATGTTCCGAGCAGCGTTCCCACGCCGGACGGCACCGTGGGGCCGCCCCGCAGCAGCCGAGTGGCCCACGCCGCGCTCGCGGGCTTCCGCGAAGCCGTTGCCCGCTGGAGGCTCGTGCTCGCGGGCAAGACGGCCCTCGCGGCGGGCCTCGCCTGGATGGTGGCGTTCACCCTGCCCGGCCCTGCGGCCCAGTACCCGTACTACGCACCGCTCGGCGCGCTCGTGAGCATGTACCCGACAGTCGCCGACTCGCTCCGGAAGGGTATGCAGAGCCTGCTGGGCCTCACGCTCGGGATCGGCGTCGCGATCGCTGTCGGGGCACTCACGGAGACCAACGCGCTCTCGATCGCGCTCGTGATCGGGCTTGGGGTGGTCCTAGGCGGGCTGCCCCGAATGGGCACCGCAAGCGACTGGGTGCCCATGGCGGCGCTCTTCGTCCTCGTGATCGGCGGCGAGAGCCCGGACGACTTCTCTCTCGGATACCTCCTGCAGATGGCGGTGGGCGTGGCCATCGGCTTCGCTGTCAACTGGCTCATCCTGCCTCCCCTGCACTATGCCGGCATCACGCCCGCCTTCGCGCGGCTCCGACACGCTCTGGCCGAGCAGCTCGACGACATGGCTGCCGCCCTCACGGAGCCCTGGCCCCCGGACCACGAGAGCTGGGCCCAGCGGCAGGGATCCCTCGCCGCGACGGCCTCGGCCGTGCGCGGCGCCGTCCAGCGGGCGGAGGAGAGCGCCACGGCGAATCCGCGCCGGAGGCGCCGCCGGAGGGACCTCACTGCGGACCTCGCCGACCTCCAGGCCGTGGAGAAGACCACGTTCCATGTCCAGGACATCACGGACGTGCTGCGCACGGCGATCTGGGAGGACGAGAAGGTGATCGCCGTTCCGCCGGCCCTCGCCTCCGAGGTGGCCCAGGCACTCGAGTGCACGGGTGCGGCCCTGCGCGCCTGGGGGGAGTCCGACGACGATCGGCGGCTCATCGAGGAGGCCGGCACGGCCTCGAGCGCGCTCGCGGAGTCGGTCCGGGACGCGGCCCGCAGGGACGAGGCCGTGACAGGTCCGGCGTCCGTCGCGGCGAGCCTCGCGCGGATGGTCGACGCCCTGCGGGCGCGCGTGGAGGATGTGGCCGATGACGGGGCCGAGGGCGACGAGGGCCGGGCACGCAGCGGCTGAGCTTGAGGTCCGCGGTGGCTCTGGACGGCTGCAGCGGCAGGGGCGCTCGTCGTCGTGCGCGCTCTCTGGATACGGCGTGCGAATGCCGGGACGGCCCGCGGAGGCGAGCGCACCCCGACTGACCCTGCGGCACGGGCCGAGGCTGGCACTGGGACCCCCGCGGGGGCCGGTACTGTGGACCCTGCCGTCCGACGGGGGACGGAAAAGGAGAGGAGCAGGACGTGACCCAGGGCGCCCAGATGCGGCACGCGGAGAGAACGGCCTCGGACCAGACTGTCGCCGAAGGGGCGGCGCTGCCCGAGCTCGCGGACGGGGACTCCTACTACGTGAGCCTCGGCGGTGGCCGGTTCCGCTCCACGATCCACGCCCAGGGTGCGTGGAACGCGCACGAGCAGCACATGGCGCCCGCCTCGGGCATCATCGCGCACTGCCTCGCCCTGCACGATCCACGCCCCGGGCTGCGGATCGCACGGATCAGCTACGAAATCCTGGGCCTCATCCACGCCGGCGAATTCGAGGTCACCGTCCGCACCCTCCGCCCGGGCCGGACGATCGAGCTGCTCGAGGCGGAGCTGGCCGCGCAGGGGCGCGTCGCGATCCGCGCCAATGCCTGGCGCCTCGTCACATCGGACAGCTCGGCAGTGGCCGCGGTCGAGGACCGCCCCATCCCGCCCATCGCCGAGTGCGAGCGGTGGGACGGATCCACCGAGTGGCCCGGCGGGTACATCCGCTCGCTCGAGATGCACCGCGCCGCAGGGCACCGCCCGGGCAGCGGAACCGTCTGGATCCGCACCGCCCACCCGCTCGTCGGCGGCGCCGAGAGCCCGGACTGGGTCCGCCTCATCGGCCTCGTCGACACGGCCAACGGCATCGCGACCCGCGTCCCGCCGGGCCGCGGCAGCTGGGCCTTCCCGAACGTGGACCTCCAGGTGCACATGTACCGCGAGCCCCGCGGAGAGTGGCTCGGGATCGACAACTCGGTGTCCTTCGGAACCGATGGGATAGGCCTGACCTCCTCGGTGCTCCACGACGAGCAGGGCCCCTTCGGCCGCGCCGAGCAGATCCTCACCCTCCGCAAGAGCTGACGCATGGCGCGATGGAACGAGGGTGCCACGCCACGCGGGGGCACCGCTGTGCCCGGGGGCGCAGGAAACCTCGAGGTGGTCACCGGGAGCGGGCTGCCCGCGGGCGCTCCCGCCGCCGACGAGCTGGCCCGCGCCGCCGAGCTCCTCGACGAGGTGAAGCGTGGCGTGCGGGGGCCCACCCTGAGGCTCTACCGGCCCCGGCCCACCATGGCGTTCGGGCAGCGCGACACGCGCCTTCCCGGGTTCGAGGCAGCCCGCGCCGCCTCCGCCGCCCTCGGCTTCGAGCCGGTGGTGCGCAAGGCCGGCGGCCGCGCTGCGGCCTACCACGCCGGCACGCTCATCGTGGACCACATCGAGCCCGCGGCCGAGGCGATGGTGGGGCACCGGCGCCGCTTCGAGGTGTTCGGCGGGCTGTACGCCCAGGTGCTGCGCTCCCTCGGCATCGACGCCCGCGTGGGCGAGATCCCCGGCGAGTACTGCCCGGGCGAGTTCAGCGTCCACGGAGTCCCGGCGGGCGCCCGGCCGCTGGCGGCTTCAGAGGCTGCGCTGGCCGCCCCCGGCTCCCCGGAGGGCGCGACGGCGGGAGGCCGGGTCAAGCTCGTCGGCACGGCGCAGCGCGTGGTTGCCGGCGCGTGGCTTTTCTCCTCCGTGTTCGTCGTGGCGGACGCCGCGCCCGTGCGCGCCGTGCTCACCCAGGTCTACAGGGCCCTGGAGCTGCCGTTCGACCCGGCGACGGCCGGCGCGGCAGACGACCTCGTCCCGAACCTGACCGTGGACGACGTCGAGGGCGCCCTCCTCGCGATGTACCGCGCGGAAGGCGCCCTCGAGCAGGGGTAGGACCCTGGGCCCGGCAGCCTTGGACCCGCCAGCCGGGGTCAGTGGCCCCGGTCGATCCACTCCTGCAGGTGCGGGCCCTCGGCGCCGACCGTCGTCGAGTCGCCGTGGCCCGTATTCACCGTGGTCTCGGCCGGGAGGGTGAGCAGTCGGGTCCGGATGGACTCGATGATCGTGGGGAAGTCCGAGTAGGACCGCCCGGTCGCGCCCGGGCCGCCGGCGAAGAGCGTGTCGCCCGTGAACACCGTGCCGAGCGCCGCTGCGTGGAAGCTCACCGACCCGGGGGAGTGCCCGGGGGTGTGCAGCGCGACGAGCTCGGTGCCAGCCACGGAGAACACCTGGCCGTCCTTGATCTCCGCGTCCGGGCTGGTCCCCGGGTACACGGCCTCCCAGAGCATGGCGTCGGCCGGGTGCAGGTGGATGGGCGCCCCTACCCGGTCGGCGAACTCGCGCGCGTGGCGGATGTGGTCGTCGTGCCCATGCGTGAGAAGGACGGCGGTCACGGTGCGGCCCGCGAGCGCGTCGGCGACGGCGCCGGCGTCGTGCGCGGGGTCGATGACGATGGCCTCCGCGTCGTCACCGACGATCCACACGTTGTTGTCCACGTCCCACGTGCCCCCGTCGAGGGAGAACGTCCCGGACGTGACCAGGCGGTCGATGCGCGCTGCCCCCGCGCTGCCCTCGGCGGTCACAGCTCCACCACCGAGCGCAGGACCTCGCCGCGGTGCATCTTCTCGAACGCGGCCTCGACGTCGCCGAGGCCGATCCGCTCGGTCACGAACGCATCCAGCGGCAGCCGGCCGAGCTTGAACTGCTCGACGAGCATCGGGAAGTCCCGGCTGGGCAGGCAGTCGCCGTACCACGAGGACTTGAGCGAGCCGCCGCGGCCGAAGACGTCCAGCAGGGGCAGCTCGAGGGTCATCTCGGGCGTCGGCACGCCGACCAGGACGACGCGGCCCGCGAGGTCGCGCGCGTAGAAGGCCTGCTTGTAGGTCTCCGGGCGGCCGACGGCGTCGATCACCACGTCCGCGCCGAAGCCCCCGGTGAGCTCACGGATGGCCTCGACGGGGTCAGTGTCCCTGGAGACGATCCCGTGCGTCGCGCCGAGGCCCTTGGCGAGCTCGACCTTCGCGGGGTCGAGGTCGACGGCGATGATCGTCGTCGCCCCGGCGAGCTTCGCCCCGGCGATCGCGGCGATGCCGACGCCGCCGCAGCCGATGACGGCGACGGACTCGCCGCGCTTTACCTCGCCCGTGTTGATCGCGGCGCCGATGCCGGCCATGATGCCGCAGCCGAGCAGGCCCACGGCGGCGGGGTCGACGTCGTCGTCGATCTTGGTGCACTGACCGGCCGCGACGAGGGTCTTCTCCGCGAACGAGCCGATGCCCAGGGCCGGCGAGAGCGGCGTGCCGTCATTCAGGGTCATCTTCTGGGTCGCGTTGTGCGTCGCGAAGCAGTACTGCTGCTGGCCCTTCGCGCAGGCCCGGCACTGGCCGCAGACGGCGCGCCAGTTCAGGATCACCCGGTCCCCGGGCTTGAGGTCGGTCACGTCCGGGCCGACCGCGCTGACCACGGCGGTGGACTCGTGCCCGAGCAGGTACGGGTAGTCGTCCCCGATCCCGCCGAGCTTGTAGTGCAGGTCCGTGTGGCAGACCCCGCACGTGAGGACGTCGACGAGCGCCTCGCCCGGGCCGGGGTCCGGGACGAGGATCGTCTCGACCGTCGCCGGTGCGTCCTTCGCGCGCACGACGACGGCGCGCACCTCGTGCATCCGCTGCTCCTGGGCTGCGCTGGACATAGGAAACCTCCCCTGGTTCTGCCTTCGATGGAGCTTCATCGTAGGGAGAACCGGGGGAGGCTGGGCAAGTCGGGGCGTCAGACGCCGAGCTTGGCCTTCACCTGGGCCGCCGAGGGGTTCGTCGCCGCCGTGCCGTCGGGGAAGAGCACGGTCGGGACGGTGCGGTTGCCGCCGTTGATGCTCTCGACGATCTCGGCCGTGCCGGCGACCTCCTCGATGTTGACCTCGGTGTAGCCGATGCCCTGCGCGTCCAGCTGCTTCTTGAGCCGGTTGCAGTAGCCGCACCACGTGGTGGAGAACATCGTGATCGTGCCGGCGGCGGGGGTGAAGGAATCCATAGGTGTGCTCCTGGGGTCGGAATCGGGGGACTGCAACTGTCAACGGTACGCGGCAGCCGCGTATTCCGGGCAGGGGCTGCGGCGTCAGCCGGCGGGCTCGATGAGCTCGGGCCCGTTGTTGCGGACGCTGTTGACCAGCGGGGCCACGACCCGCGGGACCAGATGCGGCTCCGGCATCGAGTCGATGAGCGCCCGGACGTCCGCCTCCTTCGTGGTCTCCGGGTCGAGCCAGTCCGACCACATCGCGCGCGGGACGATGACGGGCGTGCGGTCGTGGATGTGCCCCAGGGCGTCCGACGCCGGGCCGGTGAGGATCGTGCACGTGCGCACCCACCGCTCGGGATGGTCGGGCGGAAGGCTCGGGTCCGGCCAGTTCTCGAAGAGCGCCGCGAAGGCCAGCAGCCCACCGTCCGATGCATGGAGGTAGGTGGGCACCTTCTCGACGGTGCCGGGCGTGGCCGCGCTCTCGCGCTTCTCCCACTCGTAGTAGCCGTTGGCCAGGTTATCTGTAGTTCCCAGGCCGGCATTATACGGATGTGCTGGTCCAAGCCCTGAAGACGCGTCTTTAGCGATGGCAGTCAAGCACTGTAAAGGCGCCCGCGCACCACAGCCATTCCAAGATCAGCCCCAGTGGGAACCAGCAAATCACGACGACGGACATCCATTAGGGCGACCCGCCCACTGATCGGTACACCCTCCACGACGTCCGGCAGATCAGCACCGGCGCCTTGTTCGTCCTTGAAGCGTCCAAGCCTGGTCCACGGAGCTCAACGAACTCGCACGGCGAACCATCGACGACCTCGACACCACCATCAATGCGACCTTCACCTTGGATGCCTGGAAGCCTTTCGGTGCCTAACCCATTCCACCGCTCCGACGTCTTTATGGCACCACCCCAACGTTCGGTGCGCGCCCTCATAACAGGGCGGCTGCAGCCTCTCCCGCCTGAGGAAGCCGGCGGTGTCGTACCCATATGTGAGACTTCATGCTGTGATTGAACGAACGGTAAATTTCAGCCGCTTACGTTGGATGCGCTGTGGGACCTGCAGTAACGAGTGGCAGGCAAACGATGAATGGCTGGAACGCTTCCACGAAGGCGACGAACCTTGTCTGAAATGTGGCACCAACTGTGAGTCCGAGGAGCGCCCAGACTTCTGGACCGCACAAGACGACCCAGCTCATGGTGACTCCGTGGTGCGTGACACCTTCTGGTACCACACCTCGACACACGCCAACTGGCCCGATCGAGAGTTCGACCCTACCGCGTCCATCACGGACATCACCAAAAGAAGACTTCAACAAATCAGGCCGGATGGGACGGGCCTAGAGCGCTGGGCTGCCCAGCAAAAATCCAAAGCTCTACATCTGGGCACATACGAAGCAGCCATCGAGAACATGCTCAGACGAATGACCGACCAGAACGACGCCGACAAGCAGTTCTACCTATACAGGGTTCGGCTACGCCCCAACACCACAATCGAACCAGGCGTACACAAGGAACGCGCCAACATAGCAGGCGACGTTCAACTGGCCGAACTCGGCGAACCCGGCGTAGGCGTCCTCCGATACGTGAACACCTTCGAAGACCCATCCAGCATCTCCCTCGCAGTCACACTCGACTCCATCCTGGCCGTCCAAATGCTTCCCATCCCATTGACCACCAATCCAGAAGATCCTTGGGCGAATGCGGCCGCGGCACGCCTGGTAATGGCGGCCGCCCTCGAAACACTCGACACCACACCATGGCGAGAAGTCTGACGCCCAGGTCAATGCCCAGCGACAGACGAAAGCTACGAAACGACACCGGCACTCGCCGTTGAATGAGCCGTATGAAGCTATGTGTATGACGCCCCTTTCAAGCTTCGAGGGGCGGCAGGGAAAATTTCCCTGCCGCCCCTCGCCCCATAAATGGGCACTTTGATCATCGGTAGTGTTTCCACCGCCAAGCCTCGACCCAAGCAACGATCTGTTCTACGAAGGGTGAATGAATCTTCTTTCCGAACATGTTTTTCAGTGCGGCGACCACTTCCTGACCTTCGAACCAATCAACATCGAGACTGTCGAGATAGTCATTGAGCTCAGCAGGATCATCGAATGTTAGTTCGGCTTCGGGGTCAGTGCCTCTTCCACCGTCGCTGAATTCGAGCATGAACCAATCTGGAACATTTGGCGTGACATACGTAAAGCACGCGACATACATCCCTGATTGTGGGCCGGCTTTACATTGTCCAATCGATACACGGTGGCCGCTGAGCCCATACGGTACATCCGGCCTCACCATGGAATGTACCTCCGATGCCGGACGTGAACATTGAGGCGTTTGCCTCGTTCGAAGTTTGAGTACACCCCGTTTGGCCGGTTACTCCCTGTGTAGACCTTGTGCGTTCGGCGGCTATGAGGCGAGGGCTTCGATGAGGTCCGGCCCGTTGTTCCGGACGCTGTTGACGCGGTCGCTGACCACACGCGGGACCAGGTGCGGTTCGGGCATGGAATCCAGTAATACACGGACGTCGTTTTCCTTGGTGGTTTCCGGGTCGAGCCAGTCGTCCCACATCTCAGGCGGCACGATGACCGGCGTGCGGTCGTGGATGTGCCCGAGGGCATCGGAGGCTGCGGTGGTGATGATCGTGGCTGTGCGCAACCAGCGTTGCGGGTCGTCCGTCGGCAGAGCCGGGTTCGGCCAGTTTTCAAACAGGGCCGCGAAGGCCAGGGGGTTGCTGTCTGCTGGATGCAGGTAGGTGGGGATCTTCTTCCCGTCGGGAGTCTTCTCCCATTCAAAATATCCGTCACCTGCAACCAACCCGCGCCGGATGGACGCCGCTTTGCGGAACGAGGGCTTCTCGGTGACCGTTTCCATTCTGGCGTTGATCAGCCGGGCGGCGCCTTTGGTGTCCTTGGCCCAAGAGGGGACCAGCCCCCAGCGGGCGGTGACGAGTTTTCGTGAGATTTCGGATTCTTCGTTGTTGCGTCGGTCGATGATCAGCGGGATGAGATCGGTGGGGGCGATGTTCCAGCTGGCGGCCACTTCAGGGTCGACGACTTCGCTGATGAGGAAGAAGTCTTGAATGTCCGCCGCTGAGTAGCTCATTACGAATCGTCCGCACATGTGGTCATTATGGCCGGGACGGTGTTCTGTCCGATAGCCCGGCGTTCTGGCCGGGAGTCCGGGCTTGGGCCCGTTGGGCCGACCTCCTCACCGAGACGCAGCAGGAGCGCCTGGCCAAGCTCTTCGCCGCCGACGAGCACGTGCAGGTCGAGGCGACCTGGGGCATCTACCAGCGCATGGTCGCCGCCTACCGGCACCCCGACCGCTCCCGGGGCCGTGAGCTCATGGAAGCCGTCATCGCCTCCCTCAGCACCGGCGTCCCCGCCGCGCTGACCGAGCTCATCACCCTCGGGCGCACCCTCAAGCGCAGGGCCGCCGACATCCTGGCCTACTTCGACCGCCCCGGAACCTCGAACGGGCCCACCGAGGCGATCAACGGACGTCTCGAACACCTCCGCGGTTCCGCCCTGGGCTTCCGGAACATCACCAACTACATCGCCAGATCCCTGCTCGAAGCAGGCGGATTCAGGGCCCAACTACACCCCGCATTGTGAAGAGCCGCTAAACGTTCTTACCGTCCGTTGACGACAACTACCGGATAATCCTGTCGTCAACGCAAACAGCCAAAGCTATCCTGCCGCCAAAGACGTTAAAGACAGCCCATTTTCACTACCGGATAAGCCGGGACGAGCGCGCGCTTGGACGCCGCTGCCTTCCGGAACGAGGGCTTCTCCGTCACGGTCTCCCGCCGCGCGTTGATGAGGCGGGCGCCGCCCTTGCTGTCCTTGGCCCATGGCGGCACAAGCCCCCAGCGGGCGCCCACGAGCTTGCGGGAGAGCTCCCCAGTCTCCTTGTCCCTGCGGTCCAGGACGATGGGCACGGGGTCGGTGGGCGCCACGTTGTAGCTCGGGGCCAGGTCCTCGATGTAGGTCTCGTCGACCTCGAACTCGGCGACGAGGTCGCCCACCGTCTGGGCCATGACGTATCTGCCGCACATGGGCCCCATTATGCGCCGGGCCGCGGCGGGTTGTCCGATACGCTTGTCGGTGGCTGGCTGTGGTCCCCGTACGCCACAAGCTATGAAGCCCACAGATGAAGAGGAGACGCCCCCGTGACAGACGCCCAGCAGACCATCATCACCGTCGACGGCGAGGAACGCACCGTCGCGGAGGGCACCACGGGAGCCGAGCTGTTCGACGGCCGGCGCGAGATCGTCGTCATGCGTGTGGACGGGGTCCTGAAGGACCTCGACCAGCCCGTTCCGTCAGGCGCCGCGGTGGAGGGCGTCGACATCGCGAGCGAGGACGGCCTCAACGTGCTGCGCCACTCGACGGCCCACGTCATGGCCCAGGCCGTGCAGCAGCTCCGTCCCGACGCCAAGCTCGGGATCGGCCCGTACATCAAGGACGGGTTCTACTTCGACTTCGACGTCGCCGAGCCGTTCACGCCCGAGGACCTGCGCACCCTCGAGAAGATGATGCTCAAGATCGTCAACCAGAACCAGGTGTTCCGCCGTCGCGCGGTCACCGAGGACGAGGCCCGCGAGGCCATGGCGGACGAGCCCTACAAGCTCCTGCTCCTCGGCGCGAAGGACAACCAGTCCGAAGGGGCCGTCAAGGAGGGCGCCAACGTCGAGGTCGGCGCGGGCGAGATCACGGTCTACGACAACGTCGACCGGAAGTCCGGCGACGTCATCTGGTGCGACCTCTGCCGCGGGCCCCACCTGCCCAACACGAAGCTCATTTCGAACGCGTTCGCCCTGACCCGCTCGGCCGCGGCCTACTGGCTCGGCAGCGAGAAGAACGTCCAGCTCCAGCGCATCTACGGCACGGCCTGGCCCACCAAGGAGGCGCTCAAGGAGTACCAGGAGCGCATTGCCGAGGCCGAGCGCCGGGACCACCGCAAGCTCGGCGCCGAGCTGGACCTGTTCTCCTTCCCGGACGAGCTCGGCTCGGGCCTCCCGGTCTTCCACCCCAAGGGCGGGATCATCCGCAAGGCCATGGAGGACTACTCGCGCCAGCGCCACACCGAGGGCGGGTACGAGTTCGTCTACACCCCGCACATCACCAAGGGCCACCTGTACGAGGTCTCTGGGCACCTGGACTGGTACCGGGAGGGCATGTTCCCGGCGATGCACATCGACGCGGAGCTGAACGAGGACGGCACGGTGCGCAAGCCCGGGCAGGACTACTACCTCAAGCCCATGAACTGCCCCATGCACAACCTCATCTTCCGCTCGCGCGGGCGCTCGTACCGGGAGCTGCCGCTGCGCCTGTTCGAGTTCGGCTCGGTGTACCGCTACGAGAAGTCGGGCGTGGTGCACGGCCTCACGCGCGTCCGGGGCATGACGCAGGACGACGCGCACATCTACTGCACGCGCGAGCAGATGAAGGACGAGCTCACGGGCACCCTGAACTTCGTCCTCGACCTCCTCAAGGACTACGGCCTCGACGACTTCTACCTCGAGCTGTCCACGAAGGACCCGGAGAAGTACGTCGGCAGCGACGACGCGTGGGAGGAGGCCACCCGCACCCTCGCCGAGGTCGCCGAGGCCTCGGGCCTCGAGCTCGTCCCGGACCCGGGCGGCGCGGCGTTCTACGGCCCGAAGATCTCCGTCCAGGCGCGGGACGCGATCGGCCGGACGTGGCAGATGTCCACGATCCAGCTCGACTTCAACCTGCCCGAGCGCTTTGACCTCGAGTACCAGGCGGCCGACGGCACGCGCCAGCGCCCGGTCATGATCCACCGTGCGCTCTTCGGCTCGGTGGAGCGCTTCCTCGGCGTGCTCACCGAGCACTACGCCGGGGCCTTCCCCGCGTGGCTCGCGCCCGTCCAGGTCGTGGCGATCCCGGTCGCCGAGGCATTCAACGACTACCTGTACGACGTCGTCGAGCGGCTGAAGAAGGAAGGCATCCGGGCCGAGGTGGACGCGGGCACCGACCGCTTCCCGAAGAAGATCCGCACGGCGAGCAAGGAGAAGGTGCCCTTCGTCCTCATCGCCGGCGGCGAGGACGCCGAGGCCGGCGCCGTGTCCTTCCGCTTCCGTGACGGGAGCCAGGACAACGGCGTGCCGGTCGACGAGGCGGTCAAGCGCATCGTCGACGCCGTCCGCACGAGGGCGCGCTAGCATGGCGGAGCCCACGGAAGGCCGCGCGGACGGGAATGCGGCCAGGCCGGACGGGGACGCGGCGCCGAAAGACGGCGACGTCACGGACGGCTTCGAGCTCGCGGGCACCCCGGACGCGTTCGGGCGGCTGTGGACTCCGCACCGCATGGCCTACGTGACGGGCGGTCAGGGCCGGGTCCGCGACGAGTCCGGATGCCCCTTCTGCGCTGCTCCCGAGCGCACCGACGAGGACGGGCTCATCGTCTACCGGGGCCGGACCTCCTACGCAGTGCTCAACCTCTTCCCGTACAACCCCGGCCACCTGCTCGTGTGCCCCTACCGGCATGTCGCCGACTACACGGACATCACGGCCGAGGAGACCGCCGAGATGGCCGAGATCACCCAGACGGCGATGCGGGTGATCCGCAAGGTGGCCAACCCGCACGGGTTCAATCTGGGCATCAACCAGGGGGACGCGGGAGGGGCGGGCATCGCCGCCCACCTGCACCAGCACGTGGTGCCCCGTTGGGGCGGCGACGCGAACTTCCTGCCGATCATCGCGCAGACCAAGCAGATCACCCAGACCCTCGACGAGACGAGGACCCTCCTCGCCGAGGCGTGGCCGGAGGGCGGGAAGGACGCGGGTGCTCAATAGGCACGCGCGGGAGCTCTTCACGCGCCTCTTCACGCCGCTCGCGGCACTGCTGCTGCGCCTTCGCGTCTCGCCGGACGCGGTGACCGTCGTCGGGACGGCCGGCGTGTGCGCGGGCGCCCTCGTGCTGTACCCGCTGGGCGAGCTGTTCTGGGGCACCGTGGCGGTCACCGCCTTTGTGTTCTCCGATGTCGTGGACGGCATCATGGCCCGGATGGCCGGCCGCACCGGCCGCGGCGCCCAGTGGGGCAGCTTCCTCGACTCGACACTCGACCGCGTCCAGGACGCGGCGGTGTTCGGCGGGATCGCGCTGTGGTTCTTCGGGGCCGGGGACGACTTCACCACCGGTGCCCTCGCGGTCGCGTGCCTCGCGGCCGGCAACCTCGTCTCGTACGCGCGGGCCAAGGCCGAGTCCCTCGGCTACAGCGCCAACACCGGCATCGCCGAGAGGGCCGAGCGGCTCGTCGCGGTGCTGCTGGTGACCGGGCTGACGGGCCTCGGGCTCCCGGTGCCGTTCCTGACCTGGACGCTCGGGATCCTCGCCGTCGCGAGCGCCGTGACCGTGGGCCAGCGGATCGCTGCGGTTCGCGCACAGACACGCGAGGACCGCGCCGGCGCGTGAGGGGATAGACTGGGGTGTCCCTCAGACGTATCCAGCTTTTTCGCGCAACAAGAAAGACGAGTACGTGTCTACTGAAGCAAACGCCTCGGCGCCCACGACCGGAAGCAACCGCGTCAAGCGCGGCATGGCCGAGATGCTCAAGGGCGGCGTCATCATGGACGTCGTCAACGTCGAGCAGGCGAAGATCGCCGAGGATGCCGGCGCCGTTGCCGTCATGGCCCTCGAGCGCGTCCCTGCTGACATCCGCGCCCAGGGCGGCGTGTCGCGCATGTCCGACCCGGACATGATCGACTCGATCATCAGCGCCGTGTCGATCCCGGTCATGGCGAAGGCCCGCATCGGCCACTTCGTCGAGGCCCAGGTCCTCCAGTCCCTCGGCGTGGACTACATCGACGAGTCCGAGGTCCTGACCCCGGCCGACTTCGAGAACCACATCGACAAGTGGCAGTTCACTGTCCCGTTCGTGTGCGGTGCGACCAACCTCGGCGAGGCGCTGCGCCGCATCAACGAGGGTGCGGCGATGATCCGGTCCAAGGGCGAGGCCGGCACGGGCGATGTCTCGAACGCGACGACCCACATGCGCAGGATCCGCGCCGAGATCAAGCGCCTCACCTCGATGCCCGAGGACGAGCTCTACGTCGCAGCGAAGGAGCTGCAGGCGCCCTACGAGCTCGTCAAGGAGATCGCCGAGACCGGCAAGCTCCCCGTGGTGCTGTTCACGGCAGGCGGCATCGCGACCCCGGCGGACGCCGCGATGATGATGCAGCTCGGCGCGGACGGCGTGTTCGTCGGCTCCGGCATCTTCAAGTCGGGCAACCCGGCCCAGCGGGCTGCGGCCGTGGTCAAGGCGACGACCTTCTTCGACGACCCCGACATGGTCGCCAAGGTCTCCCGCGGCCTCGGCGAGGCCATGGTCGGCATCAATGTCGACGAGATCCCGCAGCCGCACCGGCTTGCCGAACGCGGCTGGTAACAGCGCGCGGCTTGGTAGCAGCGCGCGGCTTGGTAGCAGCACGCGCCCAGCAGGCAACGACGGCGGGTGCGGGGCGCGGCGGGGACTTTAGGCACTGGGCCCGGCGCGGCGGCGGGGCGTGTCATGGTCATGTGACCGCACCGAGCCGCAAGGCAGCCGGATGGGAGGCTATCCGCAAGGATGCCGCTTCCCTGGTGCCGCCGCCGTTCCTCCGGGACTACGACGCCGAACGGGCCGCCTTCACGTGGGAGGCCGCCCGGGCCGAGCTCGACGGACTGCCGGACGGCGGGCTCAACATCGCCCACGAGGCCGTGGACCGCCACGCCTCCGGCCCGCTCGCGGACCGGGACGCCCTGCGGTTCGTGAGGGCCGACGGCGAGGTGGAGGCCCTGACGTACTCGGAGCTGGCCCGGCGCGTGGGCCTCTTCGCGAGCGTCCTGCGCGAGCTCGGGGTCGCCCGGGGAGAGCGCGTCTTCTCCCTCCTCGGGCGCCGTCCCGAGCTGTACGCGGCGGCGCTCGGCACGCTCAAGGCCGGGAGCGTCTTCTGCCCCCTGTTCTCGGCGTTCGGGCCGGATCCCATCCGCCAGCGCCTCCTCATCGGCGGCGGGCGTGTCCTGGTCACGACGCGGACGCTGTACCGCAAGAGGGTCGCCTCCATCCGGCACGACCTCCCCGAGCTCCGCCACGTGCTCTTGGTCGACGCCGACGGCTCGCCCGAGCCGGACACGCTCGACCTCACGGTGCTCCTCGATGCCGCGCGGCCTGTGCCCGAGGCCGTGCACACCCGCCCCGACGAGGACGCCCTCCTTCACTTCACGAGCGGCACGACCGGCACCCCCAAGGGCGCGCAGCACGTCCACGAGGCCGTGGTGGCGCACTGGGCCACCGGCCGCTACGCCCTGGACCTCCATCCCGAGGACGTCTACTGGTGCACCGCGGACCCCGGGTGGGTCACGGGGACCTCGTACGGGATCATCGCCCCGCTCGTGCACGGCGTGACGGCCGTGGTGGACGAGGAGGAGCTCGACGTGGACCGCTGGTACCGGATCCTCGCCGGCCAGCACGTGACGGTCTGGTACACGGCGCCGACCGCGCTGCGCATGCTCATGAAGGCCGGTGCCGAGCGCGCCGCCGCGCACGACCTGTCCGCGCTGCGGTTCATCGCGAGCGTCGGCGAGCCCCTCAACCCGGAGGCCGTGGTGTGGGGGCGGGACGTCCTGGGCCTGCCGGTCCACGACAACTGGTGGCAGACGGAGACGGGCGGCATCATGATCGCGAACTACGCCGCCATGGACATCCGGCCCGGTTCCATGGGCAGGCCCCTCCCGGGGGTGGAGGCCGCCGTCCTCCTGCGGGGCGCTGACGACGCGCCCGTGCTGCGCGACGGCGAGGCCGTCCCCGTGGGCGCGGGGGAGGTCGGCGAGCTCGCGCTGCGCCCGGGCTGGCCGTCCATGTTCCGCGGCTACCTTGGTGAGGACGAGCGGTACCGCAGGTGCTTCGCCGGCGGCTGGTACCTCACGGGGGACCTCGCGAGCCGGGACGAGGACGGCTACTTCTGGTTCGTGGGCCGTGGCAACGACGTCATCAAGTCCTCGGGCCATCTCATCGGCCCCTTCGAGGTGGAGAGCGCGCTCATGGAGCACCCCGCTGTGGCGGAGGCCGGCGTCATCGGCGTGCCCGACCCTGTGGCGGGGGAGACGGTGAAGGCCTTCGTGGAGCTGCGCGCCGGCGCGCAGGCTGGGGAAGACCTCAGGCTCGAGATCATCGGCTTCGCGAGGAAGCGGCTCGGCGCCGCGGTCGCGCCGCGCGCGGTCGAGTTCGTCGACGCACTTCCGCACACCCGCAGCGGCAAGGTGCTCCGACGCCTCCTCAAGGCCCGCGAGCTCGGCCTGCCTGAGGGCGACCTCTCGACACTCGAGGCCCGGCCATGACCAGTCCACGCCCCGATGCACGCCTCGCCGCCGGCCCCGGGGCGGCCCAGTCGCTGCTGCGCGCCATGCTCCGCGTGCGGCGGTTCGAGGAGGCCTGCATCCGGCTCTACACCGAGCAGAAGATCCGCGGCTTCCTCCACGTCTCCATCGGGGAGGAGGCCGTGATCGCCGGCGCGATGAGCGCTCTTGGCCCCGACGACGCCGTCGTGGCCACCTACCGCGAGCACGGCCATGCCCTCCTGCGGGGCGTCTCCCCCCGCCGCCTCATGGCCGAGATGTACGGCCGCGCCGAGGGCTGCAGCCGGGGCCGCGGCGGGTCCATGCACCTGTTCGACGCCGCGACCCGCTTCTATGGCGGCAATGCGATCGTCGCAGGCGGGCTGCCTCTCGCGGTCGGGCTGGCCCTCTCCGACGCGCTGCAGCGCCGGGACCGGGTCACGGCCTGCTTCTTCGGCGAGGGCGCGATGGCCGAGGGCGAGTTCCACGAGAGCATGAACCTCGCGGCCCTGTGGCGCCTCCCTGTCCTGTTCTGCTGCGAGAACAACCTCTACGCAATGGGCACGGCGCTGGCACGCTCCGAGTCCCAGACGGACCTCGCCCTCAAGGCCGCCGCCTACGGGGTGCCGGCCTGGGAGGTGGACGGCATGGACGCCCTCGCCGTCGCCGACGCCGCGCACAGGGCGGCCGAATCGGTCCGCGCCGGGGGAGGGCCGTACTTCCTCGAGCTGCGCACCTACCGGTTCCGGGCCCACTCCATGTTCGATCCAGAGCGGTACCGCGAGAGGTCCGAAGTGGCCGCGTGGATCCAGCGCGACCCCATCCCCAGGCTGCACGGCGAGCTCGGGGACGCGGGACTCCTCACGGACGAGGCGTGGGAGGGGCTCGGCCGCGAGGTCGACGACGAGGTGGAGGACGCCATCGCCTTCGCCGAGGGCGGTTCGCTCGAGCCCGTGGAGGACCTCACGCGCTTCGTGTACAGCGAAGGGGGAGGGGATGAAGACCACCTACCGTGAAGCCATGCGCGCGGCCCTCCGGGACGCGCTCCAGCGCGACGAGCGGGTCTTCCTCATGGGCGAGGACGTCGGCGCCTACGGCGGCTGCTACGCGGTCAGCCTCGGGCTGCTCGAGGAGTTCGGACCCGAGCGGGTGCGGGACGCGCCCTTGTCCGAGTCGGGGTTCGTGGGCGCCGGGATCGGCGCGGCCCTCGGCGGGATGCGGCCCGTGGTCGAGGTCATGACGGTCAACTTCAGCCTCCTCGCGCTCGACCAGCTGGTGAACAGCGCCGCGAGCCTCCTGCACATGTCCGGCGGCCAGTTCAACGTCCCCCTCGTGGTCCGCATGACCACCGGGGCCGGTCGGCAGCTCGGCGCGCAGCACTCGCACAGCCTCGAAGGGTGGTACGCCCACATCCCGGGGCTGCGGATCCTCGCGCCGGCGACCCTCGAGGACGCGCGCGGGATGCTCTGGACCGCGCTCGAGGACCCCGACCCGGTGCTCATCTTCGAGCACGGCTCGCTCTACGCCGCCGAAGGCGAGCTCGACGACGCGGCGGGGCCTGTCGGGATCGACCGCGCCGCCGTGCGCCGGGAGGGCGCGGACGTCAGCCTCATCACCTACGGCGGAACCCTCCCGCTCACGCTCGAGGCCGCGGACGGGCTTGCCGGGCAGGGCGTCAGTGCGGAGGTCCTGGACCTCCGCACGCTGCGGCCGCTCGACGAGGAGGCCATCCTCGCGACCGTCGCGCGCACGCACCGCGCCGTCATCGTGGACGAGGCCTGGCGCAGCGGCAGCATCTCAGGGGAGATCGCGGCACGCATCGCCGAGAAGGCCTTCTACGAGCTCGATGCGCCGATCGCGCGGGTCTGCGGGGCGGAGGTCCCGATGCCCTATGCGAAGCACCTCGAGGAGGCCGCGCTGCCCTCTGCGGCGCGTGTCGCAGCAGCCGCGCTCGAGGCGGTGTCCGTCCATGCATGAGCTGCGGATGCCCTCGCTCGGGGCGGACATGGACCATGCGAAGGTCGTCGAATGGCTCGTCAAGCCCGGCGACGCCGTCCGCCGCGGCGACCTCATCGCGAGCGTCGACACCGACAAGACCGTCATGGACGTCGAGTCCTTCGAGGACGGGGTGGTGGCCGAGTACCTCGTCGGCGTGGGGGAGACGGTCGACGTCGGGACTCCCATCCTGCGGCTCGACGGCGGCGGGGAGTCCGCGCCCGCCGGGCCGGAGCCGGAGGCGCACGAGCCGGAAGTGCCTGCACCGGGAGCACCGGCTGCGGGTGCGCAGCCCGCCGTGCAGGCGCCTGGCGAGTCAGCTGCGCGGGAGCCTGGCGCGCCAAGCCTGCAGGAGCCGGGCAGGGGGGAGCCAGGCCGGCACGCCCCGGCGGAGCGGGCCGCGGGGAGCGCGGCGCAACGGGTCCGCTCGTCGCCTCTCGCGCGCCGCCTCGCCGCAGGGCTCGGCATCGATCTCGCAGCCGTGAGGGGCACAGGCCAGCAGGGCAGCATCTCCGAGTCCGACGTCCGCCGGGCCGCTGGCGAAGCTGCGCACGGCACTGCCGGTGCTGCCGCTGCCGGTGCGGGGCTCCCGCCCGCGGAAGCGCCTCGGGCAGGAAGGGCCGAGACGCCCGGAACGGCTGAGGCCCCCGGCAGGGCCGCGACACTGCGGGCGGCGCTCGGGAGCCTCATGGCCAAGTCGAAGGCCACCGTCCCGCACTACTACCTCAGCACGACCCTCGATCTGGCACCGGCGCTCGCCCTCATGCAGGAGCGCAACCTCGGGCGGCCGGTCTCGGAGCGGCTCGTGCCCGCGGCCTTCCTGTTCAAGGCAGCTGCCCTGGCCGCGCGGGACGTGCCCGGCATGAACGGCTTCTGGAAGGACGCGGGGTACGAGCCTTCCGACCGGGTCCACCTCGGCGTCGCCGTGGCGCTGCGCGGCGGCGGGCTCGTGGCACCTGCGCTGCACGACGCAGACACGCTCGCCCTCGACGAGCTCATGGCGAAGCTGCGCGACCTCGTCGCGAGGGCGAGGGCGGGCCGCCTGCTCCGGACCGAGATGGCGGACGCCACCGTCACTGTCACGAGCCTCGGGGACCTCGGCGTCGAGGCCGTCTTCGGCGTGATCGTCCCGCCGCAGGTGGCCATGCTGGGATTCGGCCGCGTCGTCGAGCGCCCCTGGGCCGAGAACGGCATGCTCGGCGTGCGGCCCACCGTGACGGCCACGCTCTCGGCGGACCACCGGGTGAGCGACGGCCTCGGCGGGGGCCGGTGCCTGGCCCGCATCCAAGAGCTCCTGCTCGCGCCGGATCGACTGTGACACGGGAGGGATGATGGCACCGGGCCTGACCCCCATGGAGGTACGCGCCGCGGTCACCGCGGCCCTGCGCGAGATCGCCCCGGACGTCGAGGCGGACGCGCTGGACGACGCCGACCGGCTCCGCCAGGACCTGGACCTCGACTCGCTCGACTTCCTGCGCCTCATCGAGCGCATCGCCGAGACCACGGGTGTGGACGTCCCGGAGAGGGACTACCCGCAGGCCGCGACGTACGGCGGGCTGGTCGCCTACATCGCGGCCCGCCAGCGCTAGACCAGCCGAGGCCAGGCCCCGCCGAGACTAGGCGGTGCTGGCAGCACCGAGGCGTTCGGTGCGCAGGTGCTCGGTGAACCAGTCGCGCGCGAGGTGGGTGACGGCGTCGAGCGCCCCCGGCTCCTCGAAGAGGTGCGTCGCTCCGGGCACCACCTCGATCCTGTGCGGGCAGCGCAGGTGGCGCGCGGCCTCCCGGTTGAGCTCGAGGACCTGGCGGTCCGCGCCGCCCACGATCAGCAGCGTCGGCGCCGTGACGCCCGCGAGCCGCGCGAGGGCAAGGTCTGGGCGGCCCCCGCGTGAGACCACTGCGCGGACGGGCGTCCCCGGCTCCGCCGCCGCCCACAGCGCGGCTCCGGCGCCCGTGCTCGCGCCGAAGTACCCGATCGGCCGCCCCGCGCCGGCACGCTCTGCCACGAGCCATTCGGTCGCGGCCCTGAGCCGCGAGGCGAGGAGTCCCACGTCGAAGACGGCCCGCCGTTCGAGCTCCTCTTCCGGCGTGAGCAGGTCCAGCAGGAGCGTCCCGAGTCCCACGCGCTCGAGTCCGCGGGCCACGGCACGGTTGCGGGGACTGTGCCTGCTGCTGCCGCTCCCGTGCGCGAACACGACGATTCCGCCGTCCGCAGGCAGGAAGAGGCTGCCCTGCACTGCCAGCCCGTCCACCGGGATCGCGACGTCCTGGTGCACGGGCGGGGAGGGCGCGGCCGGGGATGTCGCGGCCGGACGCTGCGCCGCGGCCTCCAGGAGCTGCAGGACCTCGTCGTCGCCCGTCGCCGAGAAGTCGCTGTAGAACCGCCCGACGGCGCGGAACGGCGACGGAGTGCTCAGGCACACCACCTCGTCCGCCTCGGGGAGGTCCTCCACCGTGTCCCGCGGTCCCACGGGGACGGCCAGGACCACCCGCGCTGCGCCGAGCTCGCGGGCCACGCGGCACGCGACGCGCGCAGTGGATCCGGTGGCGATCCCGTCGTCCACGATGATCGCTGTCCGCTCCCGCAGGTCCTCGGGAGCCCGGACCGCGCGGATCCGGGCCGCCCTGGACTCGAGCACCTCCCGCTCGTGCTGCTCGACGAGGGCAAGCTCCCGGTCCGTCACGCCGGACAGCCTGCGCACCCTCTCGTCCACGATCCGCACGCCGTGCTCGCCGATGGCCCCCATTGCGAGCTCCGGCTGGAACGGGAGCCCGAGCTTGCGCACCACGATCACGTCCAGGGGGGCGTTGAGGGCCACTGCCACCTCGAACGCCACGGGCACGCCGCCGCGGGGAAGCCCCAGCACCACGGTTCCCGGGCCGCGGAAGCGCATGAGCGCGCGGGCGAGCTCGCGGCCGGCCTCAGACCTGTCCTTGAACACGTGCATGAGATCCTCCTTGCGCGAGGCCCGCTGTCCCGCTTCGACTCCGCCGGCTGCCTGGACTCCGCCAGCCTGCATCGGTTCCGCATCGATTCCACTGTCCCGCATCGGCTGCGCGGGCGGCAGGGGCGAATGGCCGTGTTCGCCGGACGGGCAGGCGGGGCGCCGCGCCGCGCTGAGGGGCGTGGCGGCGGTGGCTTTTGCGGGGGAGCACGACGTCGGCGTCCGGGTCGGGGCGCACGACGGCGGCGACGCACCCGCGCAGGGGGAGTCACCGCCGTCGTCCGTCACGCAGCGAGGTGCGCCGCCCTGACGGAGGAGGCGGTCACGCGAGGCCGCGGCGCGCGATGAGGTGGTCCACCTCGGCGTCGCGGCCGCGGAAGGCGCGGAAGGACTCGAGCGGGTCCCGCGAGTACCCGCGGGAGAGGAGCTCGGCGCGGAACGTGTCCCCGTTCGCGCGGGTGAGGCCGCCGCTCTCGCGGAACCATTCGACCGTGTCCGCGTCCAGGACCTCGCTCCAGATGTAGGACCAGTACCCGGCCGCATACCAGCCGCCGGCGAAGATGTGCTGGAAGTAGCCCGTGCGGTAGCGCGGGGGGATCAGGTCCACCGCGATGCCCGCCTCCCCGAGCGCGGCGGCCTCGAACGCGATCGGGTCTGCCACGGCTGCACCCGCCGGACCCTCCGTGCCCTCCGTGCCCTCCGCGTCCTCCGGACTCTCCGGCCGGCCGGAACCGCCGTCCGCGCGGAGGCTGTGCCAGGCGAGGTCGAGGAGCGCCGCCCCGAGGTACTCGGTGGTCGCGAAGCCCTCGCCCCACAGCCGGGCGGCCTCGAGCCGCTCGAGCTCCTCGGCCGGCAGAGGCTCCCCGGTCGCGTGGTGGCGCGCGTAGTTCGCCACGACTTCGGGCCACAGCATCCACATCTCGTTGACCTGCGAGGGGTACTCGACGAAGTCCCTGGGCACATTGGTCCCGGAGAACCGCGGGTACTGCACGTCGGAGAGGAGCCCGTGCATTGCGTGGCCGAACTCGTGGAAGACGGTGCGCAGCTCGTCCAGGGTCAGGAGGGCCGGTTCGCCGGCCGGGGGCTTCGGGACGTTGAGGTTGTTCACCACCACGGGCCGGTGGCCCAGCAGGCGGGACTGCTCGAGCAGGGAGTTCATCCACGCCCCGCCGCGCTTGGTGGGCCGTGCGAAGTAGTCCCCGAGGAAGAGCCCCAGGCCCGAGCCGTCGGCGTCGAAGACCTCCCAGACCCGCACGTCCGGGTGGTAGCCGGCCAGGTCCGTGCGCTCCTCGAACCGGAGCCCGTAGAGCCGGCCGGCCGCGAAGAAGACCCCGTCCCGCAGCACGCGGTCCAGCTCGAAGTACGGGCGCAACGCGGATTCGTCCACGGCGTAGTCGGCGCGCCGCACGCGGGCGGAGAAGAACGCCCAGTCCCACGGCTCGAGGGCGTGCCCCGCCTCCGCGGCGAGCCTCTCGGCCTCGGCGCGGGCGTTGCGGACGGCCGCGGGCACGAGCCGCGCGAGCATGTCCCGCACGGCGGCGATCGACGGCGCCGTCTGGTCCTCGACCGCGAGCTCGGCGAAGTCCGCGAACCCCAGGAGCGCCGCCTTCTCGGCGCGGAGCGCGGCCATGGCGACGACGAGCTCCCGCACGTCGGTCTCGCCGGGCTCGCTCCCGCGGGCGATGGAGGCCTCGAAGATGCGCCGGCGCAGCCTGCGGTCCTCGAGGACGGACAGGAGCGGCTGGCCGGTCGGCTGGATGAAGGTCAGGAGCCAGCCCGAGGCGTGCCCCGCGGCCCGTGCGGCCTCGGCGGCAGCCGCCCTGTCGTCGTCGGGCATCCCCGCAAGCTGCGCCTCATCGGTGACGAGCACGGCGGCGTCGTTGACCGCGCGCGCCACGCGCTGCCCGTACTCGGTCCCGAGCCGGGCGAGCTCGCCGTTGATCTCCCGCAGGCGCGTCTGGCCCGCGTCGTCGAGATCGATCCCGCTGCGGCGGAACGCGGCGAGCCACTCGTCGACGAGGCGCGCGGACTCGGCGTCCAGGCCAGTCGTCCCGATCGCTGCGAACCGCTCGTAGAGCCCGCGGTGGAGGTGGATCGCGTCCTCGTGGGCGGAGAGCTCGGGCATGAGCTCGGTCTCGAGCGCCCTGATGCCCTCGGTGGCGTGGGAGGAGACGAGCGTCATGAACGCCGGGACTGCCCTGGCCAGGAGCTGGCCGGAACGTTCCACGGCCGCGGCCGTGTTCTCGAAGTCGGCCGGAGCCGGGTCTGCGGCGATCGCCTCGATCTCGGCGAGGTGCTGCGCGAGCCCTTCGCGCACGGCCTCGGCGTAGTGCTCATCGGCGAGTTCGCCGAATGGCGGGAGCCCGTAGGGCAGCGTGCTGGGGGACCGGAGCGGATTCACCATGAAAGGAGCCTTTCACGGCTCGGGGGCCGCGGCAAGCGCCGCGGCCCCCGACGGGGACGGTCCTGCTCAGTCCTGCTCGAAGACGAGCGACATCGGCGTGGCCTGGGACCCCTGGCCCTGCGGGTTGTCCTTGAAGATGCCCGCGATCACGTCGGTGGGCAGGTCCGTGTCGTGGCCCATGACCACGACCCCGAGGTCGTTGGCGTCCATGACGGCCGTGCCGCCGAACGAGGCCGCCGCGCCGTCGGGAAGGGCCGCGCGGACTGCGGCGCTGAGGGCGCGCGCGACGCCGTCGGGATCCTTCGGCGCGAGCTTCACCGAGTTGCTCGCGGCGCCCAGGCTGTACGGGGTCGCGCCGTCGATCGCATTGATGCTGTGCCCCACCACGTCGTAGAACACGCCGCTGCGGCCGCGCAGCTTGCCCACCACCGAGGCAGCGGCGGCCTTGACGATCAGGGGCAGGCCCACCTCGTTGATCGCGATCTGCATGGACCATGGGCTCCCCAGGCCGATTCCGGCCGGTGTGCGGGTGACGAACTTGGAGAGGATGCGCGCGGCTGGGGAGACCTCGATCTCCCACACCGGGAAGGACCGGCCCTGCGTGATGGCCACGATCTTCTCGCTCACGAGCAGGTACCACTTGCGGCCGTCGGCCGCCTTCTGCGCCTCCTCGGGCGCCCCGGGCAGGCCGTCGAAGAACCGCTTGACGTAGGAGGCCACCTCCGGCGCGAGCTCCGTCTCGCGGGCGAAGACCGCAGTCTGCAGCGGGTAGCGGCGGAAGGTCCGGCCCTCCGAGACGATGTCCAGGTCCTTGCCCGGGTTGGCCTCGTAGTCGCTCTTGTCCTCGATGACGTCTGCCGGCGCCTCGTGCCTGTCGATGAACTCGCGGAACCACAGCTCCACGTTCAGCAGGCGCCAGAACACCATGGTGTCTGCGCCGTTCCTGCCCGTGAGGTACTCCTCGAAGGCGGTGAGCACGGCCTCGCGGTCCCAGTAGGGGCGGCTGTAGAACGAGTTGGACATGAAGACCTTGTAGATGCGCTCCTTCATGAGCGTGAACCACTCGGCCTCGGGGGTCGTGAACCCGATCTTGTTGCGCCGGCTGCTGATCATCTCCGGCAGCTGGCCTCTGGTCGCGTCCCTGAGGATGCGCTTGTTCCAGCCCTCCTTGATGATCGCCTCGTCCGAGAGGCTGAAGAGGTACTTCACGACCTCCTTGTCGAGGAACGGCACGCGACCCTCGAGGGAGAAGCGCATCGTGTTCTTGTCCTCGTAGCGCAGGAGCGAGGGCAGGGACTTCTCGAAGAGGTCGTCGATGAGGCGCATCTTGAGGTTGTCCGGGACGTTGCCGAACGACTCGCCACGGAACTTCGAGGTCCAGTCCTTCTTGAGGAGCGAGCCCATCGTGACCGTCTTCTTGCCGCTGAGCATGCTGCGGAGCCTGAAGCGCCCCAGGCGGTAGAAGACGTCGAGGCTCGACGCCGCCTCCCTCGCGAGGGTGGCATAGTCGCCGGAGGCCTTGAGCTGGCGGAGGTAGGCGAAGTAGTACGGGATGTACCCGGCCATCATCTCGTCCGCCCCCTGGCCGTCGAGGAGGACGGTCACGTGGTTGGCCGCCTCCTTCATGACGCAGTACTGCGCGTAGGGGCCGGAGGAGATGATCGGCTCCTCCATGGTGCGCACGAAGTCGTGCAGGTCCGCATCGAAGGCCTCGGGCGTCGGCTTGATCTTGTGCGCCTCGATGTTCCCCTGGCACACGGCGATCGCCGCGTCGGCGTACTTCTCCTCGTCGTTGATGGCATTGGGGAACACGGCGCTGAACGTGTTCTGCTTCGCGCCGACCGCCTCGAGGCCGGCGGCATTCTCGCGCATGAGCCGGTTGATCGTGACGACCACCGCGGAGGAATCGAGGCCGCCGGAGAGGGCGCTGCCCACGGGCACCTCGGAGTTGAGGCGGATCCGGATGGCCTCGGTGAAGCGGCGGCGGTACTCCTCGACCACCTCGGGCGAGTAGGGCGTGCCGACCTCCGCGAGCTCGGCGAGCTCCTCGCGCAGGCGGGTGTACGCGGAGATGCGGAACGTCCCCGTGCCCAGGTCCACCGTCATCATCTCGCCGGGGAGGAGCTTGCGGACGCCCTCGAAGAAGGTCTCCTCCGAGTCGTCGTGGATGCGGAACTGGAGGTAGCGGTAGAGGATGCGCTCGTTCGGGGCTGCCTCCACCAGGCCTGTCGCGAGGATCGGCTTGATCTCGGAGGCGAAGAGGAGCTGGGGCTCGGCCTCCGTGCCGGCGTTGGCCCAGTAGAGCGGCTTGATCCCGAAGTGGTCGCGCGCGAGCACGAGCTGGTCCCGGTGGCGGTCGAACACCGCGAGGCCGAACATGCCGTTGAAGCGGTCGAACGCGTCCGTGCCCCACTGCTCGTAGGCCTGCAGGACCACCTCGGTGTCCGACTCCGTGCGGAAGGACCGCCCGAGGGCCTCGAGCTCGGTGCGCAGCTCGCGGTAGTTGTAGACCTCGCCGTTGTAGACGAGGACGGTCGCGCCGTCGCCGCTGACCATCGGCTCCTGGCCGTGAGCGATGTCGACGATCGCGAGCCGGCGGTGGGCGAGCCCGACCCTGCCCTCGGAGAAGTAGCCTTCGCCGTCTGGCCCCCGGTGCTCGATGCAGCTGTTCATGCGCTGCAGGAGTGATTCCTCGAGCCCGGCGCCGAAGTAACCGGCGATTCCGCACATAGTGCGCTCCTCTTCTCTCAACAGGGGGTGCCGCGCTCCATGCTACCGGCGCCGCTGGTGGTGCCCGTCTGGAGGATCCCGGCCGGATGGTCTGGAGCCGGGCGGCCACGGGCCCCACCGCCGGGCCCGACTAGACTGTCACGGTGACTTCTGCAGTGTCCCCTCCATCAGCCGCCTCCGAGCCCCTCGTCGGCGTGCTGGCCCTGCAAGGCGATGTGCGCGAGCATGTCGCAGCCCTCGAGCACGTCGGCGCGAGCGCCGTGAAGGTGCGCCGCCCCGAGGAGCTCGAGTCCCTCGACGGGCTCGTGATCCCCGGCGGCGAGTCGACGACGATCGACAAGCTCGCGCGCGCGTTCGGCCTGGCGGACCCGCTCCGGGAGAAGATCCGCGCCGGGTTCCCGGTCTACGGCTCGTGTGCCGGGATGATCCTCCTCGCGGACGAGATCGCTGACCCGACGCAGGACCTCGCGGGCAGGCCCCAGGAGACCTTCGGCGGCCTCGACATCACAGTGCGCCGGAACGCCTTCGGCCGCCAGCGGGAGTCGTTCGAGACGGATCTGGACTTCAAGCAGGTCGACCAGGCCGGCGGCCCGGTGCACGCCGTGTTCATCCGCGGCCCGTGGGTCGAGAGGGTGGGTCCCGGCGTCGAGATCCTGGCCGAGGTGGACCCGGCGCACGCGTCGCACACCGCCACGCTCGGGGGCAGGGCTAGAATCGTCGCAGTGCGTTCTGGGCGGCTGCTCGCCACATCGTTCCACCCCGAGGTGACCGGTGAGACACGGATCCATGAACTTTTCATCCGCATGATCAGAGGAGAAGCGTAGGCATGTCCGGCCACTCCAAATGGGCTACGACGAAGCACAAGAAGGCGGCGATCGACGCCAAGCGTGCCAAGGCGTTCGCGAAGTACATCAAGACCATCGAGGTTGCGGCACGCCTCGGCGGCCCCGACATCTCGGGCAACCCGGCCCTCGACCTCGCCGTCAGCAAGGCCAAGAAGAACTCCGTCCCGAACGACAACATCGACCGCGCGATCAAGCGCGGCGCCGGCCTGACCGGCGAGGCCATCGAGTACACCGAGATCATGTACGAGGCCCGCGGCCCGCAGGGCTCGGCCCTCCTGATCGAGTGCCTCACCGAGAACCGCAACCGCGCCGCCGCGGACGTGCGCCTGGCCGTGACCCGCAACGGCGGGACGATGGCGGACCAGGGCTCGGTCAACTACCTCTTCGCCCGCAAGGGCGTTGTGAGCCTGCCGAAGGACGGCCTGTCCGAGGACGACGTCCTCATGGCCGTGCTCGACGCGGGTGCGGAGGAGGTCAAGGACGGCGGGGAGAACTGGACGGTGTACTCCGATCCGAGCGACCTCCAGGCGATCCGCGACGCGCTGACGGAGGCAGGGATCGAGTACGAGACCGATGAGGTCGAGTTCGTCCCGTCCATGGAGGTGGGGCTCGACGCCGACGGTGCCCGGAAGTTCATCCGGCTCGTGGACGCGCTCGAGGACCTCGACGATGTGCAGAACGTGTACACGAACGCGGACATGAGCGACGAGGTCTTGGCGGCCCTCGAGGACGACTGAGCCGTGGTCCGCGCTGCGGGAGCAGACGCTGCCGCGTCCGGTGCCGGGAAGGGGCCCGGGTCCGCTGCCCTGCGCGTGCTGGGCGTGGACCCGGGCCTCACCCGTTGCGGCCTCGGGGTGGTGGACGTGGCCCGGGACCGCCGCGCGACCTTCGTGGGCGTGGGGGTCGTGGGAACCTCGGCCGACCAGCCGCTCGACGCGCGCCTGCTGCGGATCGCGGACGAGATCGACCTGTGGCTCGAGAAGTACTCGCCCGACGTGGTGGCCGTGGAGCGCGTCTTCTCGCAGCTGAACGTGAGCACCGTCATGGGGGTGGCGCAGGCCTCCGGGGTCGTCATTGCAGCCGCAGCGCGCCGCAGCATTCCGGTCGCCCTGCATACGCCGAGCGAGGTCAAGGCAGCGGTGACGGGCAGCGGGCGCGCCGACAAGGCCGCCGTCGGACGGCTCGTGGCGAAGATCCTCGGCCTGGACGCGCCGCCCCGGCCGGCCGACGCCGCGGACGCCCTCGCGCTCGCCCTGGCCCACGCGTGGCGGGGGAGCGCGCCGGGCTCGGCGTCCGCCGTCGGGCGCACGACGGCGATGAGCGCCTCGGCGCTGACGCCGGCGCAGAGGGCCTGGCAGGAGGCGGAGGCGAAGGCGCGCCGCGGCCGATGAGGCGGGCGTATCAGGGCCGCGGGAGGTGCGGGCGGAGGCGAAGGCGCGCCGCGGCCGATGAGGCGGGCGTATCAGGGCCGCGGGAGGTGCGGGCGGAGGCGAAGGCGCGCCGCGGCCGATGAGCTGGCCGGGCACGGTCGGACGCTAGAGTTCTCGTAGATATGTTCGGATGCAAGGAGTTCTGGTGATCAGCTTCGTTCGCGGTCCTGTGGCCCATGTCGGACTGTCGACCGCCGTGGTCGATGTCAACGGGGTCGGGATGGCCTTCTGGGCGGCGCCGCAGACGCTCGCGGGCCTGAGGGTGGGCGAGGAGGCCACGGTCCACACGTACCTCGTGGTCCGGGAGGACTCGCTGACGCTGTTCGGCTTCGAGGACCCGGAGGCGCGGGAGGTCTTCGAGGTGCTCCTCGGTGTCTCGGGCGTGGGGCCGCGGCTCGCCCTCGCGGTGCTGGCCGTGCACAGCCCGGAGGCGGTTCGCGTGGCGGCGCATTCGGAGGACTCGAAGGCGTTCACCAGGGTCCCCGGGATCGGGCCGAAAGTCGCGGCACGGCTCGTACTCGAGCTCAAGGGGAAGCTCGTCCCGCACGGGACGGGTGCGGCGGCCCCCGTCTCCGGGCCGGCAGAGGAGCCGTGGAAGGCGCAGGTTGTGGAGGCGATGGCGTCGCTGGGCTGGAGCGAGAAGGATGCCGCGGCCAGCATCGAGAAGGCCCTCGCGGACGCGCCGGACATCGCGGTGGGCGGGAGCGTCCCGGAGATCCTCCGGGCTACCCTGCGGTGGCTCGGCCAGGGCTCGCGGCCCGCTGTGAAGGCGGGTGCGCGTGGCTGAGGCGTCGGTGGTCTCGAGCAGCGAGGAGCCCGAGGAGCGCGCCATCGAGGCGGCGCTCAGGCCGAAGTTCCTGGACGAGTTCGTGGGCCAGGCGCGTGTGCGCCGGCAGCTCTCGCTCGTGCTCGAGGCCTCCCGGCTGAGGGGCCGCACGGCGGACCATGTCCTGCTGTCCGGGCCCCCGGGCCTCGGGAAGACCACGCTGTCCATGATCATCGCCTCGGAGATGAACGCGCCGCTGCGCATCTCCTCGGGCCCGGCGATCCAGCACGCCGGGGACCTCGCGGCGATCCTGTCCTCGCTCTCGGAGGGCGAGGTGCTCTTCCTCGACGAGATCCACCGCATGTCGCGGCCGGCGGAGGAGATGCTGTACATGGCGATGGAGGACTTCCGGGTGGACATCGTGGTGGGCAAGGGCGCTGGCGCGACCGCGATCCCGCTCGAGCTCCCCCCGTTCACGCTCGTGGGCGCGACGACCCGCGCAGGGCTCCTGCCGGGCCCGCTGCGGGACAGGTTCGGCTTCACGGGCCACCTCGAGTTCTATTCGGTGGCCGAGCTCGAGCTCGTGCTGCGGCGGTCGGCGGGCCTGCTCGACCTCAAGGTCACGTCTGCGGGCTTCTCGGAGGTGGCGGGGCGGTCCCGGGGCACCCCGCGCATCGCGAACCGCCTGCTGCGGCGCGTGCGGGACTGGGCGCTCGTGCACGGGATCGAGCAGATCGATGCCCGCGCCGCGGCGGCGGCACTGGACATGTACGAGGTGGACGCGAAGGGCCTCGACCGGCTCGACAGGTCGGTCCTGACGGCCCTCGCGAGCAAGTTCGGGGGCGGCCCCGTGGGGCTCTCGACCCTGGCGATCGCAGTGGGGGAGGAGCCGGAGACCGTGGAGACGGTGGCCGAGCCGTACCTCGTGCGCGAAGGCCTCATGGGGAGGACGCCGCGCGGCCGCATCGCGACGCCTGCCGCCTACGCCCATCTGGGCCTCGCGGTCCCCGCGGGCGCGCCCTTCGCCGAGGCCGCGCTGTTCGGCCCGGGCTCGGAGGGCACGGACGCGCCTCTGGCCGACGCGGACGACGACGTGGGCTGAGTGCCGTGGGACGCGCCCCGGGCGGACGGCTGGAGCCGGGCCCCAGCGGGTGCGCATAGACTGTGTACAAGCTTCCCGCCGCGGTGGGTCCGCTAGGCCGTGCCCTGGCTGCGGCATCCGCCCTGCTCCCGTAACAGATTGGACCCCTTCATGGACTTCATGACCATCCTCCTGCTGGCCGTCTTCGCCTTCTTCATCTTCTCGATGTTCCGGCGGAACAAGAAGACCCAGCAGCAGCAGGCGGAGATGCAGGCGAAGTTCGCCCCGGGTGTCGAGGTCATGACGAGCTTCGGGCTGTTCGGCCGCATCGTGGCGATCGACGACGCCGAGAACAAGGTCGTCCTCGAGCTGAGCCCGGGCAACAACGCGACGGTGCACCGTCAGGCCGTGACCAAGATCGTCGAGCCGGCTGCCGTGGCCGAGGCTGGGACGGTCGAACCCGCGCCGCTTGCCGACTCGCCGGCCGCTCCCGCTGAGGCCCCTGAAGCCGCCCCTGCTCCGCTCGACCTCGAGAAGCCGTCGTCCGCCGGCGCCCCGGAGCAGCAGCTGTCCGAGACCCCCGAGGAGACGCTCAAGCGCCTCAACGGCGAGAACGGCCCGGAGAAGACCGAGAAGTAGCATCCCCGAGCCGCCGGGCGCAGCGCCGGCGGCTGTGCGGCGTCCTCCCACCCCCTGAGGGCGCCGCGC
Organism: Sinomonas halotolerans; assembly: GCF_039615075.1. Classification (NCBI taxonomy): domain Bacteria; kingdom Bacillati; phylum Actinomycetota; class Actinomycetes; order Micrococcales; family Micrococcaceae; genus Sinomonas; species Sinomonas halotolerans. The sequence continues at coordinate 49,306 of NZ_JBDFRB010000006.1, read as the reverse complement.
GCTGTCGAACGAAGGACAACCATGCCACGATCCCGCACGAAGCCGGGCGTCCGAACCCTTGTCTGGCTCGGCGTCGTCCTCCTGGCGCTGACCGGCGTCCTGGCCGGCGGCACCCTCGCCGGGCAGGCGTCCTGGGCGCCCAAGCTCGCACTCGACCTCGAGGGCGGCACCCAGATGATCCTCGCCCCCCAGGCGGCGGGCGGTTCGCAGATCAGCCAGGAGCAGCTCGACCAGGCGGTGGAGATCATCCGCCAGCGTGTCGACGGCTCCGGGGTGGCGGAAGCGGAGATCAGCACGCAGTCCGGGCGCAACGTCATCGTGAGCCTCCCGGGGACGCCGTCCGCGGAGACCCGGCAGCTCATCCAGGCCTCGGCGGACATGAACTTCCGGCCCGTGCTCGCGGCGGGCGAGCCGGCCGCGGTCCCCAAGGACCAGCGCACGCCGGCGGCCCAGCTGCCCAAGCCCACGGCGAAGCCGGCCAACGCGAGCGACCAGAACTGGATCACGGCGGACGTCTACCGCCAGTTCGAGGCTCTGGACTGCACGGGGCAGCTGCCCGAGACGACGAAGCGGTCCGATCCGGCCAAGCCGCTCGTGACCTGCGAGGCGGCAAGCGACCTGAGCGGGCCCATCAAGTACATCCTCGGCCCGGTCGAGGTCGTGGGGACGGACATCGCCGGCTCGTCCTTCCAGCTCCAGCAGGGCCGCCAGGGCGCGGTGACCAATGAGTGGGCCGTCAACATCCAGTTCAACGGCGACGGCACGCAGAAGTTCAAGGCGGTCACCGAGCGGCTCAACGGGTTCTACCTGGCGAACGCGAACGACCCCCGGGCACAGTTCGCGATCGTCCTCGACGACAAGGTCATCTCGGCGCCGCGGTCGCTGGCCGTGATCACGGACGGCCGGCCGCAGATCACGGGCGGCTTCACGGAGGCCACCGCGAAGACCCTGTCCGACCAGCTGCGCTACGGCGCACTGCCGATCAGCTTCGACATCCAGAGCGAGGAGCAGATCTCCGCGACGCTCGGCTCGGAGCAGCTGCGCATGGGCCTGCTCGCCGGCGCCATCGGCCTTCTGCTCGTGGTGGTCTACTCGCTCTTCCAGTACCGGGCCCTCGGCTTCGTCACGATCGCCTCGCTCGTCGTCGCCGGCGTGCTCACGTACCTCGCGATCGCCATCCTCGGCTGGACCGAGAACTACCGCCTGTCCCTGGCCGGTGTGGCGGGCCTCATCGTCGCCATCGGCCAGACGGCGGACTCGTTCATCGTCTACTTCGAGCGCATCCGCGACGAGCTGCGGGAGGGCCGGGGGCTCGTCTCGGCCGTCGAGAACGGCTGGAAGCGTGCCAAGCGGACCGTCCTGGCCTCCAAGGCGGTGAACCTCCTCGCGGCGGTCGTCCTGTACTTCGTGGCGGTCGGCAACGTCCGGGGCTTCGCCTTCACGCTCGGCCTCACTGCGATCGCAGACCTCATCGTCGTGTTCATGTTCACGCACCCGACCCTCCAGGTGCTCGCACGCACGCGCTTCTTCGGCGAGGGCCACCGGTTCTCCGGGCTCGACCCCGAGCGTCTCGGCGCGGTCCCGCTGTACCGCGGTGCGGGCCGTCTGCGCGAGGCATCCGAGGCGGCCAAGGGCAGCGTCAGGCCCAAGAACGCGGCCGCGGTCCGCGAGGCGGGGCGGCGCATGACGATCGCCGAGCGGCGGGCCGCGGAAGCCAAGAACCAGAGCGGGGTCCCGGCCGGTGCCGGCCGCGAGTCGGCGCGGGCCGAGGAGGAGAACTGATGTCCACCGTCTTCGCACGCTTCGGCAACGAGCTCTACACGGGCCAGCGCTCCTACGATTTCGTCGGGCCCCACAAACGCCTCTGGTTCGCGATCGCGGGCGCCCTCATGGCCGTGTCGGTCCTCATCCCTGTCCTCATGGGCGGGTTCAACCTCGGGATCGAGTTCCGCGGCGGCAGCGAGTTCCGCGTCTCCCAGGTGGCGGAGACCGACTCGGCGCTCGGCGAGCGTGCCGTCCACGCGGTCGTCCCGGATGCGGAGCCGCGCGTGGCCAACATCGCCCCGGGGACCATGCGCGTCCAGACCGACCAGCTCTCGGACGATGAGACGCTGAGGGTCAAGGCAGACCTCGCCAAGGCGTATGGCGTGGCCGAGGACAAAGTGACCTCCTCGTTCGTCGGTCCCACGTGGGGCGCCGACGTGACCCAGCAGGCCCTCATCGGGTTCGTCGTGTTCGTGGTCCTTGCCGCCGTCCTCATGTCCCTGTACTTCCGTACGTGGAAGATGTCCCTCTCGGCGCTGACCGGCATGGTCGTCACGATGGTGGTCACCGGTGGGGTCTATGCCGCGAGCGGATTCGAGGTCACTCCCTCCGCGATCATCGGCTTCCTCACGATCCTGAGCTACTCGCTGTACGACACGGTCGTGGTGTTCGACAAGATCCGCGAGAACACCGCCGAGATCGGCACGTCCACGCGCCGGACCTTCGCCGAGGAGGTGAACCTCGCCGTGAACCAGACGCTCGTGCGCTCGATCAACACGATGATGGTCGCAGTCCTGCCTGTCGCGGCGATCCTCTTCATCGGTGCGGGACTCCTCGGGGCGGGGACGCTCCGCGACCTGTCCCTGGCACTGTTCGTCGGCATCCTCATCGGCACGGTCGCGACCGTCTTCATTGCCGCTCCGATGTACGCGTGGCTGCGCGAGCGCGAGCCCGCCCTGGTCAAGCAGGCCGAGCGGGTCCGTGCGCGGCGGGCGAACGCGGGCGCGTGAGCCCCGAGTCGGGCATACACTGAAAAAATCCATCGAGGAGAGTGGAGGTGCCTGGCGTGGCCGAGCGTCCGACGCAGTCCCCGGCACAGCCCGGGGCACCCGGCGCCGCTGACAGCGGCAGCCGGATGCCGGCGTCGTCCGCGCCCGCGCCCTCTCCCACGCCGGCTCATCCTGGACCGGCGCCGGCCGGGCCGCCCGGCGGCAACAGCCTTGTGGAGCGGCCCACGCTCGGACGCCGCGACTGGTCGCTTGCGCGCCTCGCGCGGCTCACGGGGCGGGGGCCGGCCGCGCACTCGCCCATCCTCGAACCGCTCCTGCGCACGGTGCGGGCCAACAACCCGCGCGAGGACTTCGAGCTCATCCGGCGGGCCTACGAGGTGGCCGAGCGCAGCCATCAGGGCCAGAAGCGCAAGAGCGGCGACCCGTACATCACGCACCCGGTGGCGGTAGCGACGATCCTCGCCGAGCTGGGCATGACGGGGACGACCCTCGCGGCGGCGCTCCTGCACGACACCGTGGAGGACACCCCGTACACGCTCGACGACCTCCGGCGCGACTTCGGCCCCGAGGTCGCGATGCTCGTGGACGGCGTCACGAAGCTCGACAAGGTCCAGTTCGGCGACGCGGCGCAGTCGGAGACGGTCCGCAAGATGGTCGTCGCGATGGCCAAGGACATCCGGGTCCTCGTGATCAAGCTCGCCGACCGCCTGCACAACGCCCGCACGTGGCGGTTCGTCTCGCCCGAGTCCTCGGCGCGCAAGGCGCGTGAGACCCTCGAGATCTTCGCGCCGCTCGCCCACCGGCTCGGCATGAACACGATCAAGTGGGAGCTCGAGGACCTCTCGTTCGCCGCGTTGTACCCGAAGGTGTACGAGGAGATCGTGCGCATGGTCGGCGCGCGCACCCCCGAGCGCGAGAAGCAGCTCTCGGTCGTCCGGGCCCAGATCGCCGACGACCTCCGCGCGGCCCGGATCAAGGCCGAGATCACCGGCCGGCCCAAGCACTACTACTCGATCTACCAGAAGATGATCGTCCGCCAGAAGGAATTCGACGACATCAACGACCTCATGGGCGTGCGTGTCCTCGTGGACAGTGTCCGCGACTGCTACGCCGTCCTGGGCACGCTGCATGCGCGGTGGAACCCGCTCCCGGGCCGGTTCAAGGACTACATCGCCATGCCGAAGTTCAACATGTACCAGTCGCTGCACACCACGGTGATCGGGCCCAGCGGCAGGCCGGTGGAGATCCAGATCCGGACCCACGAGATGCACCGCCGTGCCGAGTACGGCGTCGCGGCGCACTGGAAGTACAAGGACGAGCCGAACGGTCAGAGCCATACCCCGAGCGGCAAGGCGGGCGAGATGGGCTGGCTCCGCTCGCTCGTGGACTGGCAGCAGGAGACCTCGGACCCGGGGGAGTTCCTCGACTCGCTGCGGTTCGAGATCAACGCCCGCGAGGTCTTCGTCTTCACCCCCAAGGGCGAGGTCATGGCCCTGCCTGCCGGGTCGACCCCTGTGGACTTCGCCTACGCGGTCCACACGGAGGTGGGCCACCGCACGATCGGCGCCCGCGTCAACGGCAAGCTCGTGCCCCTCAACAGCGAGCTCAACCACGGCGACTGGGTGGAGATCTTCACGTCCAAGGCCGAGGGCGCTGGGCCGAGCCAGGACTGGCAGCACTTCGTCAAGAGCGCCCGCGCGCGCAACAAGATCCGCCAGTGGTTCACGAAGGAACGCCGCGAAGAGGCGATCGACAAGGGCAAGGACCTGCTCACGCGGGCCATGCGCAAGCAGAACCTTCCGCTCCAACGGCTCCTGAGCCACGATGCGCTCCTCGCGGTCGCGCAGGAGTTCCGGTACCAGGACATCGCGGGGCTGTACGCGGGGATCGGGGACGGGCACGCCTCGGCGCAGTCCGTCGTCGAGAAGCTCGTCGACAGCCTGGGCGGGGCCGCCGGTGCGGCAGAGGACATCGCGGAGACGATCGCGCCGACCAAGGGCAGCATCCCGCCGCGGTACTCCACGTCCGGCGTGATCGTGCGCGGCGTGGGCGACGTCTGGGTCAAGCTCGCACGCTGCTGCACTCCCGTGCCGCCGGATCCCATCGTCGGGTTCGTCACTCGGGGCTCGGGTGTCTCGGTCCACCGCAGCGACTGCACCAACGTGGGCGGGCTCCGTTCCGAGCCGGACCGCATCGTCGAGGTCGAATGGGCCCCGACCCAGTCCAGCGTGTTCCTCGTGGAGATCCAGGTCGAGGCGCTGGACCGCAAGAGCCTCCTCTCCGACGTGACGCGTGTCCTCTCGGACAACCACGTCAACATCCTCTCGGCGCACGTCCACACGTCCACCGACCGTCTGGCAGTCTCCCGCTTCGCCTTCGAGATGGGCGACCCCAAGTACCTCTCGCACGTGCTGAGCGCCGTCCGCCGGATCGACGGGGTCTTCGACGTCTACCGCACCACGGGCAACCACCGCCGCAGCTGAGTGGAGGGCTCTCGGCTCCGGCCTGCCGGCCCCTTCAGCGCGCGACCCGCTCGAGCAGTCGCCGCGCCCTCTCCTTGTGCGGCTGGCGGGGAAGCGACTCGAGCGCGCGGGCCACGAGCCGCGGGGTGAGGCCGAGCCCCGGCTGGGCGAGCAGGCGCCGCAGGACCGGCATGGCCCGGGTGCCCTCGCAGTGGAGCGCGACGTCCAATGCCGTGCGCAGGGGTGAGGTCACCTGGAGGCCGGCGATGTCGAGGACGTCGTAGGGGCCGAACCCCACCTCGTGCACGAGGAGCCTCTCGGGGGAGCGCAGGCTCGAAATCCGGTGGGTGCTGGCGACGAGCATGACCGGGAGCTCAGGTGCGGGGGCGCACCCGAAGATCCACGCCGCCGTCATGCGCCCGGCCACTGCCCGCACCCGGACCCGCGCCGGAAGGAGGGCCGCGAGCGAGCGCGCGCGCAGCGACGGCCCCTCCGGCGCGAGAGCGGGGACGTACGCCTGGCCGATGAGGCGCCGCACCACGCCATCGGCCGCCATCGCCTGCAGCTCGACCGCTGTGAACGGCGCGCCCGCGAGGAGCACGGGCGGTTCTCTCGGTGCGATCAGGTGCGGCGGCGGTACGGACGGCATGGGGACATCATGCACTGCAGCGGCACGGCGGCGCAGACTGACGGGTCAGGGCTGTGGACAACACGGGCCCCGCCGGATGCTCAGCGAGCTTCCTGCGGGGCCCGTCGGGGCACTTCTGGCGTCAGCTGAGCTCGCTCGCCGACTTCTGCAGCTGCTCGAGCCAGGACTTGCGGGCCTCGAGCGCCTCGCGCGCCTTGGACGCAGCGCGGGAATCGCCCTTGGCGTCCGCCTCCTCGGCCTCGGCCTCGAGGGCGGCGATCGATGCCTCGAGCTGGGTCAGGGCCGAGTCGGTACGGGCCTTCGTCTCGGGATCGGTGCGGCGCCAGTTCTCGTTGTCGGCCTGAGCGACCGCGTCCTCGACCTTGCGGAGGCCAGCCTCGACACGGGCCATATCCCCGCGCGGGACGCGCCCGGCGTCCTCCCAGCGATCGCGGATGGACTGGAGTGCCTTCTTGGCCGCCCCCAGGTCCCTGACAGGAAGGAGCTCCTGCGCCTCGGCGAGGAGCGCTTCCTTGACCTTGAGGTTCGCGGCATACTCCCGGTCCACGGCGGCGTTGGCAGCCTGACGGGCCTCGAAGAAGACGTTCTGGGCGGCGCGGAAGCGCGCCCACAGGGCATCGTCCTCCTTGCGGCTGGCGCGCGGCGCGGCCTTCCACTCCTCCATGAGCCGGCGGTACTCGCCCGCGGCCCAGCCCCAGTCGGTGGAGGTCTGGATCGACTCGGCCTCGGCGATGAGGCGCTCCTTGGCCGTCTTCGCCTGCGCATTCATGCTGTCCAGCTGCGAGAAGTACGCGCGGCGGTGGCGGTCGAACTGCGTGCGGGCAGCGCGGAAACGCTTCCAGAGCGCGTCCTCGATCGAGCGGCTGAGGCGCAGGCCGGACTTCTGGGCGGCCTTCCAGTCCTCGAACAGCTCGTTCATGCGGGCGCCCGAGGTCTTCCACTGCGTGCGCTCGGGATCCTGCCCGCTGATCTGCTCTGCCTCGGCGACGATGGCCTCGCGGCGCGCCAGCTCCTCCGCGCGGGCCTTCTCGTGGGCCGCCTTCTCGTGCTCTTCGGCCTGCGCCAGGGACGCCTCGAGAGCTTCGAGACGGGCCTCGGCGGCCCGGATGTCGCCCACCATCGCGCGCTCGGAGAGCTGCGCCCTGAGATGCTCGACCGCTTTGCGGACGTCCGCGACGGGAGCGTGCGTGCTCACGCGCTGCTCGTGCAGGGCGATCTGGGCCACGGCGTCCTCGTACTTGCGCGCGAAGTACGCGAGGGCCTCGTCAGCCGTGACGTCCGGGTACTGGCCCACGGGGTGCTCTTCGCCGTCGATCGTCACGAACACATGGCCGTCGCCTTCGACACGGCCCCACTTGGACGCCTCGGCGAGGGAGACCGGCGCCGGAGCCGCCGGCGCGGCGGGGGCCGCGGGCGTGGCCGGCTTCGGCTTGGGCTTCGCGGCCATCGCTGCGGGCGAGGGGATCGAGGCGGGCGAGGGAGCGCCCGCGGAGGACGGCGTGGATGCGGCCGCCTCGGCCGTGGTGTCGTCGGGTTTCTGACTTTCGGTCACCGCTAGAACTCTTTCGCTTGGGTTTTCACGTGGGCATTCGCCCCGGTGGGAGGCGCGGCGCGGACCGGGAGGTCGCAGCGCCAGGTCTATTCCACCGTGAACGAGTCTATCGTGACAGGTGTCACGGGGGCCCCGTCCTCGCCGGACGCCACGCCCCTGTCCGCGATCTCCTTGACCGTCTGGAGGCCAGAGGTCACGGAGCCGACCACGGTGTAGCCGCCGGCCTCGTCCGTCGGGATGGTCGACTTCCGGTACACGATGAAGAACTGCTGGCCGTTCCCATAGGCGTTGTTGCCGGTGCGGGCGACCGCGATCGCCCCCGCCGGGTACACGCCGTCGGCCGGCGTGTTCTCGAGGGGGCCCCACGTGTAGGACGGGTCGGAGGCGCCGGAGGCGTCCTGGGCGCCGCACTGGAGGATCCCCATGGCCGCCGCGGTGGTCAGGCGGTGGCACGTCCGGCCCTCGAGCGTGCCCTCGCGCGCGAGAGACGAGAAGACGGCGGCCGCCTGCGGCGCCTTCGCGCCGTCCAGGGCCACGCCGACCTTCTTCCCGTTGAGCACGAGGGTGCCGGTGAACTTCTTCCCGGCAGCTGTCTCCGCGGCGGGGACTCCCGGGGCATTCGTCGCGCTCGGCGCGGGGGAGGGGGTCTCGAGCCCTGCGGCCGCGGCGGCGTACTCGGCGGCGGTCGGGTTCGAGGCGAAGGCGGTGCCCTGGAGCACCGCGGCGACGACGATCGCCCCAGTGGTGACCGCGGATGCGATGACGTTGTCGCGCCGGCGCCGCTGCGCCTGCCGGTCGCGCAGCTCGGCCTTGGCCTTCATGAGCTGCACCCGACGCCGTTCCTCCTGCGCGCTCAGCCTGGCCACGCGACCGTCCTCCCTGCCGTCACCGCATAAACTTGTGCAGCAGTCAGTCTACGCACAAGGAGTTCTTCACCCATGGCACGTACCGCCTCGCTGTCCGGATTCCCCGAGTGGCTTCCGCAGGAGAGGCTCGTGGAGCTCCATGTGCTCGACACCCTGCGGCGCACCTTCGAGCTGCACGGCTTCGCCTCGATCGAGACCCGCGCGGTGGAGACGGTAGGGCAGCTCCTGCGCAAGGGCGAGATCGACAAGGAGGTCTACGGCCTCTCCCGCCTCGCGGACGAGGACGACTCCGCGAGCCGCGCGGACGCGAACTCGCTCGCCCTGCACTTCGACCTCACGGTCCCGTTCGCGCGGTACGTGGTCGAGAACGCGGGCCACCTGGCCTTCCCGTTCCGGCGCTACCAGATCCAGAAGGTGTGGCGGGGCGAGCGGCCGCAGGAGGGCCGCGCGCGCGAGTTCACCCAGGCGGACATCGACGTCGTGGGCGACGGCGAACTGCCCTTCCGCTACGACGTGGAGCTCGCGCTCGTCATCGCCGAGGCGCTCTCCGCGCTGCCCATCCCCGAGTTCCGGCTCCGCGTCAACAACCGCAAGCTCGCCGAGGGCTTCTACCGGGGAATCGGCCTCACCGACACCGCCGGGGTGCTGCGCAGCATCGACAAGCTCGAGAAGGTCGGCCCTTCCCGGGTTGCGGAGCTCCTGCAGGAGGAGCTCGGCGCAACGCCCGAGCAGGCCAAGGCCGCCCTCGAGCTCGCCTCCATCCGCACCGAGGACACGTCCTTCGTGGCGCGGGTCCGGGCGCTCGGGGTCCAGGACGAGCTCCTCGAGGAAGGGCTCGGCGAGCTCGAGCAGGTGATCGCGGCGGCGTCCGCCGCTGCGCCCGGCAAGGTGGTCGCGGACCTGAGCATCGCCCGCGGCCTCGACTACTACACCGGCACGGTCTACGAGACTGTCCTCGTGGGGCACGAGCAGCTCGGCTCGATCTGCTCCGGCGGGCGCTACGACGCGCTCGCGACGAAGGGCAGCCGCAAGTTCCCGGGCGTGGGCCTCTCGATCGGCGTGACGCGCCTCGTCTCCCGCATCCTCAGCCAGGAGCTCGCCACGGCCAGCCGCTCGGTCCCCACCGCGGTGCTCGTGACGCTCACCGACGACGACTCGTGGACTGCGGCACAGGGCGTCGCCGCCCAGCTGCGCTCACGGGGGATCCCCGTCGAGGTCGCTGCCAAGGCTGAGAAGTTCGGCAAGCAGATCAAGTACGCGGACCGTCGCGGCATCCCGTTCGTCTGGTTCACCCACGCGGACGGCCGGCACGAGGTGAAGGACATCCGTTCCGGCGAGCAGGTCGAGGCGGATCCCGCCTCGTGGACCCCGCCGGCCGCGGACGTCACGCCGCAGATCATCGCGGCCCAGCAGGCCTGACACGGAACCGTCTCCGACGGCGCCCCTCCCCACCTTGGCGAGGGGCGCCGTCGTGCATCAGCCCCTGCGGCGGCTCCGGACAGCGAGCACGAGGGCGCGGCCGGCGACCCCCGCGGCGAGCACGGCGGCCATCGTCACGGCGGACCGCCACGGGAGCGTCACGGCCAGCAAAATGCAGCCTGCCGCTCCGGCCGCGCTGAGCCAGCGGGGCGCATAGCGCGGCCGCTCCGAGGGCGTGAGGGTGAACGCGGACGCGTTGGCCACTGTGTAGTAGACGAGCACCCCGAAGCTCGAGAATCCGATGACGGTCAGGACGCTGCCCGTGAGGACAAGGAGCACGACGACTGCGCCCACGGCGAGCTCGGCGGTCCACGGCACGCTGTGCGGTCCGCCGATCCCGGCGAGCGGACGCGGCAGGTCGCCCTCGCGCGCCATCGCGAGCGAGGTGCGGCCCACCCCCGTGATCAGCGCGAGGAGCGCACCGAGGCTCGCGGCAGCGGCCCCCGTCTGGACGATCCCCGTCGCCCACGGCCCCAGGGGCGCGACGAGGTCCGCGAGCGGCGCCCCCGAGCCCGCCAGGCCGGGCCCGAGGCGCGCCACGAGGATGACGGCCAGGCCCGCGTACACCGCGAAGGCGCCGGCCAGCGCGCCCAGGATGGCCCGCGGGATCGTCCGGACGGGGTCGCGGACCTCCTCCCCGAGGGTCGCGATGCGCGCGTAGCCGGCGAATGCGAAGAACAGCACCCCGGCGGCGGGGAAGACCCCCAGCGCACGGGGCCAGCCGGCGTCGTACGCCGTCGCTGGGTCGCCCGCCTGCCCAGGCTGCGCCAGCCCCGCCGCGGCGGCGAAGCCGAGCACCGCGAGCACGACGGCGAGCAGCACCTTGGTGACGAGGGCCGTCCGGGTGATGCCGGCGAGGTTCACGGCGGTGAGCGCGACGACGGCGGCGACCGCGACGGGCACCGCATGCTGGGGTGCGGCGTAGTAGCCGAAGGTGAGCGCCATCGCGGCGCACGAGGCGCTCTTGCCCGTCACGAATCCCCAGCCTGCGATGAAGCCCGCCCACGGCCCGAGGCGCTCCCGTCCGTACAGATAGGTCCCGCCGCTGCTCGGGTACCTGGCCGCGAGGGCCGCCGAGGCCACGGCGTTCGCGTAGGCGACCGCGCCGGCGAGGACCAGCGCGGCGAAGAGCCACGGGCCGGCGAGGGCCGCTGCGGGCCCGAAGACGGCGAAGACGCCCGCGCCCAGCATCGAGCCGAGGCCGATCGCGGTGGCGTCGAGCGCGCCGAGACGGCGCTTCAGGCGCGGGACGGACGGCACGGGACCTCCGGGTAAACTCGACTGGAATCATCTCCGATCGTAGTGAGGAAGAGCTGTGCTGCGCACACACGGCCTCGGGACGCTCCGTCCCGAGCACATCGGGCAGACCGTCACCCTGGCCGGCTGGGTTGCCCGCCGCCGCGACCATGGCGGGGTCGCCTTCGTGGACCTGAGGGACGCCTCGGGCGTCTCGCAGATCGTGGTCCGCGAGGAGGAGGTCTTCCACGGCCTGCGCAACGAGTTCGTCCTCCAGGTGGTGGGCACCGTGGAGCGCCGCCCCGAGGGCAACGAGAACCCGCACCTCGCCTCGGGCGAGATCGAGGTCATCGCCCAGAAGGTCGAGGTGCTCAACACCGCCGACCCGCTGCCCTTCCAGGTCGACGAGCACGTCGAGGTGGGCGAGGAGGCGCGCCTGCGCCACCGCTACCTCGACCTGCGCCGGCCAGGCCCCGCCCGTGCGATGCGGCTGCGCTCCGAGGCGAACCGCGTGGCGCGCGAGCTGCTCCACGCTGAGGACTTCCTCGAAGTCGAGACCCCCACCCTGACGCGTTCGACCCCGGAGGGCGCCCGCGACTTCCTCGTCCCGGCACGTCTCGCGCCCGGCTCGTGGTACGCGCTCCCGCAGTCCCCGCAGCTGTTCAAGCAGCTCCTCCAGGTCGGCGGCATCGAGAAGTACTTCCAGATCGCCCGCTGCTACCGCGACGAGGACTTCCGCGCCGACCGCCAGCCCGAGTTCACGCAGCTCGACATCGAGGCGAGCTTCGTCGAGCAGGACGACATCATCGCCCTCGGCGAGCGCGTCGTCTCGGCCCTGTGGAAGCTCATCGACGTCGAGATCCCCACGCCGATCCGGCGCATGACGTACGCGGAGGCCATGGCGAAGTACGGCTCGGACAAGCCGGACCTGCGCTTCGGGCTCGAGCTGACCGACCTCACCGAGTACTTCAAGGACACGACCTTCGGTGTGTTCAAGGCCGGCTACGCTGCGGGCTACATCGGCGCCGTCGTCATGCCCGGCGGCGCCTCCCAGCCGCGTCGCACGCTCGATGCGTGGCAGGAGTGGGCCAAGCAGCGCGGCGCGAAGGGCCTCGCGTACGTCCTGTTCAAGGAGGACGGCGAGCTCGCCGGGCCGGTCGCGAAGAACCTCACGGACTCAGAGCGCGAGGGCCTGGCCGAGGCTGTCGGCGCGAAGCCCGGGGACTGCATCTTCTTCGCCGCGGGCGCGAAGGACGATGCCCGGGCGCTGCTCGGCGCGGCGCGCGTCGAGATCGGCCACCGCACGGGCCTCATCGACCCCGATGACTGGGCGTTCGTGTGGGTCGTGGACGCGCCGCTGTTCGAGCCTGCTGCCAACGCGACCGCCTCGGGAGACGTCGCGCTCGGCTACTCGGCCTGGACGGCCGTGCACCACGCCTTCACCTCGCCCAAGCCCGAGTTCATGGACACGTTCGACGAGGACCCCGAGAACGCCCTCGCCTACGCCTACGACATCGTGTGCAACGGCAACGAAATCGGCGGCGGCTCGATCCGTATCCACCGTCGGGACGTGCAGGAGCGCGTGTTCAAGGTCATGGGCATCGACCGTGACGAGGCGCAGGAGAAGTTCGGGTTCCTCCTCGAGGGATTCAAGTTCGGCGCCCCGCCGCACGGCGGCATCGCGTTCGGCTGGGACCGCGTGGTCGCCCTCCTCGCCGGTGTCGAGTCGATCCGCGAGGTGATCGCGTTCCCGAAGACGGGCGGCGGCTTCGATCCGCTCACGGCCGCGCCTGCGCCGATCACGCCCCAGCAGCGCAAGGAGGCCGGCGTCGACGCGAAGCCGGAGCCGAAGAAGGCACAGGACCAGGGCGGGGAAGGCGCGAAGAGCGCCTGACACCGCTTCCCGCGCGAGGCGGGCGAGAAGGGGCGGCACCCGCGGGTGCCGCCCTTCCGTGTGCCCGGCTACTGGAAGGCAGGCAGCCCGATCTCGACCGCGACGGGCCGCCGTCCAGTGGGCGTGCCCACGTCGGCAGCGAGCATGAGCCTCGAGGTGCCGGCGGCGGCGAGGGCGACGACGGCCGGGTCCCGGGCCTCCGGGCGCGCATCCGGCGGCGGCGAGGGCGACGGCGAGGCCCAGGCCCGCGATGAGGCGCACGTCTCCCGCCCGGCCGCCCGGGCCCGGGAACGCCGGAGGCGCGGGGTAGCGTAGGGGCAATGGAAGACCTGTTCGGACTGGGTGAGGACGACGACGGCTCGGATGGACCGCCGTCGTCCTCCCGCGCGTCCCGGCGCGGCCCCCTCGCCGTGCGCATGCGCCCCCGGAGCCTCGACGAGATTGTGGGGCAGCAGCACCTCCTGGGCCCGGGCTCGCCCCTGCGCCAGCTCGCCGCGGGGGCGGCGGGCGGCACGTCGGTGACGGGCCCGAGCTCCGTGATCCTCTGGGGGCCGCCGGGCACGGGCAAGACGACGCTCGCGCACGTCATCGCGAGAGGGCAGGGCCGGAAGTTCGTCGAGCTCTCGGCCATCACGGCGGGCGTCAAGGACGTGCGCCGCGTCATGGACGAGGCGCTCACGGCCCGCGACCTGCACCGCACCACCACGGTCCTGTTCCTCGACGAGATCCACCGCTTCACCAAGGCCCAGCAGGACGCGCTCCTGCCCGGCGTCGAGAACCGCTGGGTGGTCCTCGTCGCCGCGACGACCGAGAATCCCTCGTTCTCGGTCGTCTCCCCGCTGCTCTCGCGCTCGCTGCTGCTCACGCTCAAGCCGCTCACCGACGGGGACATCCGCGGCCTGGTCGAGCGCGCCGTGACGGACCCGCGCGGGCTGGGCGGCGCCGTCGTGCTCGCAGACGACGCCGCCGAGCACCTCGTACGGCTTGCCGGGGGAGACGCACGCCGCGCGCTCACGGCGCTCGAGGCGGCGGCCGCCGTGGCGCTCGGCGAGCCGGGAGAGGGTCCCGGCGGGGATGGCGCACCGACGGCGGACGACGGCGCGGCGGCCGAGCGCGGGCCCGTCACCGTGGAGCTGCGCCACACCGAGAAGGCGGTGGACGCCCACGCCGTGCGGTACGACCGTGCGGGCGACATGCACTACGACGTGATCAGCGCATTCATCAAGTCGATCCGGGGCTCCGATGTCGACGCGGCGCTGCACTACCTCGCACGCATGGTCGAGGCGGGGGAGGACCCCAGGTTCATTGCGCGCCGGCTTATCATCTCCGCCTCCGAGGACATCGGCATGGCAGACCCGACGGCGCTGCAGACCGCCGTCGCGGCGGCGCAGGCGGTCCAGCTCATCGGCATGCCGGAGGGGCGGATCGTCCTGGCCGAGGCGGTCGTCCACCTGGCCACCGCGCCAAAGTCCAACGCCGCCTACAAGGGCATCAACGCCGCGATCGCGGATGTGCGTGCGGGGCGCGGGACCGGGATCCCGCCCCACCTGCGGGACGCGCACTACGCGGGGGCCGAGCGGCTCGGCCACGGCAAGGGGTACACATACTCCCACGACGCCCCGCACTCGGTGGCCCCGCAGCAGTACCCGCCCGACGACCTCGTGGGCAAGGACTACTACACGCCCACCGCGAACGGGGCTGAGCGCGAGATCGCCGCGAGGGTCGCGAAGCTCAGGGGGATCATCAGGGGCACGTAGCCCGGCGGCTGCCGGGAGCCGCCAGTCCTAGCCCCGCCCCGGTGCGTGGTAGGCTGGACAACCGTCTGGCACGTCCGGGTCATCACGCATGCGCGAATGCACCCGACGGCAGCAGAAGGCAGTCGCGGGCCAATGCTCTCCACCTCCGGAGGCCAGTGATCAGAGAATCCGCGGCAGTATGAAAGGACACACGTGTCTAGCACTCGTGCCCGCCGTCAGACGCGCCTCTCGCGCGCCCTCGGCCTCGCCCTGACCCCCAAGGCCGCCAAGTACATGGAGCGCCGTCCGTACGGCCCCGGTGAGCACGGCCGCGCCCGCAAGAAGCAGGACTCGGACTACGCGGTCCGCCTCCGCGAGAAGCAGCGCCTCCGCGCCCAGTACGGCATCCGCGAGGCGCAGATGACCCGCGCCTTCGAAGAGGCCAAGCGCACCAAGGGCCTCACCGGTGAGAACCTCATCGAGCTCCTCGAGATGCGCCTCGACGCCCTCGTGCTCCGTGCCGGCTTTGCCCGCACGATCGCCCAGGCCCGCCAGCTCGTCGTGCACCGCCACATCACTGTGGACGGCAAGCGCGTCGACCGCCCGTCGTTCCGCGTCGCCGAGGGCCAGCTCATCAGCGTCCACGAGCGCTCCGAGACCATGGCGCCGTTCCAGGTCGCTGCCGCCGGCGCGCACCGCGACGTGCTGCCGGCCGTCCCGGGCTACCTGGACGTCAAGCTCGAGGCCCTCCAGGCCCGCCTCGTGCGCCGCCCGAAGCGCTCCGAGGTCCCCGTGACCTGCGAAGAGCAGCTCGTGGTCGAGTACTACGCCCGCTGATCCCCACCCGCCCGAACGGGCGGACGGGCCAGCACCGAGGAGCCCGCGGCGCACGCCGCGGGCTCCTCGCGTGTGTAAGGTAGCGTGAGGTTGGTCGACCTTTGCCACCACGGCACCGGCGCCGCCCCCATGAGAGCAGGAGGAACCGTGTCCGGAGGAGATATCGCAGGGCTCATCGCGGCAGGCGTGTTCGCCGTCCTGGTGGCGCTGCTGGCGGTGCCGATCCTCAAGCTCGGGAAGGTCTTCGACGAGCTGCGCGATTCGATCCGCACGCTCGCGGACGGCGCCACGCCGCTCATGGACGAGGTGACGGCCACCGTCTCCACGACGCACGGCCAGCTGAAGAAGGTGGACGGCATCGCCGCGAACGTCTCGGACACGACGGCGAACGTCTCCGCCCTCTCGTCCCTCGTCGCGGCCACGGTCGGCTCGCCGCTCGTCAAGGTCGCAGCGTTCTCCTACGGCGTCCGCTCGGCGCTGTCCAAGCCCCGGAACCGCCGCTCGGGCCGGCGGAGCCGCTGAACACCGTCCGGAGGAGGAGCACTGGCATGAAGCGCATTGTCTGGCTCGGCGTCGGCGTGGCGATCGGCGTGATCGCCTACCAGAAGATCACCGAGGCACGCTCGATGGCCTCGCCCGGCGGGGTCAACCGCGCCATCGGGCAGCTCGCCGACAGCATCTCCCACTTCGCGGACCAGGTCCGCGAAGGCATGGGGGAGCGCGAGGCCGAGCTCCGCCGCGGGCTCGGACTCGATTCCTAGGCCCGGCACTTAGAATTGACTCTCGTGACCGGGCCGGCTGGCCCGGGCACGGCTCCGCGCGCACCGGCGCGCAGGAATCGCGGAAGGTTGAAGCACACGCACATGAAGTCGCACGAGATCACTCGACGCTGGATCGACTACTTCGTCAGCAAGGGGCACACGGCGGTGCCCTCGGCGTCGCTCGTCTCGAGCGACCCCTCCCTGCTCTTCACTGTTGCGGGCATGGTCCCGTTCATCCCGTACCTCACGGCCCGCGAGGAGCCTCCCTACAACCGCGCCACGAGCGTGCAGAAGTGCATCCGCACCGGGGACATCGAAGAGGTCGGCAAGACCGCGCGCCACGGCACCTTCTTCCAGATGTGCGGCAACTTCTCCTTCGGCGACTACTTCAAGGAGGACGCGATCCGGTTCGCGTTCGATCTCCTGACCAAGGGCGTGGACGACGGCGGCTACGGCCTCCCGGCCGAGAAGCTGTGGGTCACGGTCTACGAGGACGACGATGAGGCGGCCGCGCTCTGGCTCGCGAACACCGCGATCCCCGCGGAGCGCATCCAGCGCATGGGCAAGAGCGACAACTACTGGTCCACGGGCCAGCCCGGCCCTGCCGGCCCCTGCTCGGAGATCTACTACGACCGCGGCGTGGCCTACGGCCCCGAGGGCGGCCCGGCCGTGGACGACACGCGGTACATCGAGATCTGGAACCTCGTCTTCATGCAGTACCAGATCGACAACGTGCGCTCGAAGACGGAGTTCGACATCCTTGGCGAGCTGCCCAAGAAGAACATCGACACGGGCCTCGGCATGGAGCGCCTCGCGATGATCCTCCAGGGCGTCGAGAACATGTACGAGACCGATCAGGTCCGCCCGGTCATCGACAGGGCCGCGGAGCTCTCCGGCAAGGAGTACACCTCGGCCGAGTCGGACGACGACCCGCACCACGCGGACGACGTGCGGATGCGGGTCGTGGCCGACCACGTCCGCAGCGCCCTCATGCTCATCGCCGACGGCGTCACGCCCTCGAACGAGGGCCGCGGCTACGTGCTGCGCCGCCTCATCCGCCGCGCCGTGCGCGCCATGCGGCTGCTCGGGGTGGACCGGCCCGTCCTGCCCGAGCTGCTCCCTGCGTCGCGGGACGCGATGAAGGGCGTCTACCCGCAGGTCGAGAAGGACTTCGACCGCATCAGCCGCATCGCCTACGGCGAGGAGAAGGCGTTCCTGCGCACGATCGCCGCGGGCACCGCGCGCCTCGACGAGGCGGTCTCCGTCTCGAAGGCGGCCGGCTCGCCGCTGTCGGGCGAGGAGGCGTTCACGCTGCATGACACCTACGGCTTCCCGATCGACCTCACCCTCGAGATGGCCGAGGAAGCCGGGGTGAAGGTGGACGAGGCCGGGTTCCGCGCCCTCATGGAGGACCAGCGCCAGCGCGCCCGCAAGGACGCCAAGGAGAAGAAGAGCGGGCACGTCGACGTGACGCTCTTCCAGGAGCTCCTGACCCATGGCGAGACCGTCTTCACGGGGTACCGCGAGCTCGTCGGCGAGTCCCGCGTCCGCGGCCTCGTCGCGGGCGGGAGGCTCGTGGACCGGGCCCGCGCGGGCGAGGAGGTCGAAATCATCCTCGAGGAGACCCCCTTCTACGCCGAGGCCGGCGGACAGGCGGCGGACACGGGCCTCATGACCGGCGACGGCTTCGTGGTCGAGGTCCTCGACGTGCAGCGGCCGGTCAAGGGACTCAGCGTGCACAAGGCCGTGGTGCGCGAGGGCGAACTCGACTCGACAGCACTCGTGAGCACCGCCGTCGACCGCGAACGCCGCCACGGCGCCGAGCAGGCGCACACCGCGACCCACCTCGTGCACGCGGCCCTGCGCCAGATCCTCGGGCCCGAGGCTGTGCAGCGCGGCTCGTACAACAAGGCCGGCTACCTCCGCTTCGACTTCGCGTGGGGCGAGCAGCTCTCCGGCGCGTCCAGGGGCGAGATCGAGGAGGTTGCGAACCTCGCGATCCGCGACAACTTCGCCGTCAACACCGCCGAGATGCCGCTCGCCGAGGCCAAGGCCGCGGGCGCCATGGCGCTGTTCGGCGAGAACTACGGCAACCGCGTGCGGGTCGTGGAGATCAACGGCCCCTGGTCCATGGAGCTGTGCGGCGGCACCCACGTGGACACGACTGCCCTCATCGGGTCCCTCACGCTGCTCGGCGAGCAGTCGGTGGGCTCAGGCAACCGCCGTGTCGAGGCTTTCGTGGGCCTCGACGCGTTCCGGCACCAGGCCGCCGAGCGTGCGCTCGTGTCGGAGCTGACGGAGATCTTCAAGGTTCCCTCCGGCCAGCTGGTCGAGCGGATCGGCTCGACGCTCGAGAAGCTCAAGAGCGCGGAGAGGGAGCTCGAGCGCCTGCGCAAGGAGAAGCTCGCGGCCTCGGCTGCGGCCCTCATCGGCTCGGCGCGGAAGGTCTCGGGGATCGCGCTCATCACGCACGACGCCGGCGAGCTGGGTTCCGCTGACGAACTGCGCGCCCTCGCGCTCGACCTGCGCGCGCGGCTCGGTGCCGGTGCAGGCGATCCCGCGGCCGTGGTCGCGGTGGCCGGTGTCGCCAAGGGCCGCCCCGCGGTCCTCGTCGCGACGAACGAGGCAGCCCGGACGGCGGGGGCCAAGGCGGGTGCCCTCGTGCGCACCGCTGCGGGCATCCTCGGCGGCGGAGGAGGCGGCAAGGACGATGTCGCACAGGGCGGCGGAACCGACCCGTCCCGGATCGTCGAGGCACTCGGCGCGATCGCCGATGCCATCGCCCGCCGCTGAGCTGCCCATGGATGCTGCTGACACCTCGGAACGCCGGGCGGACAGTGCCTTCCCCCGCGGCGTGAGGCTCGCCGTGGACGTGGGCATGGTACGGGTGGGCATGGCCGTCTGCGATGCGGACGGCATCCTCCCGACCCCGCTCAGGACGCTCTCGCGGGACACCAAGCGCGACAGCGACGTCACGGTCGTGGCCCGCGAGGCCCTCGAGCGCTCGGCGGTGGAGGTCTATGTGGGGCTCCCGCGCCTGCTCTCGGGCAAGGAGGGCCCCTCGGCCGAGATGGCGAGGGCCTTCGCCGAGCGCCTTGCGGCCGCCCTCGCGGCCGCGGGCACGGACTGCACCGTTAGGCTCGTCGACGAGCGTTTCACGACCGTCGAGGCGCACCGGAGCCTGCACTCGGCTGGCCTCTCCTCGCGCGAACACCGTAAGGTGGTGGACCAAGCAGCCGCGGTCGGCATCCTCCAGCATGCCCTGGACCTGCTCAGGGGCCGCGGCACGGCGGGGGTAGCGGTCGCTGTGCCCCGTCCGACGACGGGTGGCGTCCGTGCCGACGATCCAGACACGAGAGGCTAGCGAGGATGGACCCGAAGGAGAACACGACACCTGCCGTGCCCGAACGTCCCTTGACGCGCCGCGAGGTGCGCGAGCGAGAGCGCGCCCAGCAGGAGGCGCAGCAGCGCATGCTCGCCCCCCAGAGGCGCCCGGCGGTCCCGAGGCCCTCCGCCCTCAACCGCCCGGCGGAGACACCGCCTGAGTGGACCCCACCGCCGGCGCCGACTCCCGTGCCAGCGCCGACCCCGGCGACGACTGTCCGGGAGACGCCGTCGTACGAGCCGGCGGCGTCCGTGGCGCCGCCCGCCGCGACCGTGCGGGAGACGCCGTCGTACGAGCCCCAGACACCCGCGGCGCCGCCCGCCGCGACCGTGCGGGAGACGCCGTCGTACGAGCCTGCGGCGACCTCGGCCTTCCCCGCACCGGTCCCCGCTGCGGACCTCCCCGGGGATGCTGATGCCCCGGCCACCGGCGAGGGCCACGCTCCCGCCCCTGCGGCGCAGCCGGCCACCTCGGTGTTCCCCGTCGCTGAGGGCGACTCCGCCCGTCCCCGCACCGCCAGGAACGTCTTCCCCGCAGCGGCGCACGCCTTCGCGAGCGGAGGCCGGACCACGCAGGCAGCCGCGCACGACCTGCACAGTGCACCGGACCCGCACGCGCATGACGGGCACGGTCCGCAGGACCAGCACGACGCACACGACCAGCACGACGCACACGACCAGCTCGGCGCGCATGGCCACGATGGGATGGACTCCCATCCGCACGACCCCCACGGCCCGCTCGGGGTGCATGAGCCGGACGAGTTCCATGACGACCATGGCGAGTCCTACCACCCGGTCTTCGAGGACGTCGCGGCCCCGGCGCCGCGGCGACGCGGACGGGGGTTCAGGGTGCTGATCGGCCTCACACTGGCCATCGCGCTCTTCGTCGGCGCCGTCATGGTGGGCGTCCAGTTCCTGACGCCGATCCTCGGGCTCGACAAGGTCAGCGACTATCCCGGCCCGGGCACGGGCGAGGTCGTGGTGACGGTCCAGCCCGGCTCCGGTCCCGCGGCCGTCGCGAGCACGCTCGAGCAGGAGGGCGTGGTCGCGGACGCGAGCACGTTCCTCCAGGCCTTCTCGTCCACGGGTGCCGCCCTCCAGCCGGGGGACTTCACGTTCCGCCGCGAGATGCGGGCCGAGGACGCCGCGCAGGTGCTCGCGGGCAGTGCGGGAGAGAAGGTCATCTACCTGGCGCTCAACGCCGGGCTCCGGGTGGGCGAGTCCCTCGACGCGATCTCCAAGGCTGCCGGGATCGAGCGCAAGGACCTGGACAAGCTCAATGCGTCCCCAGCCCAGTTCGGGCTGCCCTCCAAGGCCAAGAGCCTCGAGGGCTACCTTGCGCCGGGGGAGTACCGGTTCCCGATCGGCACGAGTGCGAAGGAGATCGTCGCCAAGCTCGTCGGGACCACGCTCGAGACCCTCAAGTCGGCCGGCGTCACGGACCCCGTCAAGCAGTACGACGTGCTCACGGTGGCGAGCATCGTCCAGGCCGAGGGCGGCCGCGCCGACTACGGCAACGTCGCCGGCGCCGTGTACAACCGCCTCAAGCCCAACCCGGAGACGAACGGGCTCATCCAGTCCGACGCAACCGTCACCTACGGCCTGGGCCGCAAGAGCTACCACATCACGGAGGAGGAGAAGCAGGACGCCTCCAACCCGTACAACACGTACGCCCACACAGGCCTGCCTGCAGGGCCGATCGGTTCGCCGGGTGCCACCGCGGTCAAGGCTGCGGCCAACCCGACCAAGAATGACTACCTGTACTGGGTGACCGTGAACCTGGACACCGGGGAGACGAAGTTCTCCCGCACCTACGCCGAGCACCAGGGCTACGCCCACGAGTACGAGCAGTGGTGCCTCGCGAACGAGGGCAAGTGCCACTGAGCGGGCTGCCGGCAGGCCGGCTGCCGGGGGAGCAGGGGCCCGTGAGCGGAGGCCCCTCCGGCGGGACCGCGGCGGGCGAGCGCGGGCACGCGCCTGCACGTGCTGCGGTCCTCGGCCACCCCATCGGCCACTCGAAGTCACCGGCCCTCCACGGCGCGGCCTACGCAGCGCTCGGGATCGAGCTCGAGTACGGGCGCGTGGACCTGACCGAGGAGCAGCTCCCGGCGTTCATCGGGCGGGTGCGCTCGGAGCCCGGCTGGAGGGGCCTCTCGGTCACGATGCCGCTCAAGTCCGCCATCGTCCCGCTCGTCGACAGGCTCGAGGGCCGGGCAGCGGAGCTGGGCGTCCTCAACACAGTCGTCGTCGAGCACGGGCCCGCCGGGCCCGTGCTCGTGGGGTACAACACCGACGTCACGGGGATCGTCGAGGCCTTCCGGCACGCCGGGTGCGCGCGGGCCGAGTCTGCGGCCATCCTCGGTGCGGGGAACACAGCACTCGCTGCGGTGGCGGCGGTGGCCGAGCTCGGCGCCCGCCAGGTCGCGTTCCTCGTCCGCGATCCATCGCGCACAGGGGAGGCGGTGGGCCTCGCGCAGCGGGTCGGCCTCCGTGTCACCGTGGAAGCCCTCGCCGAGGCGGCACCGGCAGCGGTTGGGGCCGACGTCGTCGTGAGCACGCTGCCGCCCCGCGCGGCGGACGGCTTCGCGGACGCCGTCGCCGCCCTGCCGGTGGGCGCGCAGATGGAGCACGACGGTGGCGCGCGGGTCCTGCTCGACGTCGCCTACGACCCGTGGCCCAGCCGCCTTGCGGAGGCGTGGAAGGGGCGCGGCGGGGTCGTGCTGCACGGCCTCGAGATGCTCGTCCATCAGGCGGTCGAGCAGGTCGTCCTCTTCACGGGCCGCACCGAGGCCCGTTCCCAGCACGTCACAGATGTGATGTGCGACTCAGTCGGAGTCCCGCGGCGCGTGGCGTAGCGGGGCCGCGTGGCAGGATGGAAGACATGTTGCGTTGGTTGACCGCCGGGGAATCCCATGGCCCGGCACTCGTTGGAATCGTCGAAGGGCTCCCGTCCGGCGTCGGCCTCACCGCTGAGGACGTCCGCCAGGCGCTGGCCCGTCGCCGGCTCGGCTATGGGCGCGGTGCGCGCATGAAGTTCGAGCAGGACGAGGTCACCATCGTCGGCGGCGTGCGGCACGGGCTGACCCAGGGCGGCCCCGTGGCGATCCAGGTGGGCAACACCGAGTGGCCCAAGTGGGAGCAGATCATGTCAGCGGACCCGGTCGACGCCGAGGTGCTCGAGGGGCAGGCCCGCAATGCGCCGCTCACACGCCCGCGGCCCGGCCACGCGGACTTCACGGGCATGCAGAAGTACGGCTTCGACGAGGCCCGCCCCGTGCTCGAGCGCGCCTCCGCCCGCGAGACCGCCGCGCGCGTGGCCCTCGGCACGGCTGCCGCCGCCTTCCTGCGCGGACTCGGGATCGAGCTCGTGAGCCACACGACCCAGATCGCCGCCGTGGCGGTCCCCGAGGACGCGCCGCTTCCCCTGCCGTCGGACGTCGAGGCGCTCGACGCCGACCCGCTCCGGTGCTTCCACGCCGCCACCTCGGAGGCGATGGTCGCCGAGGTGGATGCCGCGCACAAGGAGGGCGAGACCCTCGGCGGCGTGGTCGAGGTCCTCGCCTACGGCCTCCCGCCGGGACTGGGCAGCTACGTCCACTGGGACCGCCGCCTCGACGCCCGCCTCGCGGGCGCGCTCATGGGCATACAGGCCATCAAGGGCGTCGAGGTCGGGGACGGCTTCCGCACCGCGGCGCGCCGCGGATCGGCCGCGCACGACGAGATCGTGCGCGACGGGGCGGGCAAGATCATCCGCTCGACCAACCGCGCGGGCGGGATCGAGGGCGGCATGAGCATCGGCGACGTCCTGCGCGTCCGCGCGGCCATGAAGCCGATCGCGACCGTCCCGCGCGCACTGCGCACGATCGATGTCGCCACCGGCGAGCCGGCCAAGGCGCACCACCAGCGTTCCGATGTGTGCGCCGTTCCGGCCGCGGGCGTCGTCGCCGAGGCCATGGTCGCCCTCGTGCTCGCCCAGGCCGTGCTCGAGAAGTTCGGCGGGGACTCGCTGGCCGAGACCCGCCGCAACCTCGAGTCCTACCTGGCCGCGATCCCGGCGAGCCTCGATTCGGTGGCGGGATGACGTCGGCCCACTGCCGCCTCGACCGCCCCGTCGTGCTGTTCGGCCCGATGGCCGCCGGCAAGACCTCGGTCGGGCGCGCCCTCTCCGAGATCACGGGCGCGCCGTTCCTCGACACGGACGCACTGGTCGTGGCCGAGCACGGGCCCATCCCGGAGATCTTCGCATCCCTCGGCGAGCAGGCGTTCCGCGACTTCGAGGCAGCTGCAGTCGCCCGGGCACTCGAGGACGCAGGACCTGCAGGCCTCGTGCTCGCCCTCGGCGGCGGAGCAGTCCTGAGGGAGGAGACCCGCGTCCGGCTCAGCGGGGCGCACCGGGTGTACCTCACGGCGTCGTGGGAGGATGTCGCGCCGCGCCTCGCGGGCTGTTCGGACCGTCCTCTCCTCCAAGGCGACGCCGAGGCCCGCTGGAAGGCGCTCATGGAGACGCGCGGGCCGGTGTTCGAGTCGCTGGCGACCCTCAGGGTCCCCACCGGGGGGCCCACGGCGGCGGCGGTCGCCGCGAGCATCGCCGAAGCCATCGCGGCCCCGTGCCGCATCGACCAGGGAGTCCAGGCATGAGCAGCGAGGCTGCAGTCATCGACGTCACCGGCAGCGCTCCCTCGGAGAACTACGAGGTCGTCGTGGGGCACGGCCTGCTCGGCCGCCTCGGCCCCATCCTCGGGGAGCGTGTGCGGCGCGTCCTCGTGATCCACCCGCGCGCCCTCCGTGCCACGGGCGATGCGGTGCGCGAGTCCCTCGCCGCGGACGGGTTCACCGCCCTCACGGCGGAGATCCCCGACGCCGAAGAGGGCAAGCACATCCAGGTCGCCGCCTTCTGCTGGCAGGTCCTGGGGCAGAACGACTTCACCCGTTCGGACGCCATCGTCTCCGTGGGCGGCGGGGCGGTGACGGACCTCGCGGGATTCGTCGCGGCGACGTGGCTGCGCGGCGTGCGGGTGGTCCACATGCCCACGAGCCTCCTGGGCATGGTGGACGCAGCGGTGGGCGGGAAGACCGGCATCAACACGGCCGAGGGCAAGAACCTCGTGGGTGCCTTCCACCCGCCCGCGGCCGTCCTCGCCGATCTGGACGCCCTCGCGACCCTGCCGCGCAACGAGCTCATCTCGGGCATGGCCGAGGTGGTCAAGTGCGGCTTCATCGCCGACCCGGAGATCCTCGAGCTCATCGAGGAGGATCCCCAAGCTGTCTCCGATCCTGGGTCGGCCACCGTGCGGGAGCTGATCGAACGCGCCATCCGGGTGAAGGCCCAGGTCGTGTCCTCCGACCTCAAGGAGGCCGGACTGCGCGAGATCCTCAACTACGGCCACACGCTCGGCCACGCGATCGAGCTCGCGGAGCGGTACTCGTGGCGGCACGGCGCGGCCGTGAGCGTCGGCATGGTCTTCGCCGCCGAGCTCGCGCGCAGCGTGGGGCGCCTCGACGACGCGGCCGCGGACCGCCACCGCGCCATCCTGACCTCGCTCGGCCTGCCGGTCTCCTACCGGGGCGACCGCTGGCAGGCCCTCCTCGACGGGATGCGCCGCGACAAGAAGTCACGGGGAGACCTCCTCCGCTTCGTGGTGCTCGACGGCATCGCCAAGCCAGGCATCCTCGAGGTGCCCGATCCCTCCCTGCTCTTCGCGGCCTACCGCGAGATCGCCGAGGAGGCCTCCGCATGATCCTCGAGCGCCGAGAGTGGCCGGACGCGGGATTCCCCGGGGTCGCCGTCAACCCCGAGACGCTCAGCACCGAGATCATCGACGAGGAGCGCTGCGAAGCGGCCCTGGTCGGAACGAAGGACCCAGCGGACCTCGCCCTGGTGGAGCTCGCGCGCGGCCGCGTCAACCACGCTGCGGAGATCATCGTCGAGGCCCGGTACGAGGACCCCGAGTCGTTTGCGCTCAAGGTCCTCGAGCTCGACGTCCTGCGGGCCGGGAACCGCAACGACCGCGCCGTCGAGCGCGCCCAGCAGCTGCTCGTCGAGGTGAAGGGAACCCCTCGCGAGGCGGTGGTCTACCAGTACCTCGGCAAGATCCAGTTCTCCCGCCGTCAGTACGCCGCCGCGGAGTCGGCATTCGCCAGGGCGCTCGACCTGCGGGTGGCCCAGGCGGCGGACGCGAGCCTCATCTACTCCTCGACCGTGGCACTCGGACGGGTCCGGGAGCTGCTCGGCACCGAGGCCTGACCGGGGCGGGCACATTTCGCTTGTAGAATGGTCTGCGGATTTCCTCCAGACCGCAGACCAGAGAGGCTGACGTGGCAACGACCAACGACATCAAGAACGGCACCGTCCTGAACCTGGACGGCCAGCTGTGGAACGTCATCGAGTTCCAGCACGTCAAGCCGGGCAAGGGCGGCGCGTTCGTGCGCACCAAGCTGCGCAACGTCCTCTCGGGCAAGGTCGTCGACAAGACGTTCAACGCCGGCACGAAGATCGACACGGCCACGGTCGACCGCCGCGACTACCAGTACCTGTACAAGGACGGCGCCGACTACGTGTTCATGGACACCGACACGTACGACCAGATCCACGTCTCGGCTGAGACTGTGGGCAACGCCGCCAACTTCATGCTCGAGAACCAGACGATCCTCATCGCGCTGCACGACGGCAACCCGCTCTACGTCGAGCTCCCCCCGAGCGTGGTCCTCGAGATCACCTACACCGAGCCGGGCCTCCAGGGCGACCGCTCCTCCGCCGGCACCAAGCCCGCAACGGTCGAGACCGGCTACGAGATCCAGGTGCCGCTCTTCCTCGAGACCGGCACGAAGGTCAAGGTCGACACCCGCGACGGCAGCTACCTGGGACGTGTCAACGACTAGTGAGCGCCCGTGGCAAGGCCCGCTCGAGGGCCCTTGAGATCCTCTTCGAGGCGGAGCAGCGCTCCGTCAGCGCTTCCGACGTGCTCCGCCGGCGGCGCGAGAACACCGAGCAGGTGATCAACCCGTACACGGTGCAGATCATCGACGGCGTCACGGCCAAGCAGGAGCAGATCGACGAGTTCCTGCGCACCTACGCGCAGGGCTGGACGCTCGAGCGCATGCCTTCTGTGGACCGGGTCATCCTGCGGATCGGCGCCTGGGAACTCCTGTTCAACGACGAGGTCCCGGACGGTGTGGCCGTGAGCGAGGCGGTGGCCCTGGCGCGCACGCTCTCGACGGACGACTCGCCCGCCTTCGTCAACGGCCTCCTCGGCCGGCTCCAGCAGCTCAAGCCGACCCTGCTGGCCTGAGCGGCGCGGCCTCCTCCTGCGGGGCCGCTCGCCGGCGTGTGTCGCCCGGTGTGTATGGCGGGCGACGCGAGAACGCACAGTGGATCCCCGCGGACCGTCTGATCAGAGCATCGGGCGGTCCGCGGGGATTCCTGTCACTGTGGCCCGGAGGGCCACGATGCGCGCCAAGAGCTCCCGCTCCGTGGAGGCGTACCCGGCCACATCGCGGCCGCTCAGTGCGCGCTGGCGGGCTGAGGCGAGGTCCGTGGCCGTGCGGATGAACGAGGCCATGGCAGGACGCCGGCCGAGGGATGCGGCCCATCGCAGACCTGCGGAGCGTCCGCGCGGGGTGGCGAGCATGTCCACCTCGAGGGGCGTGAACCAGCCGGCACGGGCGTAGTCCACGAGGCGCGCGTGCGTGAGCCTCGCGTCCGCGCGGCGCAAGAGGTAGACCCCGGCCACGGCCGCGCCGAAGAGCGGGATCTGCACGACCGCGTAGAGCATGAAGAAGTCCTCGCCCGCACTGTTCCACACGTTGTGCAGCAGCATCGCCGGCACGAGCCCCACGCCGAAGGCGGCGACCGCGAGCCCTGGGCTCCAGCGGCGGGCGGCCAGGCCCAGCACGAGTCCGGTCGCGGCGGTGAACATGGCGTGCGCGAACGGCGAGAGGACCCCGCGGAGGATGAAGACCACTGCGAGCGGGGCGGGAGAGCCGGAGGTGTCCGTGAAGAGCCTCCCGAAGTAGAGGATGTTCTCGGTGAAGGCGAAGCCGGCGGCGACCGTCATCCCGTACACGATCCCGTCGACTGGGCCGTCGAAGTGTCTGCGGGCGGCGAACATGAGGATGAGGAGGCCGATTCCCTTGGCCACCTCTTCGACGATGGGCGCCTGGACGGTCGCGAGGAATTCCATGGTGCGTGCCGCGCCGACGCCAGGCGGGGCGAAGGCCGCCATGAAGACGGGCTGGACGAGCGTGGTCGCCGCGACCGCGATGGTTGCGCCCCAGACCAGGGCGAAGGCGAGGAGTCGGCGCGGCTCGGGCTCCCACCGGTCGACGGCGAAGACTGCCAACAGCACGAGGCCGAGCGGGAAGAGCGAGAGCACGAACCCGACGGCGAATCCAGCGCTTCCGGTCGCCCCGACGAGGAACGGCACCACGAGCACGAGGCTCGCCACCAAAAGGACGGCTCCGCCGGCCAGGAGTGCCACCAGGCCGGCGGACATCCCGGCCCGGCCCGGCGCAGGCTGCGTCCCCGGGGGCGCGATGCGGGGGGACTGCCGCGGAGGCCACGGCTCATGGCTGCTCATGCTCCAAGGCTAGTGCCGTCGTCTCCGCCGCGCGTCCCCGGGGAGTCCCCCGCCGCCGGCCGCAGAGGGATGCCGGACGCGCGCGAGGGCGTGTGAGGGTCGCCACGGCGTCGGGGCGCAAGCGCCGCGCTGTGATAGCGTTGGCCCATCAGCCTGTCCTTTTTAATTCCGTCCTGTGAGGCGGGGAAAGGGGTCTGCTGTGGCACCTGCCCCTGCAGAAGAACAGCGCAGCAGCGCTGCCCGCGGCGCCCGCCCTGACACGGGCGTCGGCACCGATCCCGGACCATCCCGGGTCGTCCTGAGCTCCGGCGACATCGACCGGGCCCTGACGCGCATCGCGCACGAGATTCTCGAGGCCAACAAGGGGCCTGAGGGTCTCGTCCTCCTCGGCATTCCTCGCCGCGGCTACCCGCTCGCCGTCCGCCTCGCAGCGAAGCTCGCCGCCGCGGACTCCGGTGTGGATCCCGACTCCATCGTCGGGCAGCTCGACATCACCATGTTCCGGGACGACCTCTCCCGCCAGCCCACCCGGCCTCCGGCCCGCACGATCCTGCCCGCGGGCGGGATCGACGAGAAGACCGTGGTCCTCGTGGACGACGTACTGTTCTCCGGCCGCACCATCCGGGCAGCGCTCGACGCGATTGTCGACCTCGGCCGCCCGTGCAGCGTCCGGCTCGCCGTCCTCGTCGACAGGGGCCACCGCGAGCTCCCGATCCGCGCGGACCATGTCGGCAAGAACCTTCCCACCTCGCGCTCCGAGAAGGTGCGGGTCCGCCTGACCGAGGTCGACGGCGCGGACGGCTACGACGAGGACCTCGTCGCGATCGAGTCCTCGACCGCCGAGACCGCCGAGGAGGGGACCCGATGAGGCACCTGCTCTCGACGAAGGACCTCTCGTCGTCGGACGCCATCCGCATCCTCGACACCGCGGAGGAGATGAGCGCTGTCAACGAGCGGGAGGTCAGGAAGCTGCCCGCCCTGCGCGGACGGACGGTCGTGAACCTCTTCTTCGAGGACTCGACCCGCACCCGCATCTCCTTCGAGGCGGCCGCGAAGCGGCTCTCGGCGGACGTCATCAACTTCGCGGCCAAGGGGTCGTCCGTCTCGAAGGGCGAATCGCTCAAGGACACCGCGCAGACCCTCGAGGCCATAGGCGCTGATGCGGTCGTCGTGCGCCATCCCGCCTCCGGCGCGGCGCAGCGGCTCGCGACGACGGACTGGATCAGCGCGGCAGTCATCAATGCCGGCGACGGCACGCACGAGCACCCCACCCAGGCCCTCCTGGACGCCTTCACGCTCCGGCGCCACTGGTCCCGCCTCCACGGCACGGGGCCGGGCGGGGTGGATCTGGCGGGCGTCAGGGTCGCGATCGTGGGCGATGTCCTGCACTCCCGGGTCGCACGCTCGAATGTGTGGCTCCTCACGACGCTCGGGGCCCACGTGACCCTCGTCGCGCCCCCGACGCTCCTGCCCATCGGTGTGGAGCACTGGCCCTGCGCGGTCTCCTACGACCTCGACGCCGTGATCGCCCAGCGCCCCGACGCCATCATGATGCTCCGCGTCCAGGCAGAGCGCATGAACGCCTCCTACTTCCCCTCGACGGGGGAGTACGCTCGGCGCTGGGGCCTCGGGGATGAGCGGTTCGCGCGGCTCGACGAACTCGGCCTGAAGGACACCGTGATCCTCCACCCCGGGCCGATGGTGAGGGGCCTGGAGATCTCCTCCGCGGCAGCAGACTCGGCCCGCTCGCAGGTGCTGCGCCAGGTGGCGAACGGCGTGTCCGTGCGCATGGCCGTCATGTACCTGCTCATGTCCTCGGGCCTGTCGGGCCTGGACCCCACCGACGCACACGCCAAGGAGACCGCATCATGACCGAGCCGACACGATTCCTCCTGCGCGGTGCCTCGCTGTACGGAGGGCGGCCGGCAGACATCCGCATCGAGGACGGCCGCATCGCCTCCATCGGGTCAGGCCTCGATGCCGCCGGCGCGACCATTGTCGACGCCGAGGGCCTCATTGCCCTCCCGGGGCTCGTCGACGTCCACACCCACCTGCGCGAGCCGGGCCGCGAGGATGCCGAGACGGTCGAGACCGGCACTCGTGCCGCTGCCCTCGGCGGCTACACCGCCGTGCACGCGATGGCCAACAGCAACCCCGTCGCGGACACCGCCGGCGTCGTCGAGCAGGTCCAGACCCTCGGCCGGCGCGCGGGCTGGGCCGAGGTCCGGCCGGTCGGTGCCGTCACGGTCGGGCTCGCGGGCGAGCAGCTCGCCGAGCTTGGCGCGATGGCCGACTCGGCGGCCCAAGTGCGCATGTTCTCGGACGACGGCATATGCGTCCACGACCCGGTGCTCATGCGCCGCGCCCTCGAGTACGTCAAGGCGTTCGACGGCGTCGTGGCCCAGCACGCGCAGGAGCCTCGCCTCACCGCCGGGGCACAGATGAACGAGGGCGCCGTCTCGGCGGTGCTCGGACTGCCCGGCTGGCCCGCCGTCGCCGAGGAGAGCATCATCGCCCGCGACGTGCTCCTCGCCCAGCACGTCGGCTCGCGCCTTCATGTGTGCCACGTCTCCACGGCCGGCTCCGTCGAGATCGTCCGCTGGGCCAAGGCCCGGGGGATCGACGTCACGGCCGAGGTGACACCGCACCACCTGTGGCTCACGGACGAGCTCGTGCGGACGTACGATCCGGTCTACAAGGTCAACCCGCCGCTGCGGACCGAGTCTGACGTCGCGGCCCTCCGCGCGGCCCTCGCCGACGGCACCATCGACGTCGTCGGCACCGACCACGCCCCGCATCCCAGCGAGCACAAGGAATGCGAGTGGGCCCAGGCCGCGATGGGCATGACCGGCCTCGAGACCGCCCTCTCCGTGGTCCAGAAGACCATGGTCGAGACCGGCCTCATGGACTGGCGCGGCGTTGCCCGGGCCATGTCCGAGATCCCCGCGCGCATCGGCCGGGTGGCAGACCAGGGGCGCCCGCTCGAGGCGGGCGAGCCGGCGAACATCGTCCTCGTCGATCCCGCGGCCCGCTGGACCGTCGACCCGGGCGCCCAGGCGACCAAGGGACGCAACTCCCCGTTCGCCGGCCGAGAGCTGCCCGGCCGCGTCGTCGCGACCTTCTTCGGCGGGCACCCCACGGTGCTCGACGGCGCCCTCCACAGCCCCAGGCCGCTCGTCGCGGCCGGAGAGCGCTGATGGAGAGGCTCGGTCCGGGCCTGCTCGTCCTGGCCCTCGCCGCCGGGCTCATCGCGCTCGTCCTCGTGGGATGGCGCGGGAGGCTGCGGAGGCAGTCTGGAGTGCCGGCGCCGCCCGCAGCGCCGGCGGCGCTCGGCGAGGAGCGGATGCGCTGCGAGGGCCAGTACGTCGTCACGACGACCGCGGGCGACTGGCTCGACCGCGTCGCCGTGCACGGCCTCGGGATCCGCACGGAGGCCACGGCATCCGTGCACGGGACCGGAGTGCTGTTCGAGCGTGCTGGAGCGGGCGACCTGTTCCTCCCGCGCGAGGACATCGAGGGCGTAAGGCTCGAGTCCGGCATGGCCGGGAAGTTCGTGGAGGAGGGCGGCCTCGTCGTCATCTCCTGGTCCCTCGGGGGGACCGACGTGGACACGGGCTTCCGCGCCCGGTTCGCGGCAGAGAAGAATGCCCTTGTGGCAGCCATCGAGGATTTGATCAAGACCGCGCCGGGCACCGGCGCCGGCCAGGAAAGAGTGAGCAGTGACTGAGAAGGGTACCAACCGGCAGCCGGCCGTCCTCGTCCTCGAGGACGGGCGCGTGTTCCGCGGCCAGAGCTACGGGGCCGTCGGCACGAGCCTCGGCGAGGCCGTCTTCGCCACCGGGATGACCGGCTACCAGGAGACCATCACCGACCCCTCGTACGCCCACCAGATCGTGGTCCAGACGGCACCGCACATCGGCAACACCGGTGTCAACGGCGAGGACGCGGAGTCGCGCCGCATCTGGGTCGCCGGCTACGTGGTCCGCGATCCCGCGCGCGTGCCCTCCAACTGGCGCAGCGAGCGCAGCCTCGACGACGAGCTCGTCGAGCAGGGGATCGTCGGCATCCAGGGCGTCGACACCCGCGCGATCACCCGCCACCTCCGCGAGCACAAGACGATGCGCGCGGGGATCTTCTCCGGCGAAGACGCCCGGCGCACCGACGCGGAGCTGCTCGAGCAGGTCCGTGCGAGCCAGCCCATGGAGGGCTCCCGCCTGGCCGAGGAGGTCAGCATCGACGAGGCCTACGTCGTCGAGCCTGCCGACCACGGCTGGGACGGCGAGCCGCGCTTCACGATCGCCGCCGTGGACCTCGGCATCAAGGCGATGACGCCGGTCCGCTTCGCCGAGCGCGGTGTGCGCGTCCACGTCCTGCCCGCCACCGCGACGCTCGCGGACGTCGAGGCGGTCCGGCCGGACGGCTTCTTCATGTCCAACGGTCCCGGCGACCCGGCGACCGCGGACGCCCAGGTGGGCCTCCTCCGCGAGGTCCTGGACAGCCGGCTGCCCTACTTCGGCATCTGCTTCGGCAACCAGATCCTGGGCCGGGCCCTCGGCTTCGGGACCTACAAGCTCCGCTACGGCCACCGCGGCATCAACCAGCCCGTCATGGACCGCCGCACGGGCAAGGTCGAGATCACGAGCCAGAACCACGGCTTCGCCGTGGACGCTCCGCTCGACGGGTCCACCGTCGCGCCGGAGGAGCGCTACGGCCGCGTCGAGGTGAGCCATGTGAGCCTCAACGACGAGGTCGTCGAGGGCCTCGCGTGCCTCGACATCCCGGCCTTCTCGGTCCAGTACCACCCCGAGGCGGCGGCAGGTCCGCACGACGCCGCCTATCTCTTCGACCGGTTCATCGACCTCATGGAGGAGAACCGTTCCGCCCGTGCGGCAGCGCCCGCCGGGAGCGCCACCGCCCCCACTGCCAGCGAGGAAGCCAAGTAATGCCGAAGCGTACAGATCTCAAGAGCGTCCTCGTCATCGGCTCGGGCCCCATCGTCATCGGGCAGGCCGCCGAGTTCGACTACTCGGGCACCCAGGCGCTGCGGGTGCTCAAGGAGGAGGGCCTGCGGGTCATCCTCGTCAACTCCAACCCGGCGACGATCATGACCGACCCGGAGTTCGCGGACGCGACCTACGTCGAGCCGATCACCCCTGAGGTGGTCGAGAAGATCATCGCCAAGGAGCGCCCCGACGCCGTCCTGCCGACCCTCGGCGGCCAGACCGCCCTCAACACCGCGATCGCGCTCGACAAGAACGGTGTGCTCGCGAAGTACGACGTCGAGCTCATCGGCGCGAACATCGCCGCGATCGAGCTGGGGGAGGACCGCGAGAAGTTCAAGGGCGTGGTGGAGCGCTGCGGCGCCGAGAGCGCCAAGAGCCACATCATCCACACCATGGACGAGGCCCTCGCCGCCGCCGGAGACCTCGGCTACCCCATGGTCGTGCGCCCGTCCTTCACGATGGGCGGCCTGGGCTCCGGCCTCGCCTACAACGAGGACGACCTGCGCCGGATCGTGGGCCAGGGCCTCCAGTACAGCCCGACCACCGAGGTGCTCCTCGAGGAGAGCATCCTCGGCTGGAAGGAGTACGAGCTCGAGATGATGCGCGACAAGAACGACAACGTCGTGGTCGTGTGCTCGATCGAGAACTTCGATCCCGTCGGCGTCCACACGGGCGACTCGATCACCGTTGCCCCCGCGCTCACCCTGACCGACCGCGAGTACCAGAAGCTGCGCGACGTGGCGATCGCGGTGATCCGCGAGGTGGGCGTGGACACGGGCGGGTGCAACATCCAGTTCGCCGTCGACCCGAAGACGGGCCGCGTCGTCGTCATCGAGATGAACCCGCGCGTGTCCCGCTCCTCGGCACTCGCATCCAAGGCGACCGGCTTCGCGATCGCCAAGATCGCCACCAAGCTCTCGCTCGGCTACACCCTCGACGAGATCCCGAACGACATCACCCAGAAGACGCCGGCCAGCTTCGAGCCGACCCTGGACTACGTGGTCGTCAAGGTGCCCCGCTTCGCCTTCGAGAAGTTCCCGGCCGCGGACCCGACCCTCACCACCACGATGAAGAGCGTCGGCGAGGCCATGGCCCTGGGCCGGAACTTCACCGAGGCCCTCCAGAAGGCCCTCCGCTCGCTCGAGCAGAAGGGTGCGCAGCTCGACTTCACGTCGGTGCCCGAGTACGAGGTCGCCGAGCTCGTGGAGAAGGCCAAGCGCCCCACGACCGACCGCCTCGCCCAGGTCCAGCGCGCCCTCCTCGGCGGCGCGACGGTCCAGGAGCTCCACGAGGCCACCGGGATCGACCCGTGGTTCCTCGACCAGCTGCAGCTGCTCAACGAGGTGGCCGGAGAGATCAAGGCCGCGCCGGCGCTGACGGAGGAGATCCTGCGCCTTGCGAAGCGCCACGGCTTCTCCGACGAGCAGATCGGCGCGCTGTCCCACCAGTCCGAGGCCGTGGTCCGCGGTGTGCGGCAGGCGCTCGGCGTGAGGCCCGTGTTCAAGACGGTGGACACTTGCGCGGCCGAGTTCGCGGCCTATACCCCGTACCACTACTCGTCCTACGACGAGGAGGACGAGGTCGCGCTCCACGCCAAGCCCTCGATCGTGATCCTCGGCTCGGGACCGAACCGCATCGGCCAGGGCATCGAGTTCGACTACTCGTGCGTCCACGCCACGATGGCCCTGCGCAAGGCCGGCTATGAGACCGTCATGGTCAACTGCAACCCGGAGACGGTCTCGACGGACTACGACATCTCGACCCGCTTGTACTTCGAGCCGCTGACCCTCGAGGACGTCCTCGAGGTCATCGCGGCCGAGGAGCGCACGGGGGGCGTGCTCGGCGTCTTCGTCCAGCTCGGAGGCCAGACCCCGCTCAAGCTCGCCCAGCAGCTCGCGGACGCGGGCGTCCCGATCCTCGGGACCTCGCCGGAGGCGATCGACCTCGCCGAGCACCGCGGCGCCTTCGCGAAGGTGCTCGACGACGCCGGCCTCATCTCGCCGAAGAACGGCACCGCCGTGTCCTTCGAGGAGGCGAAGCGCATCGCGGACGAGATCGGGTACCCCGTCCTCGTGCGCCCGTCCTACGTGCTGGGCGGCCGCGGCATGGAGATCGTCTACGACGAGGCCAACCTGTCCCGCTACATCGCCAACGCCACGGAGATCACGCCGGAGCACCCGGTCCTGATCGACCGCTTCCTCGAGGACGCGGTGGAGATCGACGTCGACGCGCTCTACGACGGGACGGACCTCTACCTCGGCGGGATCATGGAGCACATCGAGGAGGCCGGCATCCACTCCGGCGACTCCGCCTGTGTGCTGCCTCCGGTCACGCTCGGCGAGAACGTGGTCGAGCGGGTGCGGACCGCCACCGAGGCCATCGCCGCGGGGGTGGGCGTGCGCGGCCTGATCAACATCCAGTTCGCGCTCGCCTCGGACGTCCTCTACGTCCTCGAGGCGAACCCGCGCGCCTCGCGCACCGTGCCCTTCGTCTCGAAGGCCACGGGCGTGCAGCTGGCCAAGGCCGCCGCCCTCATCGGCACGGGCGTGACGGTCAAGCAGCTGCGCACGGCGTACCGGATGCTGCCCGAGACGGGTGACGGCGCCCACCTGCCGTCCCACGCCCCCGTGGCCGTCAAGGAGGCCGTGCTCCCGTTCAGCCGCTTCCGCACGCCCGAGGGCACTGTCGTGGACAGCCTGCTCGGCCCGGAGATGCGCTCCACGGGCGAGGTCATGGGCATCGACAAGCACTTCGACACGGCCTTCGCCAAGAGCCAGGCAGGGGCGAACAACGCGCTGCCGACCTCCGGGCGGGTCTTCGTCTCGGTGGCCGACCGCGACAAGCGCTCGGTCATCCTCGGCGTGAAGAAGCTCGCGGACCTGGGCTTCGAGATCCTCTCGACCGGCGGGACGGCCGCGGTGCTGCAGCGGAACGGCATCCACGCCACCGTGGTCCGCAAGGTCGGCGAGGGCCCCGGCCCGGCCGGTGCGGACGGGGGCGAGGGGACGATCGTCGACCTCATCAACGACGGCCGCGTGGACATGGTGTTCAACACCCCGTCCGGCGGGGCTGCGCGCGGCGACGGCTACGAGATCCGCGCTGCGGCGACGTCGAACGGCAAGCCCTGCATCACGACCGTCGCGGAGTTCAACTTCGCGGTCCTCGCGATCGAGGCCATGCGCAGCTTCGAGTGGGGCGTCACGAGCCTCCAGGAGCACGCTGCGGCAGTCCGCGGCCCCTCGTCCGATGCGCCGGCCCAGGAGCCGGCGGGTGTCTGACGCCGTCCGGCCCTTCGGGGAGCGCCTCGGCGCGGCGATGTCGCGCCGAGGCCCCCTGTGCGTGGGGATCGACCCGCACCCCTCGCTCCTCGCGTCGTGGGGGCTCGCGGACGACGCCGACGGGCTGCGGCGCTTCTCGGCCACAGTCCTCGAGGCGGTCGCCGGTGTGGCGGCTGCAGTCAAGCCGCAGGTGGCCCTGTACGAGAGGCACGGCTCCGCGGGCATGGCCGCCCTCGAGGAGCTGCTCGCTGACGCGCACGACGCCGGGGTGCTCACGATCGCGGACGCGAAGAGGGGGGACATCGGCTCGACCATGGCGGCCTACGCCGACGCATGGCTGCGGGACGGCTCTCCGCTCGCGGCGGACGCCGTGACGCTGAGCCCGTACCTCGGCTTCGAGTCGCTGCGCCCGGCCTTGGACCTCGCCGCCCAGACGGGCCGCGGCGTGTTCGTCCTTGCGCTGACCTCCAACCCTGAGGGTGCCTCCGTCCAGCACGTGGGCCAGGGCGAGGAGGGCGGTGCGGTCGCGCGCCGCATCACGGAGGCCGCCGCCTCCGAGAACGCCCGCCGGGCAGGCTCTCCGAGGGGCACTGGCGGTGACGGCAGCCCGGACGATCTGGGATCGGTCGGCCTCGTGGTCGGGGCAACGGTGGGCGACGCCGTGGCGCGGCTGGGCCTCGACCTCGCAGCGATGGGCGGCCCGGTGCTCGCCCCGGGCCTCGGCGCCCAGGGTGCGACCGCCGCGGTGCTTCGTGAGACGTTCGGCGCCGCCTACGCACAGGTCCTCGGGACCTCGAGCCGGGACATCCTCTCGGGCGGACCCGGTGCCGGGGGCGTCCGCGCGCGCGCCGAGCGGACGCTCGCAGAGCTGTCGGCCTGAGGCGACTGCGGCAGGGCGCCGCAGGCCTGCTGCCGGGCGGGCCTCCCGACTGGCCGACCCGCGGCGTTGCCTTCTGCCCGGGGGAGGGCTAGTTTCGTCCTTGCCCGGAAGGCAGTCCTGGCGCCGAGCGGTCCCAGGCGGGCCGCCGGAAGGCACGGCGGCGGAGGTGGCGCAATGGCCCTGGTCCCCCTGACAGACGAGCAGCGGGCGGCAGCGCTCGAGAAGGCGAAGGCCGCGCGGACGGCGAGGGCGGAGGCGAAGTCCGCCCTCCGCCGAGGCGTGGTCACAGTGGGCGAGCTGCTCGCACGGGCGCAGGAGGACGAGGCGGTGGCCCGCCTGAAGGTCACCGAGATGCTCGAGTCGCTGCACGGCATCGGCGCGGTGCGGGCACAGTCGATCCTCGCCGCGCTCGGGATCGCGCCGAGCCGGCGGCTGCGCGGACTGGGCGTGCACCAGCGGCGCGCGCTGGTAGATTTTCTCGAAGCGCAGTAGAGCGGCAGCACACGCCGCGGCAGCGGACTGCACGAGCGGTCCGCAGCGGCGGGACAGACACGGAAGGACAGCGTGGAGCACGAACACCGGCACGAGGGGCGCGGCAACCATGGGGCGGAGAGCTGGCTCACGGTGCTCGCAGGGCCCACGGCGGTAGGCAAGGGAACCGTCTCGACCTACATCCGCGACACGTACCCGGAGGTCTGGCTCTCCGTCTCTGCCACGACCAGGGCGCCGCGCCCGGGCGAGCAGGACGGCGTGCACTACTTCTTCAAGTCCGCCGATGAGTTCGACAGGCTCGTGGCCGAGGGCGCCTTCCTGGAATGGGCCGTGGTCCACGGGCAGAACCGGTACGGCACCCTGCGCAGCTCTGTCGAGGACGCCATCGCGGAGGGCAAGCGGGTCCTTCTCGAGATCGACCTCCAGGGCGCCCGCCAGGTCAAGGAGGTCATGCCCGAGGCACGCTTCGTGTTCCTGGCCCCTCCAAGCTGGGACGAGATGGTCCGCCGGCTCGTGGGGCGCGGCACCGAGAGCCCCGAGGAGCAGCAGCGCCGCCTCGAAACGGCTAAAATGGAACTCGCTGCCGAGCCGGAGTTCGATTTCACCGTCGTCAACGACGACGTCCGTCGCGCAGCCGATGAGCTTGTGTCCCTCATGGGTCTGACCCCGCACGGACGCCAGCCGGCGCACTAGAGCGCCGGAGCCCTGTCCCGCAAAGAGCATTGGAGAACCCGTGTCCTCGCATTCCGAAGGCATCATCAACCCGCCGATCGACGACCTCCTGACGAAGTCGGACTCGAAGTACGGCCTCGTGATCTTCGGCGCGCGCCGCGCCCGCCAGATCAACGCCTACTACGCGCAGCTCCACGAGGGCCTCTTCGAGTACGTCGGCCCGCTCGTCGACACGAAGCTCAACGAGAAGCCGCTCTCGATCGCCCTGCGCGAGATCAATGACGGCCTGCTCGTCGCCAAGCGCGCCGAGGGCCAGGCCGAGGACGCCCAGGCGTAGCGGGAGCGCTGGGCGCGTGCGCATCGTCCTCGGAGTGGGCGGCGGGATCGCCGCGTACAAGGCCGCCTCGCTCCTGCGCCTGTTCACCGAGTCCGGCCACGAGGTGACGGTGGTGCCCACGCGCGCGGCGCTCGAGTTCGTCGGCGCCGCCACGTGGGAGGCGCTCTCCGGGAAGCCGGTGCGCACGGACGTGTTCGAGGCCGTCGACACGGTCAACCACGTCCGCCTCGGCCACGAGGCCCAGCTCGTGGTCGTCGCCCCGGCGACCGCGGACCTGCTCGCCAGGGCCGCGGGAGGCCACGCCGACGACCTCCTGACCAACACGCTCCTCATGGCCCGCTGTCCTGTCCTGTTCGCGCCCGCCATGCACAGCGAGATGTGGGCCCACCCAGCCACCCGGGCGAACGTGGCCCTCCTGCGCGAACGCGGCGCCGCTGTGCTGGACCCGGCGGTGGGCCGCCTCACCGGTTCGGACAGCGGGCCCGGCCGCCTCCCGGAGCCGGAGGAGATCTTCGCGGCCGCCCTCGCCCTGGCCGGCGGTGCCGGGCCGGAGGGGGGCACGGACGACGCCGCGACGCTGCTCGCACACGCCGCTGGCGGCCGGGGCGCGGGCCGGCTCGCCGGACGCCATGTGCTCGTCTCCGCCGGGGGTACGCGGGAGCCGCTCGACCCGGTCCGCTTCCTCGGGAACCGCTCCTCGGGCAAGCAGGGCGTCGCCATCGCCCGGGCTGCCCTCGCCGCCGGGGCCCGCGTGACCCTCGTGGCCGCACATCTGGACGTGGCCGCACCCGAGGGCGCGGAGACCGTCCCGGTCGGATCGGCGCTCGAGATGCGCGAGGCCATGCTCGAGCATGCCCCCCGCGCGGACGCCATCGTCATGGCCGCGGCCGTGGCTGACTTCCGTCCCCGCACCGAGCGCGCGAGCAAGCTCAAGAAGAGGGACGACGCTGCGGACCCGGTGGTCGAGCTCGTGCGGAACCCGGACATCCTCGCCGAGCTCGTCCAGCGGCGCAGCGCCACCGGGCAGCCCCAGCTCATTGTCGGCTTCGCGGCCGAGACCGGGGACGACGACGGGACACCCCTCGAGTACGCCCGGGCGAAGCTGGCGCGCAAGGGCTGCGACCTCCTCGTCCTCAACGAGGTGGGCACCGACGCCTCGGGCGCCCAGCGCGTGTTCGGGCGCGACGAGAACAGTGTGATGATCCTCGCCTTGGCCGGCGGCGAGCCCCAGCACGCGGCGGGGAGCAAGGACGAGGTCGCCGCCGCCGTCGTACGCCGCATGACGGACGAGCTTGCCGCGAGCGAGGCACAGAACCAGCGCAGACAGTAAGGTGGACCAGTGACCCACGCTCCGCACACCGCCGGCCCAGTCCCCGGCGGCTCCCGTCCCGCCCGCCCCGCGCATGCCCCGTCTGCGCTCCGCCTCTTCACCTCTGAGTCGGTGACGGAAGGGCATCCGGACAAGATCTGCGACCAGATCAGCGATGCGATCCTCGACGCGCTCCTGGCCGCGGACCCGGAGTCGAAGGTCGCGGTCGAGACTATGGCGACGACCGGCCTCGTCCACGTCGCCGGCGAGGTCACCACGGACGCGTACGTCGAGATCCCCCAGATCGTGCGCAACACGATCCTCGGGATCGGCTACGACTCGTCGGCGAACGGCTTCGACGGCGCGCGCTGCGGCGTGTCCGTGTCGATCGGGCAGCAGTCCTCGGACATCTTCGACGGCGTCTTCAACTCCCTCGAGGCCCGCGAGGGCACCGACGAGGACGACTACGACCTCCAGGGCGCCGGGGACCAGGGCCTCATGTTCGGGTACGCATCGGACGAGACGGCCTCGTACATGCCCACTCCGATCTGGCTCGCGCACCGCCTCTCCGAGCGGCTCACCGAGGTCCGCAAGAACGGCGAGCTCGCCTACCTGCGCCCGGACGGCAAGACCCAGGTCACGGTGGGGTACGACGGCGATCGCCCCGTGAGCGTCGAGACGATCGTGATCTCGAGCCAGCACGCTCAGGGGACGGATCTGGCGACGCTGCGCGCCGACCTCGCCGAGCACGTCATCCGCCCCGTCCTCGAGGCCAGCGAGCTCGAGACCGACCATGTGCGCAACATCCTCAACCCGGCGGGCGCCTTCATCATCGGCGGTCCCGTGGGCGACGCCGGGCTCACCGGGCGCAAGATCATCGTGGACACGTACGGCGGCTTCGCGCGTCACGGCGGCGGGGCGTTCTCCGGCAAGGACCCGTCGAAGGTGGACCGCTCGGCGGCCTACGCGATGCGCTGGGTTGCCAAGAATGTCGTCGCCGCCGGCCTCGCACGCCGCGCCGAGGTGCAGGTCGCGTACGCGATCGGCCAGGCGCGCCCTGTCGGCATCTACGTCGAGACGTTCGGGACCGAGAGCGTGGACCCGCTGCGGATCAGCGCCGCGATCAACGAGGTCTTCGACCTGCGGCCGAAGGCCATCATCGAGGCACTCGACCTCAAGCGGCCCATCTACGCCAAGACCGCAGCCCACGGCCACTTCGGCCGTGACGAGCCGGACTTCACGTGGGAGCTCACCGACCGCGTCCAGGATCTCAAGGACTTCTTCGACGCGTAGGGCCGCCGCCAGGCAGGAACGTCGGGGCCAGGGACGCCGGCTGTCAGGACTGTCGGCGGCGCGTGGTGGACTGTCCTCGTGAGCCAAGGAGTTGACGTGCCCGCGCACCCTTCAGGGGCAGATGCCGTCCAGCCCTCGCTGCTGACCGGATTCCCGGCGCCGTCCCGGCCTGAGCCCGGCCCGCGGCCGGCGGCGGAGGCGCCGGTGGCGCGCGTGTGCGTCGAATCGCCCCTCCCGCAGCTGGACCGGCTGTTCGACTACCTCGTCACCGAGGAGCTCGACTCCGCGGCCGTCCCGGGCGTGCGCGTGAGGGTGCGCGTGGCCGGGCAGGAGCACACCGGCTTCCTCCTCGAACGTCGTGAGACCTCGGATGCGGGCGTGCGCCTCGCGCCGCTCGGCGCCGTCCTCTCGGCACTTCCCGTCCTCGCCCCCGAGGTCGCGGCACTCGCGGCGGCGGTCGCCGAGCGGTGGTCGGGGGCCCTCGGGGACGTCCTGCGCTTCGCCGTCCCGCCGCGGGCCGCCAAGGTCGAGGCGGAGTTCGCGGCAGCCGGACCGTCCGAGGCGGCTGCCCCTGCCCCTGCTGGCCCTGCCACTGCCGCTGCTGCCCCTGCTGGAGCCGCGGCCGACGCTCCCGTGTCTGGCACTCCCGAGTCTGGTCTTCCCGCTGCCGACGCGGGCTGGGCACGCCTCCGCAGCGGACCGGCCTTCCTCCGCCATCTCGCGGCGGGGGGCAGCCCCCGCGCCGCACTCGAGGCGCCGTCGGGCTACGGGCCCACGGGATGGCCGCACCTCATCGCCCGGGCGGTCGTCGCAGCGCGGCTCTCGGGCCGCGGCGCGCTCGTCGTCGTCCCCGACCGTCGCGACCTGGTCCGCGTCCACGCCGCCGTCGAGGAGGCACTCGCTGCCGCGCTGCCGGACGACCGAGTGGTCCGTCTGGCCGCCGAGGACGGTCCGAGCGCCCGCGCGCGGGCCTTCCTCACGCTCCTCACCGGACAGGCCTCCGTCGCGGTGGGCACGCGCTCAGCCGTGTTCGCCCCCGTCCAGCGGCTCGGCCTCATGGTCTGCTGGGACGACGGCGACGATCTGCACTCGGAGCCCCGTGCCCCGTACTTCCATGCCCGGGAGGTCCTCCTCCTGCGTGCCGAGCAGGCCGGCAGCGCGCTCCTGCTCGCCGGACACGCCGTCACGACCGAGGCGCAGCGCCTCGTCGAGGCGGGATGGCTCGCCCGCATCGCCGCCGACCGGCCCGTCCTGCGCGCGGCACTCCCACGCGTGACCAGCACG
Organism: Sinomonas halotolerans; assembly: GCF_039615075.1. Lineage (NCBI taxonomy): Bacteria > Bacillati > Actinomycetota > Actinomycetes > Micrococcales > Micrococcaceae > Sinomonas > Sinomonas halotolerans. Next base: position 6,552 of record NZ_JBDFRB010000006.1, on the reverse strand, counting down.
GCGGACAGCGTGGAATCGGCGCGGGACCCGCTGGCCCGGATCGCGCGCCTCCCGCATGCCGCATGGCAGGCCGCCCGCGAGGCGCTCGTCCACGGGCCCGTCCTCGTCCAGGTGGCGCGCGCGGGGTACGCGCCGTCCCTCGCCTGCACGGCCTGCCGCGCGCCCGCGCGCTGCCGCCACTGCGCCGGCCCCCTCGCGGAGCAGGCATCCGGCCGCGAGCGGCTCGTCGCGTGCCGGTGGTGCGGCCGGCCGGAACTGGACTTCGCCTGCGCCACGTGTGGAGGGCGCGGCCTGCGCCGCAGCGCGGTGGGCGCGCTCCGGACGGCCGAGGAGCTCGGCCGCGCCTTCCCTGGAGTCCCGGTCGTCACGTCCTCGGGCGAGGCCGTCAAGGCCGAGGTCGGGGAGCGGCCGGCGCTCGTCGTCGCGACCGTGGGGGCTGAGCCGGTGGCCGCCGGGGGCTACTGTGCGGCGCTCCTGCTGGACGGGGACTCGCTGCTGCGCCGCGAATCGCTCCGGGCGGGGGAGGAGGCCCTCAGGCGCTGGCTCAACGCTGCGTCCCTCGTGCGGCCGGCCGCCGAGGGCGGCCGGGTGGTCATCACTGCGGGCGAGAGCGAGGCTGTCTCCGCGCTCGTGCGGTGGGACCCCGCCGGCTTCGCGGGACGCGAGCTCGCCCAACGCCGCGAGCTGGGCCTCCCGCCGGCCGTGCGGGTCGCGTCGGTCAGCGGGGCCCGCACCGACGTCGAGGCCTTCGCGTCCGCGGCCCTCGAGGTGCTCGCCCGGCCCGGCGTCCACGGCCTCGGCCCCGTGCCCGCCACCGAGGCGGGATCCGGGCAGGAGGCCGAGCCGCGATGGCGGTGGCTCGTCTTCTTCCCCGTCGCCGAGGGCGCCGCCGTCACCCGCGGCCTGCGCTCGGTCCGCACCTCCCTCGCTGCCAGGCGGATCGGGGGACCCGTACAGATCAAGGTGGATGCGCCGGACGTGCTGTGATGCCCCGCCCGACCCGCTGTGATGACCGGAAAGGCGCAGTGATGACCGGGTGCGTGGCCACGCGCTCGGGGCCCGCCTCAGCGAGGCGGGCGGGGGAGCCGCAGGAGGGCGCGGCGTCGTGCGCGGAACTCGGTGCGCGCCTCCTCCGCGGCGGCGATGAGCGCGTCCGCGGAGCGGTCCCAGCTGAAGTGCTCCGCCTGCGCGAGCGCGGCGCGAGAGGCGCCCTCCCATGCGCCGGGGGCTTCGAGCGCGCGCACGGCGGCAGCGAACGCGGCCGGGGAGTCCGGGTCGACGAGGGAGGCGCCGTCCCCACCCACCTCGCGGAAGATCGGGATGTCGCTCGCGATGACCGGAGTGCCCACGCTCATGGCCTCCACGAGCGGCAGGCCGTAGCCCTCGGAACGCGAGAGGCTCACAAGGGCTGTGGCGCTGTGCAGGAGTGAGCTGTACTCGGCCTCGTCGACGCCGCCGTGGAACACCACGCGAGTGCCTGGGGGTGCCGCGGCCTCGAGCTCGGCGCGCCGGGCCGGCGTGATCCGGCTCAGGAGGTGCAGCTCGTACTCAGGGAGGTGCGCCATCCCGGCCAGCACTGTCTCGACGTTCTTGTACGGCATGAATGAGCCCATGTACACGAGCGACTTCTCCGGCGGCACCTCGGCCTGCCGCGGGAGGCCGCCCGGCTGCGGGGCGTTGCCGATGATCCGCACGGGCCTTGTGGTGAGCCGCTTGGCGGCCATGAGGGAGCGGGTCGTCGCGCTCACCGTCGCCACGACGTCGGCCCTGTTCAGCAGCAGCCGCTGCGGCCAGTACGCCCTGTGGTACAGGCGCCACAGGAGCCGGACGGGCGCGGGGAGGAATCCCGGGGGCGCGGGGTGCTCGTAGTAGATGAGGTCGTGGAGCGTGAGGATGAGCGGGTACCTCCGGCCCCACGTCCCCATGGTCTGCATGGGGCAGAAGACCACGTCCGGCGCAAGGCCGTTGACCTGGGCGGCGATGAAGAGCTCGGCGGGGGAGAGCGGACTCGTGACGCGGACGTGCGGGACGTCGGGGAGGAGCTCGAGCTGCCGCTCGTCGCAGATGAGCATGGCCACCTCCGCCTTGCGCGAGACGGCCTCGATGAGGCTCGCGCCGAAGCGGCTGATGCCGTCGTGCTGGCCGATCCGGGTGAAGCGGGCGTCGATGAGGATCCTCATGCAGTCTCCTCCTGGAGGAAGGCGCTGATTGCCGCGGCGGCCGGCTGCGGCGTCTCGTAGTGGATGAGATGGCCGACGCCGTCGATCACGGTGAGGCGCGAGTCCGGCAGGGCGTCGTGGAACCGTCGCACGTCGGGCAGGTGGGCGACTTCATCGCGGTCTCCGGCGATGAGGAGTACCGGCAGGGCAAGCTGCCCTGCCACCTCGGCGGCGTGGTGGGAGATGGAGGCCTTGAACGCCTCGAGCAGCATGGTCCGTGACGAGAACTCGCTGAAGTGCGCGGCGTGCTGGGCATGCACGAATTCCCTCAGGCCGGCGTCCCGCGTCTTGGCCATGGTCTCGCTCATGACCCGCACGACCGCGGACGAGCGCAGGAGAGCCGAGCCGGCGGCGTGGGGGAGGCGGGCCGCCGCCCAGTAGTAGAACTCGGCCAGACGGCTCATGACCGCCTGAGGGCCCTCAAGGGCCGGAGCCGAGATCGGGTTGACCAGGACGAGGCGTGCGAAGCGCTCCGGGTCCGCTGCGACGAAGTGCGCCGCCACGATGGAGCCGAACGAGTGCCCCAGGAGCACCGTATCCCCGCCCAGCCCGAGGGCCTCCGCGAGCCCGCGGAGCCAGGCCCCGTACCCCTCGATGCCGTGGGGGACGCCTGCGAGCTCGGTCGACTCGCCGAAGCCCGGCAGGTCCGGCATGACAAAACGCACCTGGGGGAGCGCGTCCACGATCCTCAGGAGGCCGTGGTGGGTCCCGCGGAAGCCGTGCACGGCAAGGACCGTGACGGTTCCGTCGGGCCGCCCGCCGCCTGCCGGTGCGGCCGTGCCGGGGACGGGCTCGTAGGTGAAGACCGTCGTCTCCGAGCCCAGGACGCTGACACGTCTGCGGCGCTCCCGTGCGGCGAGGCCCGAGGAGAGGAAGGGAGCGGCGATAGAGGACTCCATCAGTTCACCGCGTCCGGGTGCGAGCCGGACCGGAAGCCGCGGTCTAGGGAGGCGATGCGCCAGCGCTCCTCCTCGGTGAGCGCGAAGCCGAAGACGTCCGCATTGGAGCGGATGCGCTCCGGGTCCGAGGCCTTGGGGATCACGATACGGCCCTCCTCGAGGTGCCAGCGGATGACCGCCTGCGCCGTGGTCACGCCATGGGCCCGGGCGATCTCCGCGAGGACCGGGTCGTCGAGCACGTGCCCCCGGGCGAGCGGGGACCAGGCCTCGGTGGAGATCCCGAGTTCGGCGTGCAGTTCCCTGAGCCCGTGCTGCTGGAGGTAGGGGTGCAGCTCGATCTGGTTCACGGCGGGCACCACCGTGCACTCGTCGACGAGGCGGCGGACATGCTCTGGCTGGAAGTTGCTCACACCGATCGCCCGCACGCGGCCCTCGGCGAGGAGGGTCTCGAGCGCTCGGTACGTCTCGGTGTACAGGCCGCGCGCCGGGCACGGCCAATGGATGAGGAGGAGGTCGACGACGTCGAGTCCCAGGGCGGCGCGGCTGCGCTCGAACGCGCGCAGTGCCGCGTCGTAGCCGTGGTCGGTGTTCCACACCTTCGTGGTGACGAAGACTTCTTCGCGGTGCATCCCGGCTTCGACGGCGCGTGCGACCGCCCGGCCCACGCCCTCCTCGTTCCCGTACATGGCCGCTGTGTCGAGGCTGCGATAGCCCGCGGCAAGTGCCTCGGCGGCGAGCCGCTCGGCGTCCGCGGGGGGAACCTTGTACAGGCCGTAGCCGAGCCGTGGCATCGCGACGCCGCCGGCCAGCGTGAGTGTGGGGGAGGGCACCATGGCTCTCAATCTACCGGCTGCCGCCTCACGCCTGCTCGGCCAGGAGCGCGCGTGCCGTGGCCTCGTCGAGGATGAGGTCGGTGACGAGGCCGGCGTGCAGTGCGCCCCGGAGGGCATGAGCCTTGGAGGCCCCCGAGACGATGCACAGCCGGCGCGGGACCTGGCGGAGTGCGGCGAGTGCCGGGCCGGTCCCGCGCGCGTTGAGCTCGATTCCGTCCGAGCTCCCGTCCGCGCGGAAGAACACGGTGGCAACGTCTCCCACCACGCCCTCCGCCTCGAGGGATGCCAGGTCGGAGGCGTCGAGGTAGCCGCCTGAGTACACGTGGCTCGGCACGTCCGCGTCCACGGAGCCCACGCCGAAGACCGCGAGGCCCATGCGGGACTGGACCTCGAGCACACGGCGGACGCTGCGCTCCTTCCACATCCAGGCCTTCGTCTCGGGGCGGTCGAAGAACGCCGGGACGGGGAACTCCTCGACGTCGGCATCGAAGGCCTGGCCGAAGCGACGGATGATCTCGCTCGCGTACCCCAGGCCCATCGTCTGGGTGTTCGCGGCGCCGTTGAGCTGGACGACCGTGCTCCCGTGCGTGGGCCTGCGGGAGAGGTGCCGGCTCATCGCACTCAGGGTGGACCCCCACGCGATCCCGATGACGCTCCTGGACTCGACCAGGGGTGTGAGGGTCCGGGCGGCGTACATGGCGACGCGCTCGAGCGTCTCGGCCTCATTCAGGCTCTCGACCTGGGGGACCACATGCACGGACGGCGCGGCGATGCCGAAGCGCCTGGCCGCCTCTCCCTCGAGCTCCGCGGCGCTGTCCATGGGGCTGTGGATCTGGATCTGCACGAGCCCCTCGTCCCGGGCGAACGCGAGGAGGCGGGACACCGTGGACCGCGAGGTCCCCAGCTGACGGGCGATCCCGTCCATCGTCATGTCCTGCAGGTAGTACATGCGCGCCGCGAAGAGGGCGTCCTGATGCTTCCGCGGCGCGGGATTCTGTGCGCTCCGGGGCTCCGGAGAGCGCCTGTGGCCTTCGGCGGCAGCGGTCATGGCGGTCCTTCCTGCACGTTCGTGCAAACGGCTTGAACTTCTTTTGCACTTCTTCGAAGAATAAACCCCAGCGCTTCCCAGCAGACCCGAAACCACAGGAGGTCCCCGTGGCACCGAAGCCCGCCCACCCTGACATCCAGCGCCCCGGCGGCGCCCGCCCCGCCCCCGGTCCCCGCGAGCAGGCCGCGTCCCTCAAGTCCGCTCCGCGTGCGCAGGTGCTGGTGGTCGGTGGGGGGATCAATGGGGTGGGGACGTTCCGGGAGCTGGCGCTGCAGGGTGTGGATGTGGTGCTCGTGGAGCGCGGTGACTACTGCCAGGGTGCTTCGGGGGCGTCCTCGCACATGATCCATGGCGGGATCCGGTATCTGGAGAACGGGGAGTTCCGGCTCGTGCACGAGTCGGTGGTCGAGCGGAACAGGCTGCTGCGGATCGCCCCGCACTATGTCAAGCCGCTGCAGACCACGATCCCGGTGTTCTCCACGTTCTCGGGCATCCTGAACGCGCCGCTGCGGTTCCTGACCCACCGCTCGGGCAGGCCGGGCGAGCGCGGGGCGGTGCTGATCAAGATCGGCCTGAGCCTGTACGACCTGTTCTCCCGTCAGGGCGGGTCGGTGCCCCGGCACCGGTTCCTGGGCCGGCGGAAGGCCCTGGCGGAGCTGCCGGCCCTGCGCCCGGATGTGAAGTACACCGCGACGTACTTCGATGCCTCGGTGCACGATCCGGAGCGGCTGACCCTGGACGTGCTGCGCGACGGGCTCGAAGCGGGTCCCCATGCCCGGGCGAGCAACTACGTCTCGGCCGTGGGCATCACCGGGGCGGGCGAGGGCGCGGCGGTGCGGCTGCGCGATGGGCTGACCGGGGAGGAGTTCGACTTCGCCGCGGACGTGGTGGTGAACACCACCGGGGCGTGGGTCGATGCCACCAACGGCGCCTTCGGGGCACCGACGCGGTTCATGGGCGGGACGAAGGGCTCGCACATCGTGCTGGACCATCCGGAGCTCCTCGCGGCGTGCGCGGGCCGGGAGATCTTCTTCGAGCACAGCGACGGGCGGATCGTGCTGATCTACCCGATCGGGGACCGGGTGCTGGTGGGCACGACGGACATCGACGCCGGGGAGGACCTCGAGCCGGTGTGCACGGATGCGGAGATCGAGTACTTCTTCGACCTCATCCGCCACGTCTTCCCGTCGGTCCGGGTGGGCCGGGAGAGCATCGTCTACACCTTCTCCGGGGTGCGCCCGCTGCCGCGGCATGACGACACCGCCCCGGGGTTCGTCTCGCGGGACTACCGGATCGAGAAGGCCGCGCTGCCGGGCGGGGCGGGCCAGGGGATGCTGAGCCTGGTGGGCGGGAAGTGGACGACCTTCCGGGCCCTGTCCGAGCATCTGGCCGACGAGGTCCTGGCCCTGCTCGGACACGGCCGGTCGGTGGGCACCGGGGAGCTGCCGATCGGCGGCGGCCGCGGCTTCCCCACCGACGAGGAAGGCGTGCAGGCCTGGCTCAAGGCCCACACCGGCCCGGGCATCGACGCCCACCGCGCAGAGATCCTGCTC
>NZ_JBDFRB010000005.1:0-282851 GCF_039615075.1 Sinomonas halotolerans | reverse complement strand
GGATTCGAGGATCAGGTTCAAGAGCGCTCATGGCTCGATCCCAGACCCGAACTGTCCACGGACTCGTGAGACACACTGTCCACGAGGTCCCGAGACATAAGTGTCTATTCAGTCCCGAGACAACACACGCCCCAAAACCCCGTTTCGGGTACAGCAGGATGCGCCGCGCGGATCAGCCCCCGGCCGGAGACGCCTCGAGGATCTCCTTGATGCGGACCAGGTCCTTGGTGTTGGCGCGGCGCATCAGGGCCTCCATCAGCGGAGCAATGATGGCCGCGAAGCCGCGCGGCGAACCGTCATTGCGCAATGCCATGCGGGTGGCCGGCCCGCCTGCAGCGCCCGCATCAGCCCAGATGTAGGTGGTGCGCATCGGGAAGGGGCCCTGCGCCGTCGCCATGACGAGCCGCTCGCCGGGGACGTACTCCTCGACCCGGTAGGTGTAGGCGAGGCCGCGGCCCAGGAAGCGCGCGCGGAAGTCGATCTCGCTCCCGACCGCGAGCGGCTTCGGCGTTCGCCACTGCGCCGAATCGATATTGGCGTACCACTCCGGTGCATTGTCCGGGTCCGCGGCGTACGCGGCGACGGCGGCGCGGGGCCGGGCGATCGTCGTCGAGACTCGGACGTCGACGTGGGTCATAGGTCCTCCGATGCTCGCGTGTACCCGAAACGCTCCCGGGCGGATTTATATGTACCCGAAACGCTCCTGAGCGCGGTTATGTGTACCCGAAACGCTTGTGGGTGGATTTATGTGTACCCGAAACAATGGGGTCAGAGGCGGGTGGGCTGGGGGTACCTGGGGCTCAGGCCGTCGCCCGAGGAGCGGCCCGTGAGCCGGCGCATCACCCACGGCCCGGCGTGCTCGCGGGCCCACAGGGCGTTCGCCCGGAGCTGCTGGACTCGAGTGAGCACCGGCAGCTCGGGCATGTCCGGCACCTCGGCGAGGCCCTCGTGCTCGAGGACCTCGAGGACGCGGTTCGCCATGGTCGCGTGCCCGAGCGCGGACATGTGCATGCGGTCCACGTCCCACATGCGCCAGTCCTGGAACTCGTGGAAGCGCCAGTAGTCCACGATCGTGGCGCCGTGCCGGTCCGCGATCCAGCGCACCTGCTCGTTGTAGATCGCCGTGCGGCCGCGCATGGTGCCGAAAACCTTGGACCTCCCGGCGTCGAACCCCGTGAACAGCAGCACCCGCGCGCCGGCCGCCGCGAGCCGGGCCACGGCGGCGTCGTAGTCGGTGAGCATCGCATCGATGTCCACCTTGGGCCGCAGGATGTCATTCGCCCCGGCATACAGGATGACAATGCTCGGCTCGAGAGCGAGCGCCGGCTCGACCTGCTCGGTGAGGATCTGCCGGATCTTGCGGCCGCGGATGGCGAGGTTCGCGTAGCCCACCCCCGGATCCGCGGCCTGGAGCTGCTCGGCAACGCGGTCCGCCCATCCCCGGACGCCGTTCGGCCGCCCGGGGTCGGGATCCCCCACGCCCTCGGTGAACGAGTCGCCCAGGGCCACGAAGCGTGTGGTGAACGCGGCGCTCATGGCGTCCTCCCGTCGTCGTGCGCCCCCGCGCCGGCATCCCCGGCGGCACCGCCGTTGCCCGCGCCGTCGGCCGGATCCCCTGCTGCGCCCTCCTCGGCGAGCGCGACGCCGCGGGCCGGGTCGCGGAAGATCCAGCTGTCCGCCTGCAGCCGCGAGACGATCTTCTCCCCCACCGCCGCGAGCGCGCCCACGTCCTCCGGGGTCAGCGCATCGAACACGAGCTCGCGCACGCGCTCCACGTGGTCCGGCGCGAGCCCGTCGATGGTGTCCCAGCCGGCGTCCGTGAGGACGGCGGTGGTCACGCGGGCGTCGTCCGGGGAGGGCCGGCGCTCGATCCACCCGCGGGACTGGAGCTTGGTCACGACGTGCGAGAGGCGCGAGAGCGAAGCCGAGGTGCGTGCCGCGAGCTCCTTCATCGGCAGCATGCGGCCCTCCGCCTCAGAGAGCATGGCGAGCACGTTGTAGTCGAAGAGCGAGAGCCGGTTCATCGACGTCAGGTGCGCATCCAGCGCGGCGGGCAGGAGGGTGTTCACGTTCAGCAGAGCAAGCCAGGCCCGCCGTTCCTGGGGGCTGAGCCAGCGGGGTTCCGTCACGCGTCCCAGCATAGGGCTTGCGCAGGCTGGCGCCGTGCGTGCCGGCCGGGCGGGGAGGCGCACGACGGCGCTGCGAACCGGCCGCGCAAACCCTCGCCTTACGCACGTCCCCGTCCTAGAATTGCAGCGGCTGCGGAGCGCCCGCCGCGGTGGAACGCCAGACCGCGGCAGGGAAACAGCGGATATATCGTTCGGGGGAATCGACAGCGGAGCGCCTCTGGGTGGCGCGTCCCGCATCCGCCGCCGCTGGGGGAGGCATCACCACACGTCCCGATCTTCCCAGGACACCACCATGCGCATCTTCAGAATCGCAGCCCTCCTGTTCGCAGCCCTCCTGACGGCCTTCACCCTTGCGGGACCCGCCAGCGCGGCCAAGGGCGGAAGCGGCAACCCCCACTTCATCTACGTCACTCCATCCCTCGTCGGCAACAACCTCCAAGTGGACTTCAAGGAAGCCGGAGTCGGGGCGGGAGCGTCCGTGGACGTCTCCACGACAGCGACCTTCACCTACGAGCTCGGCTGCATCAACGGCGGAAGCAAGCACCCGAAGGCGGCCAACAAGGAGGCGTTCTCCGTCACGCCGACAGCGAGCGGAAGCTTCACCGCGAACGCCGGAGGCAACGTCGTCGCAAGCCTGACCCTCGTTGCCCCGACTGACGAGGAGATCCTCGCCACACTGGAGTGCCCACCGGGCCAGACCACGACGCTCTTCAGCGCGTACTGGAGCGGGCTGAGCATCACTGACGTCACCAACGGAATCACGATCGCCATCCCTGGTACCTGGAGCGTCTTCTGACCGGGACGGCCTGAAGCCCGGGCCAAGGGGAACGGCACCGCCGGGGGAACTGTGCGGGGGAATACACGGGGGAAGCGCACGAAGGGGGCCGGTCTGCCGCACGAGCGGACCGGCCCCCAGCCTGCCCGGCGCCGGTGCCGGTGCCGTCCAGCCGCGACGCCCCGGCTAGCCTTGGCCGCATGACTGTGGCCCCCTCGGACCTGCGCGCTGGCCGCTTCGCCCCCAGCCCCTCCGGCGGACTGCATGTGGGCAACCTGCGCACGGCGCTGCTCGCGTGGCTCTTCGCGCGCTCGAGCGGCCGGCGCTTCCTCCTGCGCGTCGAGGACCTGGACCGGGCCCGAGCGGGCGCCGAGGCCGTCCAGCTCAGGGACCTCGCCGCAATCGGCCTCGACTGGGACGGCGAGGTGGTCCGCCAGACCGAGCGGGGCGCGCACTACGACGACGCGATCGCGCGCCTCACCGCCGCCGGCCTGACCTACGAGTGCTTCTGCACCCGCCGCGAGATCCAGGAGGCGCCCAGCGCGCCGCACGCTCCGCAGGGCGCGTACCCCGGCACGTGCCGCAGCCTCACCGAGGCGCAGCGCGCACGACGCCGGGCGGAGCGTCCCGCCGCCATCCGCCTTCGCGCCGGGGTCACCGAGTGGGCCGTGACGGATGTGCTGCACGGGCGGTACGCGGGGATCGTGGACGACTTCGTGCTGCGCCGCAACGACGGCGTGGTGGCGTACAACCTCGCCGTGGTGGTGGACGACGCGGCGCAGGGGATCGACCAGGTGGTCCGCGGCGACGACCTCCTCCCCTCCACCCCGCGCCAGGCCTACCTCGCGGGGCTGCTCGGCGTGCGCGTGCCGGAGTACGCGCACGTGCCGCTCGTGCTCAACCGTGCAGGGCGGCGGCTCGCGAAGCGCGACGGCGCCGTAACCCTCGCCGGGCTCGCCGCTGTTGGGGTGCCAGCGCGCGAGGTCGCCGGGCGGCTGCTCGCCTCGCTCGGGCTGCCGGAGGACCTCCACGCGGCGCTCGCGGCGTTCCCCGGCGTCCTGGCCTCCGGCGCCCTGCCGCGCGAGCCGTGGGTCCTGGACCCCGCGGAGCTCTCTCGTCGCCGCCCGCGCGAAATGTCGAGTTGAGCAGGGTCCACGAGCCCTCCACCCTGCTCAACCCAACAATTCGTGGCGAGGGGGTGGCGAGGGGCGGGACGGTCAGGCCCGCATGGTGAAGCGCGCTGCCGTCCGGCGCGCGAGCCAGGGGATCCGGTAGGCGAGCGCGAAGAGCGCGTTTCGGGCCGCCATCGTGCGGGGCGGGAGTGGGCGGCCGAGCGCCATGTTCAGCCGCGCCTGCCGTGCAGCCAGCCGGGCAGCGCGGAGCCGCCCGCGCTCCGCGGCCGCCCAGAGCTCCGGCCATGCGGGTTCAGGGCGTGCGGGTTCAGGGCGTGCGGGTTCAGGGCGTGCGGGTTCAGGGCGTGCGGCGGAGCGGGCCCCCCGGAAGTCCGCGGCGATGAGCGGCGCGAACGCCTCGGCGTCGAGCCAGCCGAGCGTCATGCCCTGGCCGCCGATCGGGCTCACCTCGTGCGCGGCGTCCCCGATGCGGAGCACTCGGCCCGCGCGCAGGCGGGGCGCAAGCCGTTCGGACACGGTGAAGGCGCTCAGCATCGCGCACGACGCCGGTTCCACCGCGGCGCCCGTGCGCTCGGCGATGATCCCGGCCAGCCGTGCAGGGTCCGCGCCTGTGGCCGGCGCATCGAGATGGACGACCCACCGGCGCAGCCCGCCGGGCAGCGGGAACGACTCCACGATCCCCTCCGGCTCGAGGTGCAGAACCGCCCGCGTCGCGTCCCGGGGCGGCAGGGTGTCAGGGAAGTCGCCCATGAGGTACGCGTCCGGGAAGGTCCGAGGGCTGCCCCCCATCTCGGCGGCCCAGTACCCCATCTCGGCGGTCCAGTCCCCCATCTCGGCGGGGAGGAGGGCGGACCGGGCGCCGGCGGCGACGACGGCCCACCGCGCCCCCAACCGCATCTCGCCCACGGGACCCCCTATCCCGGCCGGCGGCCCGGCGTCCCCCGCCGGGCTTCCCGTCCCGGCCGGCGGCTCGGCGTCTCCCGCCGTGCAGCGGACGACGACGCCGCTGGCCCCCTGCTCGACCCGCACCGCGCGCACGCCCCTGCGGATCGCCCCCGGGGCGAGCTCCTCGAGCCGGGCCTCGAGGGCGGCCTCCGTGCGCCACTGCGGCACGGCCAGGATTGGCGGTTCGAACGCCAGCCTGCCGACCTCGCGCGCCTGGCCGCCGGTCCGCGAGCGCGCGACGCCCTCGCGGATCCACGTCCCGGCCTCCGCGAGCGGCCCCAGCGCACCGGCCGCGGCGAGGACGCGCTGGCCGGGCGGGTGGATGCCGATCGCGCGCGAGTGGCGGGTGGGCTCGGTGCGGGCTTCGAGCACGACGACGCCGACCCCCGCCCGTGCGAGCAGCACCCCGAGGCACAGCCCGGCTGGGCCGGCGCCGACGATCACGGCGTCATGGGCCTCCCTGCGCCCGTCCACGCACGCCTCCCCTGCTGCCCGGCCCGCCTACGCGCCCGGGAGGACCCGGGTCATGAGCGCGGTCTCCACGGTCAGGCCGGGCCCGAACGCCATCGCGCACACCCGCTCTGCCCCCGGTGGGGCGGACGCCCGGGGTGCGCTGGAAGCGTCAGGCGAGGGCCCGGCGTCGTGCGCCAGGATCTTCTCGAGGACGAACATGACCGTGGCGCTGGACATGTTGCCGAACTCCCGCAGCGTGTCCCGCGCCGGCCCTGCCTGCCCCTCCGAGAGGCCGAGCCGCGCGACGACCTTGTCCACGATGCTGCGGCCGCCCGGGTGGATGGCCCAGTGCTCGATGCCCGCATGGCCGCCGCCGGCCTCCGCGATGCCCGCGAGCTCCGCGTCCCGGGCGAGGAGGGGCTCGAGGGCGCCGGCGATGTGGTCGTCGATGATGTGCGGGACATAGGAGCCCAGCACCATCTCGAAGCCGCGGTCCCCGATGTTCCACGCCATCGTCTCCTCCCCGACCGGAGTGAGGGTGGTCTCGAACAGGTCAAGGCTCAGCGCCGGGCGGGTGAGCGGGAGGTCGCGGGCGGTCACGACCGCGGCGGCGGCACCGTCCGCGAACAGCGAGGCGCCGAGGATGGTGTCCGGATCGTTCGAGCTGCGCACGTGCAGGGTGCACAGCTCGACGATCGCGACGAGCACCACGGCCCTCGGGTCCGCGTCGCAGAAGGCCTTGGCCATGCGCAACGCCGGGAAGGCCGCGTAGCAGCCCATGAAGCCGAGGTGGAAGCGCTGCACGGACGGGCTCAGGCCGAGGTCGCGGACCACGCGGTAGTCGGGGCCGGGGTTGAAGAAGCCCGTGCACGAGACGGTCACGACGTGCGTGACGTCCTCGGGCCCGATCCCGTCCGCGTTCGCGAGCGCCCGCCGCGCCGTCTCGGTGAACAGCGGCGTGGCCTCGCGCACGAAGATGTCGTTGCGGGTCTTGGTGCTCGGGCTCAGGATGGTGCGGGTGGAGGCGTCGAAGAAGTCCGGGGCGTGGTCCGGGCGGTCCCACGAGAACTCCTCGACGGCGGAGTACCGGGTCTCGATCGCGGCCGCGTCGAAGCACGTGGTCACGAGGCGCTGGCCCAGGCGGGTCAGGCCCTCCTGCGCGGCGAAGACGTCCCGCGCCTCGGCCTGCTTGAGGACAGTAGAAGGGACGGCGGTTTCGAGGGACCTCATCAGCACCGGCATGGGCCATTCTCACTACGGACCGGGGTGCGAGGGCAAGGGGCCTCGCGGCAGAGGCACGCTATTGGGCCGTCTGGGCCCGGACGGCGCGCGGCTGCCGGGCGCGGGGTTGGCTGCGCGGACGACGGGTATAGACCACGGGTACCCGCGAGGGGAACACTCGATCCATGGACGGCGATCTGGAGGGGGCCATCGCCACAGCACGAAGCGGAAGAGGTGACAGGCATGGTCAGCATGACCGGCATGACGGGCGCGGAGTCCAGCGAGCATCTGGAGCTGCTCCTCGAGAGCGCGGACCTCGCGAGCTTCCTCCAGAGGCTCGCCGAAATAGCCTGCCGGGACCTCTCGGTAGCAGGCGAGGTGCACTGCAGCGTGACGGTGACGCGTGAGCCGAGCAGGACCACCGTGGCGACCAGCGACGCGGTCGCGGCCGCCATGGACGAGCTGCAGTACTCCTCCGGCGAGGGCCCCTGCCAGGAGTCCGCCGAGACCGCGCAGACCGTCTATGTGCCGGACATCGCCACCGAGCCCCGCTATCCCCGGTACAGGCGGGCCATGGCCTCCACTCCGGTGCGGTCCGTGTTCGCCACCCCCATCCCGCTGCCTCCCGAGAAGAGCATCTCGGCCGCCCTCAACTGCTACAGCACCGCTGCGGACGCGTTCCCGCCCCGCGAGCAGGCGCGTGCCGAGGGCCTCGCGGCCCTGACCTCGCGGGCCATCCTCCTGGCGGTTCAGTTCGCCGACGAGCGGGACCGCGTCAAGGACCTCGAGGCCGCCCTCGAATCCCGCACGGCGATCGATCTGGCCTGCGGGATCATCATGGCTCAGACCAGCTGCAGCCAGGCACGCGCCATGGAGATCCTCAAGACCGCGTCGATGAACCGCAACATCAAGGTCCGGGACATTGCCCTGCAGATGATCGCGCGCTTCGACGAGAACGAGCCGGTGACGAACTTCAGGTGAGCCCCTGCCGCACGCCCGTGTGGTGGGCTGCCGGGTCAGTGCACCCCGGCGTCCTGGAGCTGCTCGGCCAGTCCCGCGCCATCCGGCGCCGAGGCCCAGGCGATGTCCGGACGGGCGGCGACCTCACGCCCGTCGTGCGTCGTGCCGCCCGAGAAGACCGCCTGGCCGGGCGAGAGCTGCCGGATGGCCACCGCGGCGACCGACTCGGGGTGCGCGGCCGCGAACTCGGCGTAGATCGACTCGTCGTGCTGCCCGTTGTCCCCCACGAGGAGCCAGCGCATGTCCGGGAACTCCGCCGCGAGGCGCTCGAGGTTGTGGTGCTTGTGCTCGCGGCCCGAGCGGAACCAGCGGTCCGGCGTCATGCCCCAGTCGGTGAGCAGCAGCGGCCCGGCCGGGTACATGTTGCGGCCCAGGAACCGGGCGAGCGTCGGGGCGGCATTCCACGGCCCGGTGGAAAGGTAGATGACCGGGGCGCTGGGGTGCTCCGTGGCGAGCCGGTCGAGGAGGACCGCCATGCCCGGGGTGGGCGTGCGGGCGCGCTCGCTCAGCACGAACGTGTTCCACAGGGCCAGGAACGGTCGCGGGAGGGCGGTGACCATGACCGTGTCGTCGATGTCCGAGACGATGCCGAAGCGCGTGTCCGGCGCGACGACGAACACCTCGCCCACTCCCGGCTCGGCACCGTCGGCGCTCAGGCGCACCTCGTGCCAGCCGGGAGTCAGCTCGACGTCCACCATGGCGTCCACCACGCCCCCGGAGTCCGCATGCACGACGGCGGTCGTCCCCCCGATCTCGACCGTCACCGCGGCGTGCTGGATCGGGACGGACGTGAAGGACACCCAGCCGCGCACGTTGTTGAACGTGTCCTCGGCGCCGTGGAGCCCGCGGCGGGCGTACATCACCCGGGCGAGGACCCGCACGCGCTCCGTGGATCCGTAGCCCCGGTAGGCCACGACCTGGGCGTCGTAGTCGCCGTTGCGCACCATCCTCGTGCGCATGTCGTTCCAGGCCTGACCGAGCCGCTGCGCGACACGGAAGAGCGGGACGAGGGGCGGCACTGAGACCCCGCCGGTGCCGGTGGTCGATGCGCTGAACGGTGCAACAGGCATGGGATTACTGTGCCATGCCCCAGCCCCGATGGCCGAACGTGCGCGCCGGGCACCCCTAGACGCGCGCAAGCTCCTCGATGTCCTCGAGGAAGGCGGCGGCGACCTCCTCGCCCACGGTGGTCTTCGTCTCGCTGACCGCCTCGAGGTAGTCCTCCGTGGACGGCCCGCGCCGCCCCGCCGCGGGCACGCCGCCCGAGGGTGCGGCGTCGTGCGCCCCGTCCGCGCCGCCGCGGTGCAGCGCGCCGCCAGCCGCAGGTGACCCGGCAGCCCCGAGCACGGGCACCGGCTCGGCCTCGGGATCGGCGGCGTACACCGCCTTCTCGAGGGCGCGCTGGGACGCCGAGCGGGCCGCGAACTCGATGTCCGCCGGGGAGAAGCCCTCGGTGCGGGCCACGAGCGCCTCGACGTCCACGTCCGCGAGCACGGCCTCCGGGATGAAGCGCTGCCACATCGCGCGGCGGGCCTCCGCGTCCGGCAGGCCGATCGGGATGACGTAGTCGAAGCGGCCGTGGCGCAGGAAGGCCGAGTCGAGCGCGCGGATGAAGTTCGTCGCACAGACCAGGAGGCGGCCGGGCTGCTCGCGGAAGGCCGGGATGATCTTGAGCAGCTCGTTCGTGACGCCCTGGTTGGGGCTCGGCGGGTCCCCGGCGCGGTGTGAGGCGATCTCCTCGACCTCGTCGAGGAAGACGACGGCGTGCTCGAGCTCGGCGATCTCAGTGAAGGTCTTGCGCAGCGCCCCCGCGAGGCCCTCCGGGTCGCCGGCGAGGCGGGACGGGAACACCTCGACGAACGGCCACTCGAGCCGGGACGCGATGGCCTTGGCGAACGTCGTCTTGCCCGTCCCCGGCGGTCCGAAGAGCACGACGGCGCGCGGCGGCACGACGCCGAACTCGTCCGCGAGCTCGGCCTGGGCGAGCGGGAGGACGAGCCGGCGCTCGAGGAGCTGCTTCTCCCGCTTCATGCCTGCGACGTTCTCCCACAGGTCCCGCGGGAGGACGCGGCCGCCAAGCTGGGCCAGGGGTTCGAGCTCGGTGCGCTGGACCGGGATCTGGCGCTCGAAGAAGCGCAGGTTCTTCACGTCCTTGAACCCGCGGGAGAGGAACGCCTCGAGGCGGGTCTCGGTGTCCGGCATGAGGGCCGAGAGCTTGGTGAGGCCGAGCGGGGCCATGCGGCTCTCGAGCGCGGCCAGGAGCGCGGTGCCGATCCCCCGGGACCGCCACTCGGGCACCGTGGCGAGGAAGACGATCCAGCCCTGTTCGTGCGCCGCCCGGCCCACGGCCGCGCCGACCACCTCGTCGCCGTGGAGGGCAACGACGGCGTGGTCCTTCTGGCAGGATGCGAGGACCTCCGAGAGGGAGTAGACGGGCTCGATCCCGGACGCCGTCATGGCGCCCCAGAGCTGGAGGATGCCGTCAAGGTCTGAGGGGTGGAAGTCCCTGATGCGCCACGTGGTCATCGGCGTGCTCCTTCGCTCGGGGCCGTTCGGTCCTGCGGCCGGGCGCGGCTCCGCTGCCCGTCTGGGGCCGAGTCTAGCCACGGCGGGCGAGCCGGTCGTAACGGAAGTCCACGTGTGCGCGAGAAGTCCGCCGAACGCGGACTTCTGCCGCATCCGCGGACTCCGCGCCGATGGGCGCCCCGCTATGCCGGCGCGCGCCGCAGCAGCGAGACGAGCACCATCGAGCCCGACGCCGCGACGAGCATGATGACGGCCATCGGGAGCGCCGTGTCCTCCCCCGCGATGCCGGACAGCGGGGAGACTGCTGCACCGAAGATGAACTGGCTGAACCCCAGCATCGCCGAGCCGCTCCCGGAGACGTGACGGACGGCGTCGAGCGCCAACGCGGTGGAGTTGCCCATGACGAAGCCCACGGTGGTGACCGCGCACCAGATGGGGACGGCGAGCAGCCAGCGGGGCACCGGCAGGACCGCCACCACGAGCACGAGCACCGTGAAGGCGAGGAGGAACGGGACGGCGATGGCAATGATCCGCTCGGGCCCCACCCTCCGGACGATCCGGGACGAGAGGTACCCGGCGCTGATGAGGCCCACCGCGTTGGTCCCGAACAGCACACCGTAGCCGAGCGCGGAGAACCCCATGACGTTCTGGTACACGAACGGAGACGCGGAGATGTAGGCCATCATCACCGCGAATGTCGTGGCGAACACCGCGGCGAAGCCGATGTACCGCGGGACGCGGACCAGCTGGGCCAGGCCGCCGAGCAGGCTGTGGCCTCCGCGGGCCTCGGGCGGGCGGGTCTCGCGCAGCACCGTCGAGACGCTCACGAGCATGAGGAGGAAGAGCACCGCGAGCGTCCACATGACGCCGCGCCAGCCGATGGGGCCCTCGATGAGCGCGCCGATGGACGGCGCTACCGCGGGCGCCACCCCCGCCACGGTCATCATGAGGCTCATGGTCCGGGCGGTCTCGGGGCCCTTCGTGAGGTCGACGATGACGGCGCGCGCGATCACGATGCCCGCCGCGCCGAACAGCCCCTGGAAGAAGCGCGCCGCGACGAGGACCTCGAGGTTCGGGGCGAGGGCCGCGACGGCGGAGGCCGTGAGCACGCCCATGTTCCCCACGAGCAGGGGCCGCAGCCGCCCGAACCTGTCCGAGAGCGAGCCGAACGCGAGCTGCCCGAACGCCATCCCGAGGAGGAAGCCCGTGAGGGTGAGCTGGACGCCCGATGCCGCGGCGGCGAACTCCTGCTGGATCCGGGGGAAGCCGGGCAGGTAGAGGTCGGTGGAGAGCGGGGCCGTCGTCGCGAGGAAGACCAGGACGAGGAGCCACGGGGTGCTCAGGCCGCCATTGCGGTTCAGGGCGGGGGCAGGCATGCGCGCTCCGGTGGTTGAAGTGTCAGGTACCGTGCCAGCCTAGTCGGACGACGGCGCGCGGCGGGACCGGCGTCCACCGCACGGCCGCGCGGTGGTCGCCCCGGGGGAACCCGGGATCACCTCGGGCTGTACGGGATCCAGCCAGGGGTGTTGGCCATGACCTCCGGGTGCTCCTCGGCGTACCTGCGGAGGCCGCCCTTGCGGGGAACCCTCACGGGCTCGGGCCAGCGGGGCGAGAGGTGGTCACCCAGGGTGACGCCCCGCAGCTTGCGGCCGATCAGCGGAACGACCCAGTCGCGCACCCACGTCCGCTGGGCCGCCGCCCACTCGCGTGATGTGCGGCGCACGGGCGGCTCCCACTCCTTCGGCTTCATGCGGTGCGGGACACCGAGGTGGTCGAGGACCTGCCGGGCGAGGAACTTGTGCCCGGCCTTGGACATGTGGAGCCTGTCGGCGTCCCACATGCGCTTGTCGGCGTAGGCGTCGAAGCACCAGTAGTCCACGAGGACGGCGTCGAGCTCCTCGGCCAGCTGCCGCACCCGCGAGTTGTAGAGCCAGTTGCGGCGCTTGAGGGGCTCGAGGAGCGGGTTCACCTTCACGTCATAGCCCGTGAACAGGACGAGCGTGGCCCCGGTGGCGGCGAGGCGGCGGACGAAGTCCTCATACTGCCCGAGGAGATCGGAGACGTCCGTGCCGAGGTCGAGGATGTCGTTGCCCCCTGCGTACACGCTCACGAGGCTCGGCCGGAGGTCCAGAGCGTGCTCGAGCTGCCCGTCGACGATCTGGTGCAGCCGCTTGGACCGGATCGCGAGATTCGCGTACTCCCAGCCCTTCTCGGCCTTTGCGAGCTTCTCGGCAACCCGGTCGGCCCATCCGCGGACGCCGTTGGGCAGCCCGTCATTCCAGTCCCCCACCCCCTCGGTGAAGGAGTCACCGAGGGCAACGAAACGCCGTCGCTCGATTCCAGACACGTCCCGGAGCCTAGGCGGCCGAGGGCACTTGGGGGAGTCTGGACGGTTAACGCGAGGTGACCGGGGCCCCTGGGACATGACCCAGAACGGGGACGCGACCCCGCATTCGTGGGGACGCGACCCCGCATTCGTGGGGACGCGACCCCGCATTCGTGGGGACGCGACCCCGCATTGGTGGGGACGGGACCCCGCATTGGGCGGGAGGCGGCCGCGCGAGGGTCAGTGCTGGGGCGTGCCCTGCTTCCAGTAGCCCATGAACGCGACCTGGTCCCGGTTGATCCCGCAGTCGCGCACGAGGTAGCGGCGCAGGCCCTTGACCATGCTGGACTCGCCCGCGATCCACGCGTAGAACGGCAGGACTCCCCGGAGCGGCAGCGCGTCTGCACCGTCCGTGCCAGCTGCGTCCAAGCCCGCTGTGTCCGCGCCCGCGCCGAAGAGCTCGCGGTACTGCGGTGTGTCCCACATGAGCTCGCGCTCGGGGCCGACGTCGAGCGGCTCGCCGGCCGCGACAGCCCGCGCCACGACGTTCGGCCCGGGGGCGCAGAACGGCTCGAGCACGACGCCGTGCACCGCCTCGGCGAGGAGCTCGCCGTGGGCACGCCCGCCGCGGGCGAGCCACGTCACCTCGGCGTCAGCGCGCGTGGACAGGTCCTGGAAGTCCTCGGCACAGGGCACCTCGATGAGCACCTGGGCGCTCATGCCGGAGGGCAGGTCCCGGAGGATCCCGCCGATGGCGGGCAGCGCGGTCTCGTCGCCGGCGAGCAGCACGTGCCCCGCGAGGCCGGGCGCAAACTCGATCCCCGAGCACTCCCCCGAGGCCGCGTTCGGCCCGAAGACGAGGGCAGGGTCACCGGGGCGTGCCCCGAGCGCCCAGCGTGCGGCGGGGCCGGTGTGCACGGTACCGTCCGGTGCGGTGTCCACGTGCAGGACGAAGTCGATGTCGATCTCGGGGTACGCCTCCTCGAGCCGCGCCTCGCGCACCGTGTAGGTGCGGATCTCGCCGCGGAGCTCGGCGGGCATGGCGAGCCAGGACTGGTACCAGGACGCATCGTCGCGGCCGTCCGAGCCCCCGAGCAGGTCCTCGACCCGGGGCAGCGGCCTGCCCGGCGAGGGCACGATCACCTTGATCCGCAGGTCCCATGTGGCGCCGTCCGCATCCGTGGCGAAGTCGCGCAGCGCCAGCCCTCCGAGGGTCACGCGGCGCAGGCTCGGGCTGAGGTCCGCGACCGCGGTCACCGTGAGCTCGAAGGGGCGCACGACGGCGCCGCGGGCCTTGGCAAGGCCCGTTGCGGTGGTCTTCACTGCGGCTCCTCGTCGATCGGTGAGTGGGTGGCGAAGCGGGGGGTAAGGCAAGCCTTCCCTAGCCTAGGCGGGCGTACCGGCATTACGCAAAGGGGTGGTTTCGTATTTGACATCGCCCTCGCCGGCCGAGTGCCCGGACCCAGCCTGGGGCATGTGCCTCCCTAGGGGGACGATGAGCGGCGTCCCTGCCACAGGGTCAGGGACCACACGGGCCTCGAGGCCGAACACCTCGGCCACGAGCCCCTCGGTGAAGACGTCCGCAGGCCGGCCCTGGGCGACGATCGCGCCGGCCTTCATGGCCACCACGTGGTCTGCATAGCGGGCCGCGAGGTTGAGGTCGTGCAGCACTGCCGCCACCGTGACGCCGCGGGCGGCATTGAGCTCGCGGATGAGGTCCAGCACCTCCACCTGGTGGGCGAGGTCGAGGAACGTGGTGGGCTCGTCGAGGAGCAGCACCTCGGTCTCCTGCGCGAGGGCCATCGCGATCCAGACGCGCTGGCGCTGGCCGCCCGAGAGCTCCTCGATGCCCCGGCCCGCGAGGTCCGCGGTCCCCGTCGCCGCAAGCGCAGCGTCCACTGCCGTCTCGTCCGCGGCCGAGGACCCGCCGAACCAGCGGCCCACGATCCCCTCGGGACGGTGCGGGTAGCGGCCACGCATCACGAGCTCGCGCACGCTGATGCCGTCCGGCGCGGTGGGCTGCTGCGGGAGCACGCCGAGGCGCCGGGCGAGGGCACGGTCGCCGATCGAGGCGAGCGGATCGCCGTCGAGCGTCACGGTGCCGGCCGCAGGGCCGAGCAGGCGCGCGAGACCGCGCAGGAGCGTGGACTTGCCGCACGCGTTCGCCCCGACCACCGCGGTCACGGCGCCGGGCGGGAGCTCGAGGTCCAGGCCCTCGACGACGAGCCGGGAGTCGTAGCGCAGGCTCAGGCCGGAAGCGCGCAGCACGGGCGCGGTCTGGGCTGGCTGGTCGGCCGGCGCTCGCTGGGCGGTCTGCGCTGGCTGGCCGGCCTGCGCTGGCTGACCGGACTGCGCGGCCGGGACGGGTGCGGGCGCGGGCCCGTTCGGGGAACCAGCCATGGCTAGCCCTCCTTCCGGTGGACGGCGGTGAGGAGCCAGAGGAGCACGGGCGCGCCGATCGCGCCCGTGACGACTCCGACGGGCAGGGTGGTGCCGCCGAGGAGGGCGGGCAGGAACGCGTCCGCGGCGAACGCGGCCGCGAGGACGATCCCGCAGCCGGTCAGGCCGGCCGCGGCGAGGTCCCGCGCGGAGGAGCCCCGGGCGCCGAGCCGCCGCGCGATCGGGGCGGCGAGGAACGCGACGAAGGCGATGGGCCCCGTCGCGGCGGTGCCGGCCGCGGCGAGCGCAACCCCGGCGAGAACGACCCAGCCCCGCGCCCTGGCGGCGTGCAGGCCGAGCCCGCGGGCGGCGTCGTCCCCCAGGGCCAGGACGGACAGGGGCGAGGCGGCCGCGAGCGCAGCCGGCACGAGGACCGCGAGCGCCGCGTACAGGACGCCGAGCCGGCCCCAGTCCGCGGAGGCCAGCGATCCGTTGAGCCACGCGAGGGCCTCGTGGGCATAGCGGACGTCCGTGCGGGTCAGCAGGAAGCCCACGAGCGCCTGGAGCCCGGCGGCGAGGCCTATCCCGACGAGGACGAGCCGCGCGTCGGCCCTCCCGCCCCGCGATGCGGACGAGGCGGATCCCTCGGCGAGGAACCAGATGAGCCCCGCGACCGCGAGCGCGCCCGCGAAGGCGGCCGCGGAGACGGCCGCGTGCGGCACGGCCCATCCGGCAGCGCCGGCGAGCACGATCAGGGCCACGGCCGCGGCGGACGCGCCGTAGGAGATCCCGATGACGTCCGGGCTCGCGAGCGGGTTGCGCAGGAGTGTCTGGAACAGCCAGCCGGCCATGCCGAACGCCGCCCCCGCCCCGAGCGCGGTGAGCGCCTGCGGGACCTTGACCTCCCACACGATGAAGCTCGCGCCCGGGATCCGGGCGGCGGCGTCTCCGGCGATCTCCGCGGCGGCGATCCGGATGAGGTCCGGGACGGTGACGGTGTAGGAGCCCAGGAGCAGGTTCGCGGCGGTGAGGAGCACGACGACGGCGGCGAGCCACGCGAGCGGCGCGCGCCGTGCGCTGGGCGTGCGGGAGGCACCGGGCACAGGGGTGCCGGGCCCGGGGGCGCCGGGCCGGGGCGTGCCGGGCCGGGGCGTGCGGGAGACACTTCGCGCGGGGGCGCCGGGCACCCGGGCGCTCGGCGTCGTCGGGCCGCTCACAGCGCCGCCCCCTTCCTCGCCCGGACGAGCCACACGAACACGGGCGCGCCGACGAGGGCGGTCATGATCCCCGCGGGCACCTCGCCGGGCAGGAGCACCACCCTCCCCACCACGTCCGCGGCGAGCACGAGGGCCGGCGCGAGGAGCGCGGTGGCGGGCGCGAGCCAGCGGTAGTCGCCGCCCACGAGCAGCCTGGCCAGGTGCGGGACCACGAGCCCCACGAACCCGACCGGCCCGGCCACGGCGGTGGCCGTCCCGCAGAGGAGGACTGCGGAGGCGCCGCCGAGGGCGCGGGCCGCGCCGACGCGGATGCCGAGCCCGCGCGCGACGTCGTCGCCGAGGGCGAGGCCGTTGAGGGTCCGCGCGCACGCGAGAGCCGCGAGCACGCCCACGAGCGCGAACGGCGCCGCGGCCCCGACCTGGTCCAGGCCCCGCCCGGCGATCCCGCCGACCTGCCAGAACCTGAACCGCTCGAGCGTCTCGGAGCTCGAGAGCAGCACGACGCTCAGCAGGCTCGTCAGGCCCGCGGTGAGCGCGGCCCCGGCGATGGAGAGCTTGACGGGCGTGGCGCCGTCCCGGCCCAGGCTCGCCACCGCGTAGACGGCGAGCCCGGCCGCGAGGGCGCCCGCGAACGCGAACCAGATGAAGCCGGCGATCGAGGCGATCCCGAACGCCCCGATCCCGGCCACCACCGCGAGCGCCGCGCCGGCGTTGATGCCGAGCACGCCGGGATCCGCGAGCGGGTTCCGGGTCACGCCCTGCATGACCGCGCCCGCGAGCCCGAGGCACAGCCCCACGAGCAGTCCGGCCGCAGTGCGCGGCACGCGGGAGAGGACGACGGCGTGGTCCCCGTTCGCGGGGTCGGCCGCGGTGAGCGCGGCCCACACCGTGGAGGGGTCGAGGCCGCGCGCCCCCACCCCGAGGGAGAGGACGAGCGCCCCGGCCAAGAGGGCGGCCGAGGCGGCGATCCACGCCCCGCGCACGTGCGTGCTAGGCCTTCTCTGCCGCAGCGCCGAGGAGCGGGAGGAACTTCTCGAGCGCGTACGGCAGGCTCAGGGGCGAGGCGGCGGAGACGGACAGGGTCAGGGTGTTGTCGCTGTCCGCGACGAGCGCGCCCTTCTTGAGGGCCGGGATCTGGGACAGGAGCGGGTCAGCGGTGATCTGCTTTGCGGTCTTGGCGTCCGGGACCCACGTGACGAAGACGTCGGAGGCGAGCTCGTCGGCCTTCTCCGCGCTCCAGGGAAGGTAGAACTCCTTGGAGTCCCCGGTCTTCTCCACCACGATCGGGGCGAGCTCCATGCCGAGCTGGGACAGGAAGCGGGGGCGGTTGTCGCTCGCGGTGTAGACGTTCACGCCGTCGCCCTTGGCCGGCTCGAGGTTGCCGTAGATGAAGGTCTTGCCGGCGACCGGGTACTTCGCGGCCTCCTCCGAGATGCGGGCCTCGAGGTCCGCGATGACCTTCTCGGCCTCGGCGTCCTTGCCCAGGGCCTTGCCGATGAGGCGCGTGCTCTCCTGCCACGGCGTGCCGTAGGCGACCTCGGGGAACGCGACGACGGGGGCGATCTTGGAGAGCTTGTCGTAGTCCTCCTGCTTGAGGCCGGAGTAGGCGGCGAGGATCAGGTCCGGGGCGGCCTTGGCGATCTCGGCGGCGTTGATGCCGTCCGCCTCGGAGTACTGGACGGGGGCCTTCTCGCTGCCCCACGAGGCGCCGAGCTCGGCGAGCTTCGCGTCCTTCCACGGCGTGGAGCCGGCCTCGTTGCCGCCCCACTCGTTCTTCGGGACCGCGACAGGGACCACGCCGAGGGCGAGGGCCACGTCGTCGTTGACCCACGAGACCGTCGCGACGCGCGTGGGCTGCTTCTCGATCACGGTCTCGCCGTAGATGTGCTTGACGGTCACAGGGAAGGACGCGGTGGACCCCGTGCTCGCGCCTCCCGCGGTCCCGGCGGCTCCCGTGGAGCAGGCGGTGGCGGTGACGGCGATCGCGGCGAGGCCGGAGAGGCCCAGGAGCCCGCGGCGGGAGAGGCTGCGGGACAGGATGGGGGACGGCACGGTGGTTCTCCTCGGGGCCAGAGCCCGGCAGGTCTCCGGGCGCCGTGGGCGTTGGTCAGGGCGGCGTCAGGGGCCGCCGCCAGGCCGCCGGTGAGGCGGACCTCAGTAAGGCTAGGCTAAGGAGCTCGCATTACGCAAAGCGGGCATTGCGTAATTGGTCGTCCTCCTGCGCCGCCGCATTTCCCTCTCGCGCGATGGCGCTCGAGGGGACAGTATGAAGGCACGGTTCAGACCTACCTCCAGGAGGCGCTCGTGTCAGGGAAGCCATCCAATGGACCGGCGCCGTCCACGGCCGCCGCGCCCGTCGTCGTGCGCCCGGAGCTCCTGCGCAACGTGGCCCTTGTGGGGCCCTCGGGAGCCGGCAAGACCCTCCTGCTCGAGGCGCTCCTCGCCGCGGCCGGGGCCATCACGCGCAAGGGCACCATCGAGGACGGCACCACGGTGGGCGACTCGGACCCCTCCTCCGTCAAGCAGGGCCGCTCCGTGGGCCTCGCCGTCGCGCCCGTCATGGTGGGCGAGGTCAAGGTGAACCTCGTGGACACCCCCGGCTATGCGGACTTCATCGGGGAGGTCCGCGCGGGGCTGCGCGCAGCGGACGGCGCCCTCTTCGTCGTCTCGGCGGTGGACGGCGTCGACCCCGCCAGCACCGCCCTGTGGGCCGAGTGCGAGCACCTGGGCATGCCGCGCGCCGTCGTCATCACGCGCCTGGACCACCCGCGGGCGGACTACGCGGGTACCCTCGCCGCGTGCCGCACGGCGTTCGGCGAGTCCGTGCTCCCCCTGCACGTCCCCTTGGACGGAGGCCGCGCGCCCCAGGCGGGCGGCGCGCCCCGGGACGGCAGCGCCGTCGGGCTCCTGAGCCTGCTCACCGGCACCGTGGCGGAGTACCCGGGCACCGCGGAGGCCGCCGGCGCGGGGGCGGCCGATGCCGGGGTCCCCGGCTCGCGTCCCGCCTCGCCGGCGGAGGCGGCGGCATGGGAGGCCGCACGCGGGGAGCTGCTCGAGGGGATCATCGCCGAGAGCGAGGACGAGACCCTCATGGAGCGGTACCTGGGCGGCGAGGAGATCGGCCTGGACACGGTCATCGCGGACCTCGAGACCGCCGTGGCGCGCGGCTCGTTCCATCCTGTGGTGCCGGCCTCCGCGGTGACGGGCCTCGGCACGGCCGAGATCCTCGAGGTCCTCTCGCGCGGGTTCCCCTCGCCCCCGGAGCGGCCCGCCGTCCCGGCGACCGACCTCGAGGGCCGGCCCGTGAAGCCTCTGGCCTGCGACCCGGCGGGGCCGCTCGCCGGCGAGGTGGTGCGGACCACGGTGGACCCCTTCCTGGGCCGCGTGTGCCTCGTGCGGATGTTCTCGGGGACGCTGCGGGAGGACACGGCCGTGCACGTGGGGCGGCACGGCCTCGCGGACCGCGGGCACGCAGACCATGACAGCGACGAGCGCGTGGGCCGCCTCTACTCACCCCTCGGCTCGGCCCTGCGCGCGGTCCCCTCCGCCGTGGCCGGGGACCTGTGCGTGCTCGCGAAGCTCGCTGCCGCCGAGACCGGGGACACCGTCTCCGCGCGGGAGGCGCCGCTGCTCATCGCCCCGTGGGACATGCCCGAGCCGCTCCTGCCCGTGGCCGTGGAGGCCGCGACGCACGGGGACGAGGACGCCCTCGCGCGCAGCCTCGCCAAGGTCGCCGCCGGGGACCCGACCCTGCGCCTCGAGCGTAACGCCGAGACGCACCAGCTCGTGCTCTGGTGCATGGGCGAGGCGCACGCCGAGGTGGTCCTGGACCGCCTCCGCGGCCAGGGGGTCGGGGTGCGGACGGTCGACGTCGTGACTCCCCTGCGCGAGACGTTCGCCGCCCCAGCGGCCGGGCACGGGCGGCACGTCAAGCAGTCTGGCGGGCACGGCCAGTTCGCCATCTGCGACATCGAGGTGGAACCCCTGCCGCGCGGGGGCGGCTTCGAGTTCACCGACCGGGTCGTGGGCGGGGCCATCCCGAAGGCGTACATCGAGTCCGTCGAGAAGGGCGTGCGCGCGCAGATGGCCAAAGGCCTCGCCGAGGGGTTCCCCGTGGTGGACCTCCGGGTCACGGTCGTGGGCGGGAAGACGCACAGCGTGGACTCCTCGGACGCCGCTTTCCAGGCCGCCGGCGCCCTTGCCCTGCGCGAGGCGGCCGCCGCCGGCCGCATCCAGCTCCTCGAGCCCGTCTCGCTCGTCACGATCACCGTGCCGGAGGCGCAGGTGGGCGCTGTGATGAGCGACCTCTCCGCGCGCCGCGGACGGCTCACAGGCACGACGACGACCGGCGGCCAGGGCGCCGACTCCCCCGTCAGCGGGGTGGTCACCGCCGAGGTGCCGGACGCCGAGCTGGTGCGCTACGCCGTCGACCTTCGATCCCTCACCGGCGGAGCGGGCCAGTTCCGCCGCGAGTACCTCCGCCACGAGCCGGTCCCGCACCACGGCTGAACCCCACGCGTGTCCACCTCCCAGCGACGCGAGGTCACCTCCCAGCGACGCGAGGTCACCTCCCAGCGACGCGAGGTCACCTCCCAGCGACGCGAGGTCACCGCAGGACGATGTCCACCGGATTGGCCTGGGAGCGCGGCCCGGCGGCGCTGTCCGCCCCGCCCGTGCCGGACCCGAACGACGGCCCCGCCTCGATGAGCCCTGACCGGTTCGTCCGCTTGTCCCGCAGGATCTCGGTGACGGAGCCGAGGTACCGCGAGAGGTCGATGACGTTCTCCGGCGCCGCGAGCACCAGCTGGAAGCCGAACTCGTGCAGCGCCGAGATGCCCGCGCCGGCGAACTCCTCGGACGCGAGCACGAACGCCTCGTCCATCATCACGGTGCCGTAGCTCGTGAACCCCTGCTCGGCGATCCCGAGCTGGTAGCTCAGCGCCGCGGCCATGATGAACGCCGTGAATCGCTGCCGCTCGCCGCCGGACATCGAGCCGGTGTCGGCGTGCACGAATACCTCGTCGCGGGCCTCGCCGGTGCCGGGATCGCGCGAAACGCGGTGCTCCTTGCACGAGATGAACACGTGCGTGCGCGTGTCGAGGACCTCGGCCCGCCACCGCCGGTCCTCGGGCGTGTGGGAGGCGAGCCGCTTCACGAGTGCCTCGAGCGTCCGGTACTGGATGGTGAGGCGGTCGTCCTCGCCGGGCACCCCGGGCGAGGCGCCGCCGTCGTGCGCCGCACCCGCTGAACCAGCCGCACCGGCCCCTGCACCGGCCGCAGCCGGCGCGTGCCGCGCCTTGAGCGCCGAGACGATCGCGTCCTTGAACTGCTTCGCCGCAGCCGGGACCGTCTGCCGGATGTCCAGCTCGAGGTACGAGCCCTCGTGGAAGTCCACGCCGGCCAGGATCGAGTTGAGCGGGAGGATGCGCGCCGAGATGCCGCGGCGCTCCTCGTCGAGCAGGTGAAGGAGCGTCGAGAAGGACTCGTGCGTGCGCTGGGCGAAGAACTCCCGGAACTGCGCCTCCTGGGCCGGCAGCCCTTCCGAGACGATCTGGTGGTAGCGCGCCTCGAACGCGTCCGCCGCGGCGGCGGAGAGCCCGTTGTCCGCCGAGACCACCGAGCCCCAGTCGCGCTGGAACTGCTCGAAGATCCGTGTGAGCCGCTCCGCCGCGGCCTGGGCGCGGCTCTCCGCCGCGTGCACGCGGGCGGCGAGGCCCGCGTGGACCTCGGCGGCGATCCGGTCCAGATCGTGCTGGTCCTCGGCCTCGCCGAAGTCGGCGAAGAGGGGTGCAAGGGCCTCGGTCGCGGCGTCCGACGGCGGTGCTGCCGCAAGCCTTCCCCGCGCGGCGTCCAGGAGGTTCGCGGCGGAGGTGAGCTGGGCGTCGAGCTGGCGGTACTCGCTCGCGAGGACGGCCGCAGCCTCGGTCGAGGCCTGGTGCTCGGCGCGGGCGGACTCGACCTTGGCCCTGAGCGGCTCGAGGTCGCTCTGGGCGGCAAGGGCGTCCTGGAGTCGGGCCTCGATCCGGGCCAGCTCCTCCCCGGCCACCGCGGAGGAGACCTCCTCCCACGGCCGGGCGTCCCGGGCCACGCGGCGCAGGGCCTCCACGCGGCGGGCCATGCCCTGGTGCGAGTCCTCGCTCGTCTGCGCGGCCTCGGCGGCCCGGGCGAGGGCGGACTCGAGGTCGAGCACGCGGGCGGCGAGCAGCTCGACCTTCGCCGCGTTGTCGAAGCCGAGCACGAAGTCGGCGCGGGCCGCGAAGCGGTCGTCCTTCTCCACCGTGCCCCGGCCGCGCTTGACCACGCCGCCCAGGCTCAGGCCGCGCTCGAGGCCGGCGAGCTCGTCCGGGTCCTCGACGCACGGGTACGCGAAGTCCACGGCGACGCGCTCGCGCACGTACTGGGCGGCGTCGTCGGGCGCGCCTGTACCCGAAACGGAGGCTGTACCCGAAACGCCGGCCGTACCCGAAACGCCGGCCGTACCCGAAACATTGGTCCCCGCAGCGCCGGGGACGGGCGCCTGGTCGCGGAACTGGAGCCTGGTGAGCAGGTCCCCCTCGCGGACCTCCTCGAGGGCGAGCTCCGCGCCGGGGACGCGCGCCGAGAGGTCCACGGCGCGCAGGGCCCCGCGGACCGGGTTCGAGTCGAGCCACCGCGTCACCGCCGCGAAGTGCCGGCCCGGGACGAGCAGCGTGGTCGCGAGCGAGCGCAGCGCGCGCTCCGCCGCCGGCCGCCAGCGCTCCTCCCCCTCGGCCAGGTCGATCAGCTCGCCGCCGAACGGCAGCTCCTCCTCGCCGATCCCGAGCGCTTCCGCGATGCGGGCGCGGTTCTCGACGGCCGACGTCGGCAGGAGGCTCGTGCGCGCGGAGGTCGCCGCGAGCTCGGCGCGGGCCTCGGCGAGCTCGCGCTTGGCGGTCGCGTGCTCCTCGAACGCCTCGAAGCGGGCCTCCTGGAGCGCGGCCGAGTCGCCCTCGAGCGCCCCGAGCGCGGCCGCAGCCTGTTCGTGGGCCCGCGCCCAGCCCTCCGCCGAGAACGGGAGGTCGAGGCCGGCGTCGTGCAGGCCCGCCTTCGCCGCAGCCTCCACCTCGCGGCGCAGGCGCAGCCCCACGGTCGCGTTGTCGCGGGCCTGCTCGAGCGTGGAGATCTGGTTGCCGCCGGCGTTGTTGTACTCGGCCTCGAGCGAGCGCAGCTCCGTCGCGAGCCCGTCGCGGCGGTGGCGCTCCGCGGAGAGCTCGTTCGCCTTCGCCTGGGCGCGGGCCTTTACCGCGGCCAGCGTGCGCTCGTGGACGCGGACGGCGTGGGCCAGCCGGACGGCGTCGAACGGCTCCGCGGCGAGCTCCCGCAGCCGCGCCGCCTCCGCGAGCGCAGCCGCGTGCTCCTGGTTCAGCGCCGGGACGGGGGCGAGCTGGTCGCGCTGCTGGCGCACGTCCTCGAGCCGGCCTCGGATGGACATGAGGTTGCCGAACTCCTCCACGACCTCGTCCGCCGCGGCGAGCGTGGCCGGCGGGTCGAGGACCTGGTCGCGGAAGAAGCTGTTGACGCTGCCGCCCAGGCCCTTGCCGGCCTGGATGACGCGCAGGAGCGGGAGGGCCTGGTCCGAGCTGATGCCCAGGAGTCGGCGGAACCGCTCGGCGAAGTTCTTGTGGACGTCGAACACCTGGGCGTCCGGGAAGAGCGCCTCGAGCGCGGACCTGGTGAAGCGCCGACCTTGGCCCTGCCCCGCGATGCCCTCCACCGCTGCGATGTCCAGCGGCTCCGAGCCGATGAGGTAGAAGCGGCCGAGGCTCGACTCGGTGCCGTTCTGGGGCAGGTCGAACAGCGCGGTGAGAGTGTGGCGGGTGCCCGCGGCGTTGTCGAAGGTGAGGGCCACGGCGCTCCACGTGGCGCCGGGGCGCTGGAAGGCGCTCGCCTGGCCCTCGCCGACCGCCACGTCGCCGACCTTGCCGCGCATGTACGTGTACGTGGTGCGGCGGTCCTCGCTGCTGCCCGTGCGCGCCGCGGCGGCCTCGTTGGACCGAGGGCGGGCGTCGAAGACGCGCGCGATCGCGTCGAAGAGCGTGGACTTGCCCACGCCCGAGTTGCCCGTGAGCATGGTGCCCGCCCGGTCGACGTGCATCGTGTGCGCGCCGTGGAACGTGCCCCAGTTGACGATCTGCACGAGGCTCAGCCGGTACTGGCCGGGGTTGGCCTCCGTGCCGAGCGGAAGCATGGTCGCGATGCTCACAGAAGGCCCTCCTGTCCCTCAGCGTCCCCGCCCACATGGGGGTCCTGGCCGTCGAAATGGGGGTCCTGACCGCTCAGATGGGGGCCCTGACCAGCGAAGTCGCGGCCTTCTTCCTCTCCCGCGCGGAGCTCGTCGGCGCCCGCGGCACCCAAGGGGAGCTGGCCGGCGTCGTGCGCCGTGTCCCCTCCATCCGGGCCGACGGGACCCGCAGCGGCCACCGCCTCGAGGTGCCGCGTCACATCCCCGATGTTCTCGAAGGGGAGGGCGAGCGGGAGGGCGTTGGAGATGAGGAAGACGTCCTCCAGAGCGGTCGGGATGAGGAGTCGGCGCGCCTGCAGCTTCGCCACCGCGCGGTTCACGGTGTCCGCGTCCCGCAGGGCGTCCTGCTCCTCCGCGGGCTGGTAGTGGGCGACGACGTCGGCCAGCTCCTCGAGCGTGACCGTCGGCTCGGTCTGGGCCGTGGTGTGGCGGTCGAGGAGGAGCCGGAGGCGGAGCAGGAGGATCGTCTCGACGCGGCTGAGGGCGCGCTGCTGGCGCAGGACCGTGGCGCGGGAGGCGGTGCCGAGCAGCTCGGGGTCGATGGGACGGAGGACGGCGACCTTGCGCTCGTGGTCGATCGCGAGGTGCAGGAAGAGCTCCGAGAGGCGGGAGCGGAGGACGTCCTCATGGTCCAGGAGGGTGGTCCAGGCCTTCTCGTCCCGGCCGCCGTCCAGGTACGGGCCCTTGAGGAGGCGGACCAGGACGTAGCGGACCTTGAGCGGGAGGACGCCGGTGTCGCCGTCGTAGAGGGCCGCGCCGGGGATGAAGGCGGCCTCGGGCGTCATGTCGGCGGCGGTGGCCCCCCTTTCGGTGGTCAGGTCCCCCATCTCGGCGGACGAGTCCCCCATCTCGGTGGTCAGGTCCCCCATCTCGGCGGTCAGGTCCCCCATCTCGGCGGTCAGGTCCCCCATCTCGGTGGTCAGGTCCCCCATCTCGGCGGAAGGCGCGGTGTCCATCTAGTCCTCCTCTTCGCGGCGCGCGCGGGTCTCAGGGGTACCGCGCGTTTCGCGGGGCACGGTCGCGTTGGGGACGAAGGCGGTGCGGCGGGTGCCGTCCACCTGGCCGAACTCGAGCGGCGCCCACGCGCCCCGGTCGAACGGCACGCCCTCGTGCAGCAGCTGCCCGAGGAGCGCGCGGATCGAGTTGATGTGCTGCTCGCCGTCCGGCAGGTGCGCCCACACGTCGGCGATCCCCGCCTGCCCGCCCCCGGCCTCGACCGCGAGCGCCACCGCCTCGCGCAGCGCCGCCGCCCGGGCCTTGCCGGTGCGCGCGGACCGCGCCCGGTCCTCGGATCCGAAGCTGATGGGGTCCGCGAGCCGGGGCGGCGGGGCGAACTCGTCGGGGTCGAAGAGCTTGACCATGGACAGGGACTCGAACTCGGCCGCGAACAGCTCCGGCGCGGGCCCGAACCCGGACTCCTCCCGCGTGTACGGCAGGCGCCGCACGGCCTGCTCGGCGCGGCGGATGGCCTCGCGGAGGCGGACGGACTGGCGGTAGTCGTCGCTCTGGACGTACGTGTTGAGGCTCTCGGAGAGCTTGCCGTAGATCCGCTGGATCTGGACGTGGGCCTCGCGCAGCTCGGTCACGAGGTGGCGCAGCGTCTCACGGTCCTCGTGCTCTAGCCCGTCCGCGAAGTCCCGCGAGAGGACCTCGGTGATCGCGGCGCGGAAGCGCAGCTGCTGCTCGGGGTCCTCGAGGAATGCCGTGAAGGAGCGGAACGTGCGGCCCTCGCTCGAAGCGCGCAGCCGCCGGTCCGCCTCGAGGACCTGGGCCATGGTGGCGCCCTTGGTGAGGGACTCCTCGATGATCTGGTTGCGCAGCTGGCCTACGGAGTCCTCGATCCGGTCCCGCATGCGCTTGAAGTCCGCGGGCAGGCCGCCGGCGAGGTCCAGGATGTTCTCGGCCGCCTCGAGGGCGTTCTCGTCGTCGAGCCCGCCGGTCTGCTCGCCGGAGCGGAGTGCGCGCACGAGCTCGCGGCGCTCCTCGATCTCGGCCTCGAGCGCCTCGATCCTGGCGGACGTGTCCGGGTTGGTCTCGCGGGCGAGCTTCTCCACATCGCCGAGCAGGGTTCCCAGGCGCGAGCCGGTGAGGGTCGAGCGGTCCGAGGACAGCGACTCGAGGAACGCGAGCACGCGCGCCGTGGCCTCGGTGAGCTCGTAGACGATCCGGCCGCCCTGCGCCCTGCGGGTGAGGAAACGCCGGCGGGTCCAGTCGTCGGCCACGGCGCGGCCGGTCGCGGTGCCGGCGGTCGGCGCCGCCCCGGCGGCAGCGTCCCGCGCGCGGAGGTCTTCGAGGAACGCGTCGAGCTCCTCGTGGAACTCCTCGAGCTCCACCTGCGGGCGGTTGCGGCTGAACGCGGTCTCGAGGGCGGCGATGG
The DNA here is from genome assembly GCF_039615075.1 of Sinomonas halotolerans. Taxonomy (NCBI): domain Bacteria; kingdom Bacillati; phylum Actinomycetota; class Actinomycetes; order Micrococcales; family Micrococcaceae; genus Sinomonas; species Sinomonas halotolerans. The sequence goes on along the minus strand of NZ_JBDFRB010000005.1, from coordinate 256,090 downwards.
TCCACGGTGCGGACCGGGTTAGCGCCCACGCGGGGCCGCGGTGGAGCGCTTCGAGCTCGCCGAGGCGCCCCAGGATGGACGACGACGGCGTCCCCGCCGCGGCGGGCCTCCCGCCCCGGGTCCGGGCTGCTGATACCTCGGGCGGGCGAATCCCGCGCGGACCAGGCCTGGTCCCCTCGCCTGGCAGGACAGGGAGCGGGCTCGCCTCGACCGCATCGACGGAGTCGCCGGCCCCGACGGCGCCGGGGGCGCGAGAGCCCTCTCGGGACGTCGCGGGCGTGGGATCTGGCACGGCAGACCAGTCTAGCGGTGCCCCTCGTCCCAGACGGTCCTCGGCCGCCCGCGCCCCGTTCCGGCCCCTGTTCCCGCCGTTCCGGCCCCTGTTCCCGCCGTTCCGGCCCCTGTTCCCGCCGTTCCGGCCGCCCGTGCCGGCCCCCGTGCCCGCAAACCCGAAATGGTCCCTTTCCTGCGAGATGGTCCCTTTCGCCGCGTCCGGACGGACCATCTCGCAGGAGAACGGCCATCTCAGGATGCGGACGCCGCGGCGTCCGGCCCGTCCCGCCGTCCATTCCCACGTCCGGCCCGTCCCGCCGTCTGTCCAACGGTCCGGCCCGTCCTATCGTCCATTCCCACGGTCCGGTCTGTCCCACCGTCCGCGCACCCGGTCTTCTCAGCGTCCCGCGCACCTGGCCTCCTCGAGCATGGCGATGCCCGCGGGCCCGGCCGAGGCGATGAGGCGCTCGATCCGGCGCTGGAGCTCGTCGGGCCGAAACACGTCCTTCCACTCGAGGCGGAGGAACCTCCACTCGTCCTCCATGAGGAGCTTCTCCCTCTGCCTCTCCTTGAAGACCACCTCCTCTGTGGGCGCATACTCGAAGTACTTCTTCTTCCCGTCCAGCTCGAGCCCACGTCTGATCGAAGGCCAGCCGGAGTCGATCCGGTGGACCCCGTACCGCGTCACGACCTCGATCTGCTGCTGCGGCCGCGGTACCGGCATCCCGGCCACCACCATGTTCAGCAGGCTCTCCCCGGCCGATTCGCTCAACGCGGAGCCGAGCTCCACGGCCCGCCGGGCCGTGACGATCCCGCGGCCGCCCGGCGCCTCGTCCACCATCCTCTCGAGCAGCCGCTTCCTGGCCCCGAGACGCAGGCCGTGGTCCACCACGATCTGTGCCTGCCCCGGCCGCAGGATCCGCGCCGAGTCCAGCACCGTCCGCTCGAGCGAGGTGGCGGGCAGGCCCTCCACGACCGTGCGCTGTTCAGGGGGCACCTCACTGCCGTGGATCCGCGCATCACCGCGCCGGCGCTTGGCCGCCACCGGCTCGCAGCCGGTCACGTGGACCAGTTCGTCCGGTTCCCACAGTTCGAGGCCGTGCAGCCGCGCCGCGCTCAGATGCGAGTAGACGAAACGGGGCTGGCCGTGACGTGCGTGCATCGCGTGGTGCGCGGCCATGAGGGCCAGATGCCGTTCACGGGCCGGGAGGACCTCCCAGTGCGGGGCCGAGTAGTAGACGCCCCACGAGATCCGGACCAGCAGCCCTTGGGCCACGAGCCGCGCGGGGGCGCGGGAGCTGCCGAGCCGGGCCGCGAGATCGGCGGCGAGCCAGGGGCCCGTGTGAGGCAGCGGGAACCCTGGCGGGCGCGGGGGCGCGGGCGCTGGCTGGAGCGGCAGCGGGAACCCGGGCGAAGGCGGGAGCGGGAACTCGGGCTGGACCGGCAGCAGGGACCGGAGCGGCGCCACCGGCGCCACCGGCGTCGCCGGTGGCTGCGGCGAGGTTGTCGAGGGCATGCGCCCACGGTCCCGCCCGGGCAACGCCCACGGAAGGCGGCCGGACCCGTATGTGGAGGACACGCCGTCGTGCGCGCCTGTGGAGGAAGAGCGCAGGGGACCTGCGCGGGGAATCTGCGGGGCGGACCTCCGCGGGGGAAAGAGCGCGGGGGACCTGCGCGGGGAATCTGCGGGGGGACCTCCGCGGAGGAAGAGCGCGGGGGACCTACACGGGGAATCTGCGGCGTGCCCGTGCGTCGGCCCCCGCAGACGGTAGAGTTTCGGTATGCCTAAATTTGTTTCGCGGCACCCCGAAACCTATGCTGGGTCCATGCGCACAACGTCGTTCCGCATCCCGCGGCGCCCCCGTCTCCTCACTGCCATGCTCGCTGCCTCGGCCCTTGCCCTGACGGCGTGCGGAGGAGCCGGCGCGGGCGCAGACGGCGGAAGCGACCGCCCCGTTGTCCTCACCACCTTCACGGTCCTGCAGGACATCGCCCAGAACGTGGCCGGCGAGCACCTCACGGTCGAGTCGATCACCAAGGCCGGCGCAGAGATCCACGGCTACGAGCCCACCCCCGGGGACATCAAGAACGCCGCCAAGGCGGACCTCATCCTGGACAACGGCCTCAACCTCGAGGCGTGGTTCGCCAAGTTCGTCCAGGGCCTGGACGCGAAGCACGTCGAGGTGAGCGCCGGCGTCGAGCCCATCGACATCGCCGCGGACGCCTACGCCGGAAAGCCCAACCCGCACGCGTGGATGAGCCCGGCCAACGTCCAGAAGTACGCGGACAACATGGCCAATGCCTTCGCCGAGCTGGACCCGCAGAACGCAGACGCCTACCGTGCCAATGCCGCCGCCTACAAGACCGAGCTGCAGAAGGTCCAGGACGAGCTGACCACGGGCCTGGCCAAGCTCCCCCGGAACCACCGCGCGCTCGTGACGTGCGAGGGCGCGTTCTCCTACCTCACGCGGGACGCGGGCCTGACGGAGAAGTACATCTGGCCCGTCAACGCCGAGCAGCAGGCCACGCCGCAGCAGATCACGAGCGCCATCGAGTTCGTCCGCGCCAACAGGGTCCCGGCCGTGTTCTGCGAGTCCACGGTGAGCCACGCGCCCATGGAGCAGGTCGCGGCGGCGAGCGGTGCCGAGCTCGCGGGCGTCCTGTACGTGGACTCCCTGTCCGAGGCCGACGGCCCCGTCCCGACCTACCTCGACCTCATCCGCCACGACACGGAGACGATCCTCGCGGGCCTCGCGGGGAACTCGCCCGGGGCCAAGTAGAGGAGGAGCCGTGACGTTCCATCCCATCCCCGGATCCTCCGCCGTGGACGTCCGGGACGTGACCGTCCACTACGGGGATGTCCTCGCCCTGGACAAGGCCACGCTCTCCCTCGACCCCGGCCGCATCTGCGGGCTGATCGGCATGAACGGCTCCGGCAAGTCCACCCTGTTCAAGGCGGTCATGGGAATCGTGAAGCCGGACTCGGGCACGGTGCGCGTCTTCGGGGGCAGCCCCGCCGAGGCCCGCCGTGCCGGCACGGTGGGGTACGTCCCGCAGAGCGAGGGCGTGGACTGGGCGTTCCCGGTCTCGGTGCGGGACGTGGTGATGATGGGCCGCTATGGGGGGCTGGGCTTCACGCGCCGCCCGCGCGCCGAGGACCACGACGCCGTTGCTGCCGCCCTCGACCGTGTGGAGCTCGCCCATCTCGCGGACCGGCAGATCGGCCAGCTTTCGGGCGGGCAGAGGAAGCGCGCGTTCGTGGCCCGCGGGATCGCGCAGGGCGCCTCGGTGCTGCTGCTGGACGAGCCGTTCGCCGGGGTGGACAAGCGCTCGGAGGCCACGATCACGCGGCTGCTGCGGGAGCTCGCGGACGACGGCGCCGCGATCCTGATCTCGACCCATGACCTCCATGCCCTCCCGGACCTCGCGGACGAGGCAGTGCTGCTCCTGCACCGGGTCCTCATGCACGGCGCGCCGGGCGAGGTGCTCAAGGCGGAGAACATCGCCCTCGCGTTCGGCCTTGACGTCCTCGGAAGGAAGCCCTGATGGACCCGATCACGCTCCTGGACCTCCTGGCGGAGCCGCTCTCGTACGAGTTCATGGTGCGCGCTGTGGCGAGCGCGGTGGTCGCGGCGATCGTGTGCGCGGTGCTCTCGTGCTGGCTCGTCCTCATCGGCTGGTCCCTCATGGGCGACGCCGTGAGCCATGCGGTGCTGCCCGGCGTCGTGCTCGCGTACGTGGTGGGGGCACCCTTTGCCCTGGGGGCCGTCGTGTTCGGCTTCCTCGCCGTGGCGCTCATCGGCGCGGTCCGCGGGACGAGCCGGGTCAAGGAGGACGCCGCGATCGGGATCGTGTTCACGACCCTCTTCGCGCTGGGCCTCGTCCTCGTCTCGGTCACGCCGAGCCAGACAGACCTGAACCACATCATCTTCGGCAACCTCCTCGGCGTGGGCTGGGCGGACCTGCTCCAGGTGCTCATCCTCGGCGCCGTGACGTTCGCGGTGCTCGTGCTCAAGCGCCGCGACTTCACGCTCTACGCGTTCGACCCGACCCATGCGCACGCGATCGGCCTCAACCCGCGGCTCATCGGCGCCACGCTCCTGGGGCTCCTGGCCCTGACCGCGGTGGTGGCGCTGCAGTCCGTGGGGGTGGTGCTGGTGGTGGCGATGCTCATCATCCCGGGGGCCACGGCCTATCTGCTGACGGACCGCTTCAGCCGCATGCTCGTGATCGCGCCGGGCATCTCGGGCACGGCGGCTGTGGTCGGGATCTACATCAGCTACTACCTCGACACGGCGTCCGGGCCCATGATCGTCCTCGTCCAGGGCGTGGTGTTCGCGTTCGTGTACCTGCTCGCGCCCCGGCAGGGGCTCCTCGGGAAGCAGCTCGCGGCCGCGCGGCGCAAGCGGCCCGTGCGGGTGTAGGCGCCGGCGGCGGCACGCGCACGACGGCGGGATCTCACCGGCGGCGGCACGCGCCCGACGGCGGGATCTCACCGCGGGGAACCCGGCCGCATCCTTCCCCGTTGTCTCCCTGAGAGGCTGATCGGACCGGAATGTCGAGAACCGTCAGTGGCCCACGACATAATGGCCGTGGCTGATGAAGGGGGCCGCCGGAACGGGCCCCGGCTCTTCCGCAGCTGATCGTGATTGCCGCCCGGCACCCCGGGCCCTGGACGAGGAGCTCTGCGCCCCACGTGTTTCTGAGAACCTTCGGCTGGTCCTTTGGCGTGAGCATTGCCGCGCTCGTCGTGGCCTTCCTGTACGGCGGCCCCCAGGCCCTCTTCCTCTGCCTGGTCCTGGGCGTCCTCGAGGTCAGCCTGAGCTTCGACAACGCCGTGGTCAACGCGCGCATCCTCGAGCGGATGAACCCGTTCTGGCAGAAGATGTTCCTCACTGTGGGCATCGTGATCGCCGTGTTCGGCATGCGCGTGCTGTTCCCGCTGCTCATCGTGGGGCTCACGGCCAAGCTCAGCCCGGTGGAGGCGGTCCAGCTCGCGCTCGAGAAGGGCCCCATCGAGGAGCCGGGCACCTACGCGTACATCCTGCACCACGCCCATCCGCAGATCGCGGCGTTCGGCGGGATCTTCCTGCTCATGATCTTCCTCGACTTCTTCTTCGAGGAGCGGCACATCAAGTGGCTGCACTGGCTCGAGATGCCTCTCGCGAAGGTCGGCAGGATGAACGGCGCCTCGCTCGTGGTGGGCCTCTTCGCCCTCGCGGTGATCGGCCAGCTCACCGCCCCCGAGACGCAGGGCACGGTGCTCATGTCCGGGATCTTCGGCATGGTCACGTACTTCCTCGTCAAGGGGCTCGGCGAGCTCTTCGACGTGGACGAGAGCGGCGAGATCGACGCCGGGGACATCCCCACGGCAGCGGGCGGAACCCATGGCAAGGGGCCGAACAAGGCCGTCCAGGCCTCGGGCAAGGCCGCGTTCATGCTCTTCCTCTACCTCGAGATGATCGACGCCTCGTTCTCGTTCGACGGCGTCATCGGCGCCTTCGCCATCACCTCGGACCCGATCATCATCGCCCTCGGCCTCGGCCTCATCGGCGCCATGTTCGTCCGCTCCCTGACCGTGTACCTCGTGCGCCAGGGCACGCTGGACGAGTACGTCTACCTCGACCACGGCGCGCACTGGGCGATCGGCGCGCTGGCGGTGATCCTGCTGCTGACCATCGGGATCGAGGTCAACGAGGTCATCACCGGCCTGATCGGGGTGTTCTTCATCCTCACCGCCTTCATCGCGTCCCTCCGCCGCAACAGGCGCACGGCGCGCGAGCCCGAACCCGCCGAGACCGCCTGATAACGCGGCAGCACACTTTCCGCCAAGGCACGTAGAGCACGAGAGAGAAGGAGCGCATTGTGGGACTGAGCTTGCAGAAGGGCCAGGGGCTGTCGCTGACCAAGCAGGACGGCACGAGCATGGCCCAGGTCCGACTGGGCCTCGGCTGGGACGCCGTGCAGCAGCCCAAGAAGGGCGGACTGTTCGGGAAGCTGCTGGGCGGCGGCGAAGCGGAGATCGACCTGGACGCCTCGGCGATCCTCTACAACGCCGGCCGGCAGGCGCTGGACACCGTGTTCTTCAACCAGCTGGCCAGCAAGGACGGCTCCGTCCGCCACACCGGAGACAACCTCACGGGTGCGGGCGACGGCGACGACGAGGTCATCACGGTGAACCTCCCGGGCGTGAACGCCGCGGTGGAGCACATCGTCTTCGTCATCACGAGCTACTCGCAGCAGACGTTCGACCGCGTGCAGAACGCGTTCTGCCGGGTGGTGGACGACTCCGCGCCAGGCAGCCCCGAGGTTGCCCGCTACACGCTCACGGAGCAGGGCCCCTCGACCGGCATGATCATGGCCAAGCTCTCCCGCGAGGGCGCTGGCTGGAAGTTCACGGCGATCGGCCAGCCCGCGAACGGCCGGACAGTGGGCGACCTTGTCGGCCCCGCCGCTGCCGCCCTCTGAGCGCAGGGCAGGAAGGACCGCCATGGCAAGCCTGTCCCTGAGCAAGGGAAGCAACCTGTCCCTCACCAAGGCCGACCCGGGCCTCACGCGCGCCATGGTGGGCCTGGGCTGGGACCCACGCACCACGGCCGGCGAGGCGTTCGACCTCGACGCCTCCGCTCTGCTCGTCACTGCGAGCGGCCGGGTGCGCAGCAATGACGACTTCATCTTCTACAACCAGCTCGCGGCTGCCGACGGCTCGGTGGTCCACCAGGGCGACAACCGCACTGGCATGGGCGAGGGCGATGACGAGCAGATCCTCATCGACCTCTCCAAGGTCGCGGCGGATGTCGAGAAGGTGGTCATCGTCGTCTCGATCGACCAGGCGGAGACGCGCCGCCAGAACTTCGGCATGGTCCGGGGCGCCTTCTGCCGGGTGGTCAATGACGACACCGACCAGGAAGTGGTCCGCTATGACCTCACCGAGGACGCCGCGAGCGAGACGTGCATGATCTTCGCCGAGATCTACCGGTACGGCGGCGAGTGGAAGTTCCGGGCGGTGGGCCAGGGCTACGCCTCGGGCCTGCGCGGCGTGGCCACCGACTTCGGCATCGTCCTCGACTGATCCCCTGAACCAGAGCAAAGGAGCAACACCCATGGCTGGACTCTCCCTCTCCAAGGGCGGCAACCTCTCCCTCACCAAGACCGACCCGGGCCTGACGAACGCGATCATCGGCCTCGGCTGGGACCCCCGCACCACGACGGGCGACGCCTTCGACCTCGACGCCTCGGCCCTCATGCTCGGCGCCGACGGCAAAGTCCGCTCGGACGCCGACTTCATCTTCTACAACCAGAAGCAGTCGGCGGACGGCTCCGTGGCGCACCTCGGCGACAACCGCACCGGCGAGGGCGGCGGCGACGACGAGCAGATCCAGGTCCACCTCGCCAACGTGCCGGCCGACGTCGAGCGGATCGTCGTCGTCGTGAGCATCGACCAGGCCGAGGCGCGCCGGCAGAACTTCGGCATGGTCCGCGGCGCCTACTGCCGGATCGTCAACGCCTCCACGGACGCCGAGGTGGTGCGCTATGACCTCTCCGAGGACGCCGCGGCCGAGACCTGCATGATCTTCGCCGAGCTGTACCGCCACTCGGGAGAGTGGAAGTTCAAGGCGATCGGCCAGGGGTACGCGAGCGGCCTGGCCGGCGTCGCGACCGACTTCGGCGTCAACCTCGGCTGACCCCTCCGCCCTGAGAAGTCCCCAGACAAGGAGCACGCGATGTCCATCTCCCTGACCCCTCCGGATCCCACCGACACTCAGCAGGCCCTGGTCCTGCAGGCGCCCGATCCCGCGCCGGTGATCAAGGAGGAGGAAGCCCCGGGCATGGTCCCGGTGCCCGCCGAGCGCCAGAACGAGATCAGCACGCAGGCGCGTGCGTTCGTCGCCGAGATCGCGGCGATGGACTCGCGCAGCCCTGAGTTCCAGCAGAAGGTGGAGGGGCTCAACCGCTTCGCGGGACGGGAGATGGTGGCATCCTCCGAGGCCTCGAGCCGGATGCTCGAGCGTTCGAGCACCTCCCTCGCGAGCGCCAAGAAGTCCGGCAACAGCGCCCAGATGCACGTCGCATCCACGCTCGGCGAGCTCCGCTCGACGGTCGAGGACCTCACTCCGAACCAGGCCGACCTGAGCGTGGGCCGCAAGATCCTCGGCGTGATCCCGGGCGGGAACAGGCTCGCGAAGTACTTCCAGCGGTACGAGTCCGCGCAGACGCAGTTGGACAAGATCATCAAGTCCCTCATGTCCGGCCAGGACGAGCTCATGAAGGACAACGCGGCGCTCGCGCAGGAGAAGACCAACCTGTGGGAGACCATGCAGCAGCTCTCCGAGTACGCGACCTTCGCCCAGGAGCTGGACAAGGCCACGGTCGAGAAGATCGACGAGGTGCGCTCGCGCGGGCAGATCGAGCACGCCCAGCAGCTCGAGTCGGACGTCCTGTTCCCGGTGCGCCAGCGCCGCCAGGACATCCTCACGCAGCTCGCCGTCTCGGTGCAGGGCTACCTCGCGATCGACATGATCCGGAAGAACAACAACGAGCTCATCAAGGGCGTGGACCGTGCCCGCACCACCACGATCAGCGCGCTCCGCACCGCCGTGATCGTGGCGCAGGCCCTCGCGAACCAGAAGCTCGTCCTCGACCAGATCGATGCGATCAACACGACGACGAACAACATGATCCTGCGCACCTCGGAGATGCTGAAGGACCAGACCGGCCGCATCCACCAGCAGGCGGCGAGCTCCGGCGTCTCGGTCCAGACCCTCGAGAAGGCGTTCGCGAACATCTACGCGACGATGGATGCGATCGACACCTTCCGCTCCCAGGCGGCCAAGAGCATGGAGGGCACCGTCCACGCCCTCGAGTCCGGGCTCGAGAAGTCCCGACCCTACATCGAGCGGGTCCGCCGGCAGGAGGGCAACTAGCCGCTCAGACCTCGTCGAGCTCGCGGTCCTCGAAGCCGGGGTCCAGGTAGTCGCCCTGGTCCGCCTCCTCATCGACCAGCGCGTCGTACACGGCATCGAGGGCCGCGACCGGGATGGCCACCATGCCATCGGACGTGTCGACGAGCCCGAGGGCCTCGAGCTCGCGGACCTCGCCCAGGAGCGCCTCGCCGAGGTCCTTGAGCTGTGCCGTGGCGCCGGCCCCGAGCTCCTCCTCGATCCCGAGGTCCTCGCCCTGCCCCGCGCCGAGGCTCGCGATGTCCTCGAGCGGGAACGGCTCCTGGTCCAGGGCTCGGTCCAGCACGGTCGTGAGGATGCTCGCCGCCGTGCCCTCGTCACTGCCGGGCGCGCCAGCGGTGCACGCTGCCACGACGATCTCGGTGCCGAGGAACTGCGCCTCGAGGCGGGCCAGGCCGTCGGTGCCGCCCAGGTCCGCGGCGCCCTCCCCCGGGCGCGCCGTGCCGGAGTCGAGGGTGACCAGCTCCGCGGCCAGCATCGCCTCCCAGAGGCGGGCCGCTCGCTCCTTGGAACCCACGAGCGCCGCAGCGTCGGTGAGGCCCGACGGCGTGAGCCCGCCGTCGGCGTCGACCTCGCGGCCGGCGCCGGCCCACTCGAGCAGGGCCTTGGCGTGGCGGACGAACGGGGCGTTGGCGGCGAAGTCGGCCGCCTCCTCCTCGGTCGGAAGGGGCAGCTGGTCGCGCGGGCTCGCGTCCACGATCCCGCCGAGGGCCTCCGCGGCCTCGTCGAGGACCTCGGACACCTGCACGAGGTCCTCCGCCGTCCCGTCCCACCGGCCCGTCTCCTCGAGGAAGGTGAGCCAGTCGATGAGGGTGCCCACCACGTAGCGCTGGTCGTCCACGGCCGCCGAGTCGTCCTCGGAGGCGGCCGCGACGTCGTCGAGGAACGGCCCGAGGAAGGCGCGCGTCGGACCCGGCTCGAAGCGGTAGCCGGGGGCGCCGTCCGAGACCGCCTGGACGATCGTGGCGAAGGCCTTGACGATCCCGAGCTGCCCGGCAGCGAAGGCCGCGACGTCCTCCTCGCCCTGCGAGGCCCACGCGATGTACTCCGGAGTGACCCGGTCCACGAGCAGGCCGATGGTGGTCCGGGTGCGCTCGTAGACGCCCGGCTGCGCGGAAGTCTTGGGGCGGGTGTTCTTGGGCTTGCGCGTGCGGCTCTTCGGCATGACACGAGCGTACGCCCGTCGCGGGCCCCCGTGGGCGGCGCGGAGGAATCCGGGGGACCCCCGGCCAGTGCATGCATTATGCATGCACTGGTGCTAGCCTGTGTGCATGACGGTGAACATCACGATCCGCAACGTGCCGGACGATGTCCGGGACGTGCTCGCGGAGCGCGCCCGGCGCGAGGGCAGATCGCTCCAGGAGTACCTCAGCGCGGAGCTCGCGAGGCTTGCCTCCGCCCCTCGGCCCGTGGACTTCTACTTCGAGGTGGGGGTGGCCGCGAGGCTCGACGGCGTTCGCCTCCACAGCGCGGACCTCACCGCCGCGGTGGAGGCCGACCGCCGGTGACCTCGGATGCAGAGGGCATCGTCGTCGACGCGGGCGCCATGGTCGAAGCCCTGGTCGGCGCCGGGGCACGGGCCGATGCCATCAGGGCCGCGCTCGCCCTGCACGACGCCGCCGCGCCGGATCTCCTCCCCTATGAGGCGGCCAACGTGCTCAGGCGGCTCGAGCGCGCTGGGACCATCCCGGCGTCGTCCGCGGCCCGCGCCTTCGGCGACCTCTGCCGCGCGCCGGTGACGTACTGGCCCTTCGCCGCCGTCTCCGGCCGCGTATGGGAGCTCCGCGGAACAGTGGGCGCGTACGGCGCCGCGTACGTGGCGCTCGCCGAAGAGCTCCGATGCCCGCTGCTCACCGTCGACGCCCGTCTGGCGTCAGCGCCGGGACTGCGCTGCGGCGTGATGGTGCTCCCCCAGGACGGGCCCGAGCCCGCGGGCTCCAGCGGCTAGGCTGAGGGCATGGTGGCCAAGTTCTTCGGATCGCTGTTCGGGGACCGCGAGCGCGACCCCCGGCGCATCCTCGACGACCAGCTCCCCCTCACGCAGGAGCAGGAACTCGAGCAGACCCGGGCGGCCCTCGCCGACCTGCGCAGCGCCATCCGGCGCGCCGGTGCCCTGCTGCCCACCCTCGCGTCCTCGCGTCTGCGCCAGACGGACGACCTCCTGCGGGCCCTCATCGCCTACATCGCCGAGCACGGCGCCTCGACCGAGCAGCGGGTCCTGCTCCACGCCATGGTCACCGACTACCTGCCCACCTCGCTGCGCGTCTACCGGGCCCTGCCCGCCAGGGCGCACGCGGAGGAGAGCCCGGAGACCGAGAAGCTCCTCGAGCAGCTCGACATCCTGCACTCGACCGCCCTGGACCTCGACCACCAGGTCCGCACCGGCGCCGTGGCGGAGCTCAGCGTCCACGGCCGGTTCCTGCAGGACAAGTTCGACGTGGGCGGGATCCGCCTCACTCCCGGGGGCGGCGCCGGGCAGGCGCTGCCCCCCCACGGACAGCACGACCCGCACGCGCAGCACGGACCGCACGAAGGAGAGCGACTCTGATGGCCTCGATGGTTGCGGGGAGCAATGCCCCGCTCACGGCAGAGAACCCCGGACTGGGCGGCGTCCTCGTGGGCATGGGCTGGCAGACGGTCCCGAGCAACGGGCCGCAGTCCGAGATCACCTCGATGGCGATCGTGTGCGGCGCCGACGGCCGCGCCCTCACGCCGGAGCACCTCGTCTTCTTCAACCAGCTCACGACGGCGGGCGGTTCCGTGGCGTTCGCAGAGTCGCCGGGGGCGCCGGCGGACGTCGAGCAGGTCGATGTGGACTTCGGGCTCGTGCCCGCCGAGGTCGCGAAGATCGCCTTCCTGGCCTACGTGGACCCCGAGCTGCGCGGGCCGGGGACGTTCGGCGCGGTGCGCAGCGCGTACATCAGGCTCGCGCGCCCGGATGGGCGCGAGCTGCTGCGGTTCGACATCCCGCCCATGCACGGCGACCGGATCAAGGCCATGATGTTCGGCGAGCTGTACCGGCACCGGGACGACTGGAAGTTCCGCGCCCTGGGCCAGGGGTACGAGAACGGGCTCGCCGGGGTGGCCCAGGACTTCGGGCTGGCGCTGTGAGCCCGGGCCGGGTGAAGGGGCTGGGCGGGGCTGACGTCCCCTTCCTCACGCGCCGCGTGCGCGCAACGGCCCCCGCCGTCGGGGCCCCCGCTGGCCCGGCACCGTCCCCGCCCGCTGTGGCCGCCCAGCCGGGCCGGAACCCGCTCGACCTCTCGGCGCCGGGCCGCGCCGCCGCTGCCGGACACGGTCCGTCGTCGCACCCTGCGTCCGCAGCCCCACCGCGCCACGCGGCGTCGGGGCCGGAGGACCGCCTCTACCCTGCCCCGGCGTTCGGCGAGCTCCGCCAGCTCACGGCGATCAACGCCGTCGTGCGCCTGAACCCGAGGCAGGCGGGGGTCGGCTCGCTCGTGGTGACCGGCACGCGGGGGGCGGCGTGGGAAGGCGCCGACCGCACCACGGGCGCGCAGAGCGTGCACCGCGAGGAGATCGGGACGCCCATCATGACGGACGGGAACCGGCCGCTCGTGGGGTTCGTGAGCCGTGACGCCGTGGTGGTGCTGCGGCATGTGCGCGAGCTGAGGCGCGCGCTCTTCATCGCCGCCGGCGGGCCGCTCACCGTCCAGGGCTTCGCCGGGGCCGGATTCGGCGTGCACGGGAGCCTCGGAGCCGGTGAACGCACCGTCATCACGGCGACACGGATCGGGGCGGTCCTCGAGCTCCGCGCCGAGTCCGTGCCCGAGGACTGGGACGACGGGCAGATCTGGCGCGAGTTCGGCTTCACCATGACGGTGGGTGTGGGCACACCGCTGCGCTGAGCGGCACCGGGCCTGTACATTCGTCGAGGCAGGCACTGACGATTCTGGGGGGCCCGTGCTGCACTTCTCATTCCTCAACGAGAGCACCCGCGAGCGGCTCTTCTTCCGCCGGCCGCAGGAGCTCACTCCGGACACGGACCCGGACACGCTCGCGATAGGCCTCGGCGCCACGCTCTACACGCCGGGCACTCGGCCGGGGCTGGCCGACGGGCTCCTCAAGCGCGCGCGCTCGGGGTGCACGAGCACGGTCCTGTGCCTCGAGGACTCCGTGGCGGACTCCGCGGTCGAGAGCGCCGAGGGCAACGTGGTCGCGGCCCTCACGGAGCTCGAGCGGCGCCGCGCCTCCGCAGAGGGCTCCGTGCCCGCCCACCACGGCAACGGCCCGGCCGGCGTCTGGACGGACTCGCCCGAGGCGGCCGAGCCGCTGCCGCTCCTGTTCGTGCGGCCCCGCACCCCCGAGCAGCTTTTGGACGTGGGCCGCCGGCTCGGGACGGCCGCCGAGCTGCTCACGGGGTTCGTGCTGCCCAAGTTCGAGAACGCCACGGGCCGCGGCGAGCGCTTCCTCGCGGCCCTCGAGCGGCTCAATTCCGAGCTCTCGCCGAAGGTCCCGCTGCGGGCCATGCCGATCATCGAGCACCCGGTCACCACCCATCTCGAGACGCGCGTCGACGCGCTCCTCGAGGTCCGCGAGCTGCTGCGCGCCCACCGCAGCCAGGTCCTGTCCGTCCGGCTCGGCGGGACGGATATGGCCTCCGAGTACGGGCTGCGCCGTTCGCGGGACCTCACGATCTACCACGTGGGCGTGGTGGCGGGGGTGATCGGGGACGTGGTGAGCATCCTCGGCCGCGCCGACGAGGGCTGGGTCATCTCCGGGACGGTGTGGGAGCACTACTCGAACACCGAGCGGATCCTCCGCCCGCTCCTGCGGGCCACGCCGTTCGAGGTGGCGAACTCGGCGATGCTCCGCCAGCACCTCCTCGGCGCCAACCTGGACGGGCTCATCCGCGAGATCGAGCTGGACCAGGCCAACGGGCTGCTCGGCAAGACGGTGATCCACCCGACCCACGTGCCCGTGGTCCACGCCCTCCATGTCGTGGCCCACGACGAGTACCAGGACGCTCTGGACATCCTCGGATCCCAGGGCGGGGGCGCGTCCGCGTCCCGGTCCGGTACGCGCATGAACGAGTCGAAGCCCCACCGCGCGTGGGCCGTGCGCACGCTCCAGCGCGCGGAGGCGTTCGGGGTGGCGCAGCCGTCCGTGACCTTTGTGGACTTCCTGGAAGCGAGCATGAAATGAGCACCGCCGACATGGGGGACCTGGCCGCCGAGATGGGGGACCTGGCCGCCGAGATGGGGGACAGCGGAGCGCCGGTGTGGAGCGGCACCGTGGTCCGTGACCGCCTCGGCATCACGCTCACGACGGCGCCCGGCAGCCTGCTGCCCGTCGACGCCCTCGTGGGCCTCGCCGTGAGACGCAACCCGAAGCGCGCACAGCTGCTCGTCTCCCGGGTCCTCGCGAAGCACGTCCCGACCCCGCCGGGCCTCGCGATCGGCGCGGGCCGCGTGCTCGGCGCAGCGGTCGCGCTGCGGCTGGGGCTCCCGTGGGACGCCGGCCGCGATGCTCTGGAGGCCGCCGCGAAGGCGCTGCTCGCCTGGCTCGAGGGGACCCCGCCGTCGTGCCTCGAGGTGCTGCCCCTGCCTGCTGCCCCGCCCGCGGCCGGCGAGGCCCTCGCGACCCTCGGCTATGCCGAGACCGCGACCGGGCTGGGGCACCTCGTCGCGGAGTTCCTGGGCTCGTACTACGTCCACTCGACCCGGATCGCGACCCCGGTGCCGCCGTTCGGCGGGTTCGAGGAGGAGCATTCGCACGCGACGAGCCACGCGATCGTCCCCACCGACCCGGAGCGGCTCGCACGGGCGGGCACGGTTGTCCTCGTCGACGACGAGCTCTCCACTGGCCGCACCGTGCTCAACACCGTCCGGGAGCTGCACGCTGCCTGGGCGCGTGCGGCCAGTCGGGCTGGGGGTCCGGAGGCGGGGACGCACGACGGCGATGCCCCCGGCGCCCCGCAGGCACGGCGGCGGTATGTGGTCGCCACGCTCGTGGACCTGCGTTCGGACGAGGATCGGCGCCTGTTCGACGGACTGGCCGACGAGCTCGGGTGCGAGCTCGCCGTGGTGGCGCTTGGGCGGGGGTCGGTCGGGCTTCCGGACGATGTGCTCGAGCGGGCCGCCGAGTGGCTCGCGGAGGCTCCCGGCTCCCATCTCGACGGTCAAGACCCCCATCTCGACGGCCAAGACCCCCATTTCGACGGTCAGGACCCCCACCTCGGCGGTCAGGACCCCCACCTCGGCGGCCAAGACCCCCACCTCGGCGGGGTGGTGCACGTCCGCGTTCCCGCGGGCGGGCCGGGCGAGGCCGATGGCTCGGACGGGCTGGGGCCCGTCCGGAGTGCGCGCTTCGGCGTGGACACGTCCGGCCCGCACGGCCCCCGGCTCGCGGAGCTGGCCCTCGGGCCCGCCGCGGCCGCTCTGCGGGCGCTCGTGGACGCGGGAGTCGGCAGAGACGCGCGCATCCTCGTGCTCGGGTCCGAGGAGCACCTCGCGCTGCCCCTCGCCGTCGCGGACGAGCTCGCCTTCCGGCTCGACGCCGGCCACGCCCGGCCCCCGCGCGTGCACTTCTCGTCCACGACCCGCTCCCCCGTGCACGTCCACGACCATCCGGGCTACGCCGTCCGCTCCGCCCTCACGTTCGCGTCCCACGACCACGCCGTGGACGGCGCCCCTGCGACGGGCCGCCGGGCGGCCTACAACGTCGCAGCCGGGACCGGCGGCGATCGCTTCGACGCGGTCGTGTACCTCCCCGAGCCCGGCACAGGCCGCGGGCTGCTCGACACCCCCGGCCTGCCCGGGACCCCCGCGGACGGCGAGCCCAGCGCCACCGAGGCGCTCGCGCGGGCGGCGCGGAACGTCGTCGTGCTCCACCTCGACGCCGCGGCCCCGTACCCCGAGCCGCTGCGCGGGAGCGCCCACGGCCCCGCGGACCCGGCGGCGTTCGGCTCCTACGCTCCGGAGGACGTCTCCTGGCTGCTCACGGACCTCTCCGGCGCCCAGCTCGAGGCGCCGGCGCACGAACGCGAGGCCGCCATCCAGTCCGGCCGCGCGAGCTACGCCGAGTCCCTCCCCCAGGAGTACGAGCCGAGCGAGCAGTACCAGGCCCTGTTCCACGATGCCCTCGCCGAGTCCGCGCACCGGATCGCGGCCGCGGTCGCGGACGTGACCGAGCAGGTCCTCGCGCTGAGGGACCGGGAGCCGGTGCTCGTCTCGCTGGCCCGCGCCGGGACGCCCGTGGGCATCCTCATGCGGCGCTGGGCCCGGCACGCGCACGGGCTGGACGTGCCGCACTACACGATGAGCATCGTGCGCGGGCTCGGGATCGACAGGAACGCGCTGCGCTGGCTCCTCACGCGGCACCGGCCCGACCAGATCATGTTCGTGGACGGCTGGACCGGCAAGGGCGCGATCGCGCGCGAGCTCGCCTCCGCCGTGGCGGAGTTCAATGCAGCGGAGTTCAATGCAGCGGAGCTGCCCGCAGGCGCCCACAGCGGGCAGGGGCGGCTCTCCCCCGAGCTCGCGGTCCTCGCCGACCCCGGCCACTGCGTGCGCGTCTTCGGCACGCGGGACGACTTCCTCATCCCCTCCGCGTGCCTGAACTCGACCGTCTCCGGCCTCGTCTCCCGCACGGTGTTCAACCGGGAGCTCATCGGCCCGCACGACTTCCATGGCGCCAAGTTCTACCGCGAGCTCGCGGGGCGGGACGTCTCGCGCGAGTTCGTGGACGCCGTCGAGGCCTGCTTCACGGCCGTGGGCACCGCGCGCGCTGAGGGCACAGCGGACACTGGCGCGGCCGCCCCCGCCAGCGGTCCTTGGGGCACCGGCACCGCGCACGACGCCGAGCCCACCTGGGCGGGATGGGCGGCGGTCGAGCGCATCGCGGCAGAGCAGGGCATGGGGCCCGGTCCAAGCGCCGTGAACCTCGTCAAGCCGGGGGTCGGCGAGACGACGCGCGTGCTCCTGCGCCGCGTGCCGTGGAAGGTCCTGGCCCGCCCGGAGCTCCTCGAGCGGGACGACGCCGGGCGCCTCCTGCGCGGCGAGCTCGCCCACGTGCTCCTGCTCGCCGAGCAGCGCGGGGTGCCGGTGGAGCCGGTCGAAGGCCTGCCGTACAGCTGCGTGGGGCTCATCCATCCGAAGTACACCCCCGGCGCGACCGGGGCCGACGGGAAGACGGTGCTCGATGTCTGAACCAGGAACGCTCGCCCTCGTCCCCGAGCCGCGGGAGAGCCCCGAGCCGACGCCGGGGCGCGCCGAGCCCGCCGGCACTCCCCCGCAGCGCGCCGGGGCACGCCGTGACGGCGCCGGGCCGGCCAACGGGCTGCCGGTCGCGGCCTTCGACCTCGACCGCACCCTCATCTACTCGGCCAAGGCCCTGTACCTCGACAGCCCGGGCGTCGCCGGCCCGGACGCCGCCGGCGGCGCTGCGTCACCGCGCCTCGTGGTGAGCGAGCTCTACGAGGGCCTGCCCCTGAGCTTCATGACGCGCGACGCCGAATCCCTCCTCCTCGAGCTCCTCGACCACGCGTTCCTCGTCCCCGTCACGACGCGCACGCGCGCCCAGTTCAACCGGGTCCAGCTCCCGCCCACACGCTTCGCCGTCACGACCAACGGCGGCGTGCTGCTCCACCACGGCGAACCGGACGGCGACTGGGCCGCCCACGTGCGCGGCGCCGTCGAGCGCGGATCAGCGCCCCTGGGCGAGGTCCTCGCCCACCTCGGCGAGAAGCCCGCGCCGGGCGTTCAGCGCATACGAACGGCGGAGGACCTGTTCGCGTACGCGATCGTGGAGCGGGCCGAGCTGCCCGAGGACTACGTGCCGCGCCTCGCGGCGTGGTGCGCCGAACGGGGGTGGGTCGTCTCTCTCCAGGGACGCAAGCTCTACTGCGTCCCGGCAGCCGTGACGAAGGAGGCTGCGATCGCCGAGGTCATGGACCGCGTGGGCGCGACGACGCTCGTCGCGGCCGGGGACTCGCTCCTGGACCAGGGGCTGCTCGAGATGGCGGACATCGCTCTGCGGCCGTGCCACGGCGAGCTCGAGGCCGCGGGCTACGTGCGCGAGGGCCTCACGGTGACGGCCACGCCGGGGGTCCGGGCGGGGCAGGAGATCGTCGAGGCCGCCCTCGCGGCGGTCCGCTCCGCCGCCCGGGCGCACACCGCCGTCCTCTGACCGCCCGAGCCGCCCCACCCCTCCCGTCCCCATCCCTCTCCCGTCCCCATCGCCCGCCCGTCCCCACCCCTCTCCCGTCCCCATCCGCGAAAATGTTGGGTTGAGCAGGGTGCGCACGCCCCGCACCCTGCTCAACCCAACAATTCCGAGAGGGGTGGACGGGTTGGGTGGGCGGGTTGGGTGGGCGGGCGCGCGTCAGGCGGCCGGCACTCGGTCCCACTCCTCGGCCAGGAGGCGGAACGAGCGCTCGCGCATCGCCGGGTCGTGGGCGTAGCCGGTGAGGATGAGCTCGTCGATCCCGTGGGAGGCCGAGAAGGTGCGCAGGAAGTCGGCGGCCTCCGGGGGCGTGCCCACGGCCGAGACGCGCAGGGCCGAGGACGCCATCTGCTCCTCGTGCGGTGCCCAGTCCATCTCCCGCACGGGCGGCCTGAGCGGTCCCCGCGTGCCGCGGCGGATGGCGACGAACATCTGCTGGTGGGTCGTGAAGAGGAACTCGGCCTCCTCGCGGGTGGGTGCCACCATGAGGTTCGCCCCGGCCATGACGTACGGCTGGGCGATCTGGGCGGTGGGTGCCGAGGGGTCGAACATCTGCCGGTACGTCCAGATCGCCTCGGAGAGCTGGAAGGGGGCGAAGTGGCTCGCGGCCGCGTACGGCAGGCCGAGCCGGCCCGCGATGGCCGCGCCCGCCGTCGAGCTCCCGAGGATCCACAGCGGCACGTTGGTCCCCCGGGCGACGCCGGCGTGGACCCCGCCGGAGAGCTGCACGCTCTCGGCGTCCTCGACCTGCTCTCCGAAGTACCACGCGAGGAGCCGGATGTTCGCGGCGAAGGCGGCCTCGCCGTCGTCGCGCGAGCCGCGCCGCAGGACCGCGGCGGTGCGCGGGTCGGTGCCCGGCGCGCGGCCCAGGCCGAGGTCGATGCGCGGGCCGTAGAGGTTCGCGAGCGTGCCGAAGGCCTCGGCGACGGCGAGCGGGGCGTGGTTGGGCAGCATGATCCCGCCCGAGCCCACGCGCAGCGTGGAGGTGTTCGCGGCCGCGTTGGCGATGAGCAGGGCGGTCGCGTTCGAGGCTAGGGCGTCCGTGTTGTGGTGCTCTGCGTACCAGAGCCGCCGGTAGCCCGCATCCTCGGCGAGGCGGGCCAGGCGGGTCGCGTCGGCGAGGGCGTCGGCGACGCTCGAGCCCTCCACGACGGGGGCGAGGTCCAGGACCGAGAGGGCGGGCTGGTCGGCGGGATGGGAGGAAGGCTGGGAGGCGGGCGCGGCGGAAGGCACAGGCGTGGTCACGTAGGCGGCAACCGGCTCAGGCGGCCGGATGTTCCCGCCGCGCCGAGACCGGCCCGAGACACATTCCGCTGCAACTGTCACACCGCATAACGTCTCCATTGCTTTTCGGCCACACGCCGCGGATCAGGTTGTCCCGCCCCCGTCCTGTCGGGAAAGAATGGGGGCGTTGCGCTCCGCGGGCCGGGCTGCGGGAGCCGACGGACCACCGTTCCGGATGCGGGGAGGAGCTGCTGTGGACGACGCTTTGCTGGTGACGAATCTCGTGTTCCTCGGGACCGTGGTGATCGGGGGCCTCCTGCTGGCCTTCTTCGCCTTCGCCTTCACGATCGTCCTGGCACTGGCTGGGGTGGGGCAGGGCATCGCCTCGCTGCTCGGCCTCGCACTGCGTCCGTTCCTCTCCCCCTCCGGGGCTTCCGCAGAGCGCACGACGGCGGGCCCCGCTTCCGCGGACCGCGACCGTGCCGCCGTGGTCGCCAAGGCAGACTCGATCCTCGCCGCCCAGAAGGCCGCGGCCGCCGCTTCGGCCTCGATGGCCGCAGCAGCCGCCTCAGCCCGCGAGCTCGAGGGCGCCTCGGTGCAGTCCGCCTCCGATGAGCCCGCGGCGGACGACCCTGCACCTGCGGGCGGGGATGCCGTGGCGCCAGCCGCTTCTCCGGTTCCTTCCGGCCCTGTCCCCTCGGGCCCCAGTCCCTCGGGCCCCGTTCCCTCCGCTCCGGCTCCTTCCGACGAGCCGGCCCCCGCACCGGCGGGCCCGCGCACGGTGCCGATCTCCGTCGTCGTCCGCTCCCGCACGGGAGCCACCACGGTGGCCGGGACCACCACCGTGGCGCTGGACCGCGCGGGCTGAAGCCTCACCTCTTCCTGCCGCCCCGACCAGCCGGTGGAGATCTCCCCATCGCGCCGCCGAGGGCAGCCCAGCTACGGTGGTCCCAACGGGGATGGCCCGGGGGAACCGATGGAAGGAACATCATGGCGATTCAGCAGGGTGCGAACGTAACCGAGCTCCGCGGCGTGGCGAAGCAGTTCAACGCCAAGGCCGGCGAGGTCGAGAACATCAAGAACACGCTCAACGCGCTGATCAGCAACAACATCCCGGCGAACTGGGCCGGCCGCGACGCCGAGCAGTTCCGCAACGAGTGGCAGTCCACGGGCATGAAGTCCCTCGCCAAGCTCATCGAACAGCTGCGCGAGGCGTCCCGGACCATGAACCAGAACGCCACCGCCCAGGAGCAGACCTCCAACTCGCTCAGCTGAGCGCGGTCTGCCGCTGCCCGCGCCCGGTGGGCGGCGGCGCCGAGCATACAGCAGGCCCTGGCCTCCATCACCGACGCGCGTGCGCGCCGTCATGGGGGCCAGGGCCTGCTGTGCTGCCACGTTCGGTGGCGGAGCCGTGCCGGCAGGGCTCGTGCGCCCGATCGGGTCCCGGGCGGTGGGTGTTCCGCCGCGGGCCGCTGCCGCGCCGCGCCGGCCGGTGGGCCCTGCGGCTGATTGCCACCATTTGAGCACCACCCGATCGCCGATGACAACGAACGCTGCGTAGACTGGTCAATCTGACCAACATCCTCGGACAAAGGCGGCCGTCCATGATCAGATCGCAGCTTGACCCGACCGACCGCAGGATCCTCCTGGCCCTCGACGAGGATCCCCGCGCGCCGATCATGGTGCTCGCGCAGCGGCTCGGGCTTGCGCGCGGCACGGTCCAGTCGCGGCTCGAGCGGATGGCCGCGGGCGGGGTCCTCCGGGCGAACAGCACGAGGGTCGAGGCCGAGGCGCTCGGCCGGGGAGTGACCGCGGAGGTCAGTGCCGAGCTCGACCAGAGCCAGATCGACGCCGCGGTCGCCGCCCTGCGCAGCATCCCCGAGGTCCTCGAGTGCCTCGCACCCGCCGGGGACACGGACCTCCTCATCCGGGTCGTCGCGACGAGCCCGGACGACCTCTACCGGGTCTCCGAGGAGATCCGCCTCTGCCCCGGCATCCGCCGCACCTCGACCCGGATGATCCTGCGCACCGTCATCCCGTACCGCACCACAGCGCTGCTCGCGGAGGGCGGGTAGCACTGCCGGCTTGCCCTAGCCCTCCCGTTCCCCCGTCAGCCGCTCGAAGTCCCGCAGCCACGCATCTGCCGCGTCCGCATCCTCGGCACGGCGCAACTGGCCGGGGCCCGCGGAGCCGCCATTCGGCGTCACGCGCCCGAGCCCGGCGCCGCGCGGGAGCCGCACCGCGCCGAGCATGAGGAGGGCCCGCTCGGTCGCGGCGGCGTTCTTGACCGGGAGCGCCGTGCGGCGCCGGCGCAGGACCTCCCGGAGCGCGGCATGCGCCTCGGCGCGGCGACCGAGCGTCCGCAGCGCCCGCGCGCGGAGCACGAGGAGGACGGCGGCGAGGTCGCCGCTGTTGGTGAGGCCGCGGGTGCGGTCGACGACGTCGGCGGGCCGGCCGAGCACCTCGGCCAGGCGGCACGCGGCGAGGGCGGCGGGCAGGGAGGGCGGGAGCGTCTCGAGAGCCGCGAGGGCGTCGCGGGGGCGGCCCACCTCGCGGAGGCTGTGCGCGAGGGCGAGGCACACGGCCTCCTCGCCGAACGCGGCCTCGACCTCCACGCCCTCGGCCACCTCGACCCACACCCGGAACTCCTCCAGGTACTGTGCGGCGAAGGCAGCCGCCTCGACCCCGCTCGGGCCCGTGAGGCCGCGGCCGAGGAGCTCGGCGGCCTGCGCGTGCTGGTGCGCGCGGTAGGCGTGGAGGCCAGCCACAACGTAGGCGAGCCCGGCCCACGAGGGGTGTGCGCGGGCCAGGAGGACAAGCCTCTCCGGCTCCCCGGCGCCGAACACGGCCGCGTGGACGAGCCGTTCCGGCTTGGACGGGAAGCGGCGCAGGCGCGGCACCCGAGCCCGCCGGGCGAGCCGGTCGGAGACCCGCCGGCCCAGCCCGCGCACGGGTGCGTACACGAGAACGCGCCGGAACGGCGTGAGGTCGCGGGGATCGTGGTACGAGGGCTGGCGGTGCAGCTCGCCGGAAGCCATGCCCACCATGCTAGCGATGCCTCAGAGGTCGAGGACGAGCCGCTCCCCCGAACACCGCGAGACGCACAGCATCATGGTCTCGCCTGCCGCGCGCTCATCGTCCGTGAGCAGCGAGTCCCGGTGGTCGGGCACGCCGGCGAGGACGGGGGTCTCGCACGTCCCGCAGGTCCCGGAGCGGCACGAGCTCAGGGTGCGGAACCCCGCGGCGTCGAGCGCGTCGAGGATGCTGACCCCGGGCGGCACGAGCACCTCGGTGCCGTCGGAGGTCTCGACCATGAAGGCGCGGTCCTGCGGCCCGGGGCCCGGCGGCGCGCCGTTCCCGGGAGCGAACCGCTCGGTGCGCAGGCGGCCCGGCTCGGCGGCGAGCACGGGATGCTCCTCGAGCGCGGCCAGCAGGCGCTCCGGCCCGCACGCGTACACCGTCTCCCCCGCCGCGAGCCCGTCGATGAGCCCGACGAGGTCGAACGGCCCGGACTCGCCCGACGCGTGCACGGTCACGCGGCCCCCGCCGCCGGCGGCGCTGTGCAGCGCGGCGATCTCGCCCAGGAAAGCCATCCGGGCCCGCGAGCGCCCGAGGTACACGAGCCGCCAGGCGATCCCCGCGCCCTCGGCAGCGCGCATCATGGGCAGCAGCGGCGTGATCCCGATCCCGCCCGCGATGAACAGCACCGGGCCGTCCGCCCCGAACGCGAAGCCCTGCCGGGGCAGCCGTGCCCTGACCTTCGTCCCGGGGCGCAGCTCATCGTGCACGAACGCGCTCCCGCCCCGCCCCGCTGCCTCCCGCAGCACGGCCACGCGCCACCGCCTGCGGTCGGTCGGGTCGGAGCACAGCGAGTAGTGCCGCACGAGCCCGTTGGGCAGCACCACCTCGGCGTGCGCGCCCGGCTCCCACGCGGGCAGCTCCCCGCCCAGCGGGTCGGTGAGTGTGAGGCCCACGACGCCGTCGGCCTCCTCACGCACACGGGTCACCTCGAGCTCGGCGTAAGACGCCGGCCCGGTGCTCATGCGGTCGTCCCTCCCGGGCGGCGCGCACCGGCGTCGTGCGCCCCTCCGGATGCCGGCGCGGGCGCCTGCACCGGTGCCTGGGCGGGCGCCTGCGCACGCGCCCCCGCGAGCGCCGCCCCGACGGCGTCCACGACGGCGCCGGAGTGCACGAGCCCGATCGCGGCGCGAAGGCGCGGGTACATCACGACGTCCCGGGTGATGACGTCCACGGGACGCCCGTCCGCAGCGGCCGTGGCACGCACGAGGGCCACCGCGGCACGCGCGGCCGGGGATGCCTTGAGCCCGGCGGTCTCGGGGTCCGCGGCGCGCAGGTCGAGGGCCTGGGCGGCCATGAGCAGCTCTGTGGCCACGACGGCCTCGACGTTGGCCACGATCTGCCGCGCGTGGCGGCCGGCGTTGTTCGCCATCGAGACGTGGTCCTCCTGGTTGGCGCACGTCGGGATGGAGTCCACGGAGTCCGGGTGGGCGAGCGTCTTGCAGTCGGAGACGAGGGCCGCGGCCAGGTACTGCGGGAGCATGTAGCCGCAGTCCATGCCGACCTGCTCGCTGGCCACGAGCATGTCCGGCAGGCCCCGGGAGAGCGAGCCGTCGTCGAGCCGGAAGAGCCTGCGCTCCGTGATGGACCCGATCTCGGTGGCGGCAATCGAGAGGAAGTCGGCCGCGAACGCGACGTACTCGGCGTGGAAGTTCCCGCCCGAGACGGCCTTGAGGGTGCGCGCGGCGGGCAGCGACGGGAAGATGAGCGGGTTGTCCGTCGCGGCGTTCGCCTCGCGCTCGAGGATCCCGTGGACGAACGCGAGCGTGTCCTTGACGGGCCCGAACACCTGGGGGACGCAGCGCAGCGAGTATGCGTCCTGAGGGGGCTGCCGGACCGGGTCCGCATCCGCTGATCCGTCCACGAGGGCGCTGCCGGCGATCAGCTCGCGGAGGCGCGCCGCGACCGCGGTCTGGCCGGCCTGCCCGCGGGCCTCGTGCAGCTCGGCGATGAACGCGTCGCCGAACCCGCGCAGCGCCTCGATGCTCATCGCGGCGGTGACCTGGGCCGTCTCGAGGAGGTTCTCGGCGTCGTGCAGCGCCAGGAGCGCCTGGGCGCACGAGAAGGACGTGCCGTTGAGCAGCGCGAGGCCGTCCTTCGCACCCAGCGGGATGCGCTCGACCCCGGCTGCGGCCATCGCCTCCATGCCCGAGACGACCCTGCCGTCGAGCAGGGCCTCGCCGGAGTCGCGCTCGTCGTCAAGGCCGTCGCCCGCGGGGCTGGCGGTCCCGGCTTTGGGTCGCGTCATGACGATCGCGATGTGCGCGAGCGGGATGAGGTCGCCGGACGCGCCGAGGGAGCCGTACTCGGGGATCGCGGGGCACACGCCTGCGTTGAGCATGTCCGCGAGGGTCACGATGATCTCGGGCCGCACGCCCGAGTGCCCCTGCGCGAGGCTCACGAGGCGGATGAGCATCGTTGCGCGCACCACCTCCTCGTCGACATTGCGGCCCACCCCGCACGCGTTGGAGAGCACGAGCCGGCGGGACAGCTCGGCGGCGTCGGCGGGGTCGGGGAACGCGCGGCGTCCCGCGAGCGAGCCGAAGCCCGTGTTGACGCTGTAGATCGGGCGGGCCTCGGCGCCGTCGCCCATCCCCGCCACCACCTCCTCGAGCCACTCCTGGGCGGGCTTCAGGCGCTCGGCGAGGCCCGCGTCGAGCTCGATGCGGCGGCCGCGGCGGGCCACGTCGACGACGTCGGGGACCGTGACCGGGGCGCGCCCGACGACGAGCGGCGGCAGGTCCTGGCCGGCGCCGGAGCGGCTGTGGGCGAGCGTGGGGGCTGTCGTCATGGTGTCTCCTCTGCGGGGAACGGTTGGGTGGTGGCCGACGGCGCGCGGTCGCCGTGGGCTTCGAGCGCGGCCCCGAGCTGCCGGGCGGCGGCCAGGAGCCGGGCCCGCGTCGAGTCGGCCCAGCGCCTGGTCCCGCAGCGGAACTCGGGCCCGGCGACGTCGAGCGAGGCGATGACCTCGCCCTCGCAGACCACCGGGACTGCCATGGACACGGCCCCCTGTTCGAGCTCGCCGCGGGAGAGGACCCATCCGGCCTGGCGGACCTGCCCGAGCGTCGCCCGCAGCTGCGGGCCGGTGGGCGTCTGGGCGGTGTACCTCTCGAGGGGTCCCGCGAGGACCTGCTCGACCACGGCGTCCGGCGCCCATGCGAGGAGGACCCGCTGCCCGGCGCCGGCGTGCAGGGGCAGGAGCTGGTTGACCGCGAAGGTGTACTTGAGCGCCTTGTCCGGCTCTGCCCGGCGCAGGCACAGGGCCCGTGTGCCCACGCGGATCACGAGGACGGCCGTCTCGCCGATCTCGTCCGCGAGCTCCCGTGCCAGGGCACCGCCGACCTCGGCGAGGCGCGCCTGACGCTGATGCCGGCCCGCGAGCTCGAGCAGGGCCGGACCGGCCCCGTAGAGCCCGGCGTCCTCGGCCACGAGCCCACGCTCCCGCAGGATCCGCACGTAGCGGTAGGCGCTGCTGGGCGGGATGCCGAGGTCCGCGGCGACGGACTCGACCGACGCCTCACCGGCCTCCGCGATGCGCGCGAGGATGTCGAGTCCACGTTCGAACGACGCAAGCTGCATGGGCCCTCCTTGTCCTGGATGCTCCCCCGGGCCGGCCGGGGCGCTCAACCGGCATTCTCACAGGGTGGGACCAACTGTTCTCACGCCTCGCCGCCGCTGCCTAGCGTGGGCGCCATGCCGACCTCAGAGCCCTCCGTGCCCGTCGTCGCCGAGGACCCCTACGCCCCCGAGCACCTCGCGGACCCGTACCCCCTGTTCGCCCGCATGCGCGACGCCGGCCCGGTCGCCTTCCTCGCCGAGCACGGCGTCTACGCGGTGACGGGGTTCGACGAGTGCCGGGCGGTGCTCGAGGACTGGCGGACGTTCATCTCGGGCGCCGGCGCGGGCCCGAAGAACCTCCACCGCGAGGAGTCCTGGCGCCTCCAGGGGATCATGGAGTCCGACCCGCCGGTCCACACGGCGATGCGCGGGGCCCTCGCCGCCGTCGTGTCCCCCCGAAGCCTCCGCGGGCTCAGGGCAGGCTTCGAGGCCGAGGCGGCAGCGCTCGTGGAGACGCTCCTGGAGCGCGGCGAGGTGGACCTGGTCCGCGACGTTGCCGAGCCCTTCCCGCTGCGGGTCTTCGGCGACGCGGTCGGGATCCCCCGCGAGGGCCGGGCCGAGAACCTCCTCGCGCTCGGGGCGAAGAACTTCTCGACGTTCGGCCCGGACACCCCGCTCGCACGGCACCACTTCGCGGCGGGAGAGGGCACCAACGAGTGGGCGATGGCGAACTGCGCCCGCGGACGGCTCGCGCCCGGGGGGCTCGGAGCCCAGATCTGGGCGCACGCCGACGCCGGCGGGATCACGGCCGACCAGGCCACGCTGCTCGTGCGCGCGCTCCTGTCCGCGGGACTGGACACGACCATCCTCTCCCTCGGCGCGGTCCTCGCAGCCCTCGCGGGCCACCCTGACCAGTGGGCCGCGGTCCACGCGGATCCGAGGCTCGTGCGCTTCGCGGTCGACGAGGCCTTCCGCTGGGAGTCGCCGTTCCAGTCCTTCTACCGCACCACGGCGCCGCGCGCGGCAGCCCCGGCGGCGATCAACGGCGTCGTGCTTCCCCCGGACGCGAAGGTCGCCGTGTTCGTGGGTGCCGCGAACCGCGACCCGCGCCGGTGGGGGCCGGACGCGGACACGTTCGACGTCGGCCGGAACGCGAGCGGGCACCTCGCCTTCGGCATGGGAATCCACCAGTGCGTGGGACAGCCGGTCTCGCGGATGGAGATGGACGTCCTCCTGGGCGAGCTCGCGCGGGGGGTGGCGCGGATCGAGCCGGTGGCCGAGCCCGAGCGCTACCTCCACACGACGCTGCGCGGCTGGTCCTCGCTGCCGGTGAGGCTCGTCCCCGCCTGAGGGTCAGCGGGTGGCGAGGTGCACCCAAAGGCCGACGACCCACACCGTCGCGGCAGCGCACGCGAAGCCGAACTCCACGAGGATGCCCAGCCCGGTCGCCTTGAGCGCGGCCCAGGACGACGACGCGGCGCCGCGCAGGTGCCGGGTACGCTGCCACTCGCTCAGCAGCAGGCCCAGCGCGAAGCCGACGAAGAGCCCCACCACGGGGATCGCGAACATGCCCACGATCGCGCCGACCGCCCCGATGAGGACGGAACGGTTGGGAATGGACCGCTCTCTGAGCCGTCGGCCGGCGAGCACTGCCGAGGCCGCCATCCCGCTCGCGAGGAGCGCGCCGCCCACCGCGAAGACGAGCCACCCTCCCCACCCGGCGCCGCCGAACAGGGCCCACGCGAGCAGGGCGAGGAGACCGAGGATGCTGCCGGGCAGGATCGGGACGATCGTGCCGGCGACTGAGACGGCGAGGGCGAGGCCGACCAGGACGGCGGTGAGCGCAGTAGTGTCCATCCGGCCATCCTAGGCGCGGCCCGGCCGCGCTCCCGGGGTCCACACCCATCGCGGGGTCATATCACCCAGAGGGCCATGACCCCGCAGCCGGGCGCGGCGGGCGGGCTGCTACTCCCCCGGGACGACGGCGGAGGCTGCGGCACGCATGACAGCCTCGGTCACAGCCGGCGCCACGCGCGGGTCGAGGGGGCTCGGGACGATGTACTCGGCTGAGATGTCCTCGCCCACGAGGTCCGCGATGGCGCGCGCCGCGGCGAGCTTCATCGCCGGGGTGATGCGGCGGGCCCCGGCGTCGAGCGCGCCGCGGAAGATGCCCGGGAACGCGAGGACGTTGTTGATCTGGTTCGGGAAGTCACTGCGCCCGGTGGCGACGACAGCCGCGTGCCGGCGCGCGGTCTCCGGCGCCACCTCGGGGTCCGGGTTCGAGAGGGCGAACACGATCGAGCCCTCCGCCATGGCCGCGATGTCCTCCTCCGGGACCTTCGAGGACGAGACGCCGATGAACACGTCCGCGCCCTCGAGCGCGTGCGAGACCCCGCCCGCGACGGCGCGCGGGTTGGTGCGCTCGGCGAACTCCGCCTTCATCCCCGCGAGGTCCTCGCGGCCGGTGTGCAGGGTGCCCTTGGAGTCGATCAGGACGACGTCGGTCACGCCCGCCGTCAACAGGATCTCGGCCACGGCGATGCCCGCCGCGCCCGCCCCGGCGATGACGACCTTGAGCGAGCCCAGCTCCTTGCCCACGACCTTGGCCGCGTTGGTCAGCGCCGCGAGGGCGACGACGGCGGTGCCGTGCTGGTCATCGTGCATGACCGGCATGTCGAGGGCCTCGATGAGGCGCCGCTCGAGCTCGAAGCAGCGCGGCGCGGAGATGTCCTCGAGGTTCACCGCGCCGAAGCTCGGGGCGATCCGGACGAGCGTCTCGATGATCTCGTCCACGTCGGTAGTGTCGAGCACGATCGGGATCGAGTCGAGGCCCGCGAACGTCTTGAACAGGGCGCTCTTGCCCTCCATGACGGGCAGCGAGGCGCTCGGCCCGATGTCGCCGAGGCCGAGGACGGCCGTGCCGTCCGAGACGACGGCGACGAGGCGCGAGGCCCACGTGTGCGTCGCGGCGAGCGCGGGCTCGGCGGCGATCGCACGGCTCACCTGCGCGACGCCGGGCGTGTACGCGATCGAGAGGTCGCGCTTGGTCGCGAGCGGGCGGTCGACGGCGACCGAGAGCTTGCCGCCCTCGTGCGCGGCGAAGATCTCGGCGTCGGTGATGGGCTGCTCGGCGGGGGCGGGCTGCTCGGCGCCCCCCGGCTTCGCGGCGGGCTCGGTCGTGGGGCGGGCTGCTGCAATGGACACGGCACTGTCTCCTGGGTCGGTGCCGCCGGCGGAAGGCGCACGACGGCGGGGCGGCCGTGGGCTGGAGGGGCGCCGAACGCTTCGTCGGGCAGGGCGCACTCCAGGCACAGCCATGTACGGGATCCGGGGTTCCTGCCGGGTTCGGCGTCCGGGGGCCGGCATCTGGAGCAGGGATGTCCGCTCGTGCCGGCCTCGGGGAAGAGGTACGGCCATGATACGCGACGGCCTCCCCGCTGCCGCAAAACGGTGCGCCCCGCCCGAGCCCGACGTTTCCCCGCTACCTCAGTCCGGCCCCCCGCAGCTCGACGATCCGGTGCGAATGCCGCGCCTCCTCGGCCGCGAAGACCACTTCGTGGCTCGTCAGGGACGCCGCGAGCGAGGACTCGATCCTCCCGCCTCCGCCCTCGGCGAGCGAGGCGACCCATGCCTCGATCAGACCCCGGTCCCCGCCGCCGTGGCCTTCGGCCGCGGTGGCCCCCTCCGGCGCGGTGGCGCCCTCAGGAGCGGTGCTGAGGGCTCCCGCCACCGGGACGGGAACAGTCCGAGTAGTGCCCGAGACGAAGTCGTGGACGGTGAGGCCGGCGTCGGAGACGGACAGCTCGCCGCGTGTGCCGAAGATCCGGGTCCTGCGGGCGGTGGCCTCGGTGAACGCCGTGGCCGTGAGTGACGCGGTGACGCCGTTGGCGTACTCGATCGAGACCACCTGGTGGTCCACCACGTCGTTGTCGCAGCGGTAGACGCACCGGCCATAGGGCCCGGTCCCGAGAGCGTCGAGGAGGGACTCCCGCGTGCCGCCGGGATCGACCACCTCGGCGAAGTAGGCGCGCCGCGGGTCGGGGGCGCCCCCGCCGGGCGCGGGGCGGCCGGCCCCGTACACCTTGAGCGCGGAGTACGGGCAGGACGCCTCGACCGGGCACGCTGTGCACCGCTCGCCCGCCCCGTCGGGCGCCTCCTCGGGACGGAAATGGGCGAGCGAGCCGAAGGAGCCCACCCGCACTGGCTCGCTGCCGATGATGCAGGTGAGCCAGTCGACGTCGTGCGTGCACTTGGCGAGCAGGAACGGGCTCGCGAGGTCCTCGCGCCGCCAGTTCCCGCGGACGTACGAGTGCGCGAAGTGCCAGTAGCCCACCGGCTCAAGATGCTGCACCGAGACGATCCGGCCGATCTCCCCGGCATCGAGGAGCGCCCGCACCGCGGCCGTGAGCGGCGTGTACCGCAGCACGTGGCACACGGCGGCGGTCACGGAGTGCTCCTGTGCCACTGCGGCGAGATCGCGGCACTCCCCGAGCGTGACCGCGATGGGCTTCTCGAGGAGGATCGAGTAGCCGCGGCGCGCAGCGGCGGCGAACGGGCGGTAGTGGTCGCGGTCCTGCGTGGCGATGACGACGGCGTCGGCGAACCTCTCGCGCGCAAGCATCTCCTCCCAGCCCGCGAACCGCGCGTGGGCCGGGACGCCGAGCTCGTCCGCGAGCGCCTCCCGCCGGACGGCGGAGGGCTCGGCGATCCCGACGACGGCCGCCCGTCCGGTGGCCTGGACGAGCCGCGCGTAGGCGCTGCCGCGGGCCCCGGCCCCCGCGATGAGGACGCGGACCGGGCCCGCGGGGGCGCTCACCGCCCAGGCGCCGGGTCGTCGAGCCACTCGAGGGCCACCGCGGCGGTCCAGGACTGGTCCCAGCTGCCGAGCGGCTCGCCCGTGAAGGGCTCGTAGTACTCGCCGAAGTGGCCTTCCATGAGCTGGTCGAGGGAGGCCTCGCGCCACCGCCCGTACCGCTCCTCGTCCCCGTGCCGGCGCAGGGCCGAGGCGAGGTACCAGTTCATGACCGGCCACACGGGCCCCCGCCAGTACTGCCGCGGGCGCAGCTCCGGGTACCGGGTAGAGGTGGAGGCCGGGAGGGGGAAGGCCAGGCGCGGATCCCCGGTCCAGTCCGGCCCGTCGATGAGCTCCGACTGGCGGGCCCGGAGGAGGGGGTCGGTGCTGGAGACCAGCGGGGCGAAGCCGGCGATGGTCGGCAGGCCGATCCACTCCCCTGTGAGCACGTCACGGTCCCGCGCCAGGCCCGTCTCCGGGTCCACGGTGGAGTCGACGCCCTCGCGGAACTCGGCGGCCCATTCGCGCAGTTGTGCAGCCTCCCCGCCGTGGCCGTAGTCCTCGGCGAGGACCGCGAGGTCCTCGTTCGCCGCCGCGAGGACGGCGGACATGAAGACGTCCTTGACCTGGAAGTCCACGGCGCCGGGGAGGCGGGCGTCGTCGAACCGGACGTCCGCCATCTGCTGCACGAGCCAGAGGTAGCGCGCGTATTCCTCGTCGCTGGGCCGCTGGCTCGCGTCCTCCACGATCCTGGTGTCGGTGCGCTGGAACGGCTCGAGCTCTCCCGGGTGCACGCGCGAGTAGGGGCCGTCGAAGCGCGGGGAGTTGTCCATGCCGGACTCCCAGCCGTGGTAGACGGTGACGAGCCCCGAGCCGTCGGCAGCCCGCGCGCTCCGGAGCCACTCGTGCCAGCGGATCCACTGGGGCACGGTGCTGCGGGCGAAGTCCTCGGCGGCCTGGGCGTCCTGGCCGCCGCGCGCTGCGGCCCGCTCCACGATCCGCCGCACGAGGGTCGCGTGCACGGGCGGCTGGCAGATCCCGCTCGAGGACACGCCCTCGGGCGAGACCCCAGCGGTGCGCCAGCGGTCCACGCCGGGGAAGTAGCCCGGGGCGTCCGAGAAGACGATGTGCGGGATCATGCCGGAGTGCCACTGCGCGGCGAGGAGGCTGGACATCTCGGCGAGGGCGCGGGGCACGTCCACCGTGGAGAGGCCGGAGGCGACGAACGCCGCGTCCCAGCTCCACATGTGCGGGTACAGGTCCGGCGCGGCCGTGACCATGGTGCCGAGGTCGTTCCCGGCGAGCACCGCCCGGGCGCGGTCGCCGAGCTCGCCCAGGTCGGCGACGGGCCGGTCAGGGTTCTGCCAGAGTGTGCGGTTCATGCGGAAAGTCCCATCTGGGTCTCGGGGTCGAAGAAGCGCAGCGCCTCGGGGTCGGGTCGGAGCGCCACGGACTGGTCGGGATCGAGGCGCACGGTGGAGGGAACCTGGACCTTGAGCCGCTGGCCCTCGAGGTCCACGGTGAGCAGGGTGGCGTGCCCGAGCGGCTCGACCACCTCGACCCGCGCCTCGAGGCCCGCGCCCGTCCCCTCGCCCACGAGCGAGATGTGCTCGGCGCGGATGCCCATGGTCACGGGCATCCCGCCGTTCGCCGCCCCGGCGGTGTGGGCGCTCTCCGTCAGGAAGGCCGGGGCGGCCATGCGCTGGTCCCCGATCCGCAGCTCCCCACCCGAGACGGCGGCGTCGAGGAAGTTCATCGGCGGGGAGCCGATGAAGCCCCCCACGAACTTCTCAGCCGGCTCCTCGTAGACCGTGATGGGGTGGCCGAGCTGCACGATCCGGCCCTTGCGCATGACGGCGACGCGGTCGGAGAGGCTCATGGCCTCCACCTGGTCGTGGGTCACGTACAGGGTGGTCGTGCCGAGGTGCTGGACGATCTTCTTCAGCTCGGCGCGGAAGTCCAGGCGCAGGAGCGCGTCGAGGTTGGAGAGCGGCTCGTCCATGAGCAGGACGTCCGCGTCCATGACGATCGCGCGCGCCACGGCGACGCGCTGTCGCTGGCCGCCCGAGAGCTGCGCGGGGTAGCGGTCCAGGTACGGCGTGAGCTGGAGCAGGTCCGCCGCCCAGGCGACCTTCCTCTCGAGCTCGTCCTTGGGGACCTTCTTCATGGCCAGGCCGAAGGCGATGTTGGCGCGCACCTTCCGGTGCGGGAACACCGCGTAGGACTGGAAGACCATGGAGAGGTTGCGCTCCTGCGGGGGCAGGTAGGTGACGTCACGGCCGCCGATGCGGATGCTCCCCTGGTCCGGGAGGTCCAGTCCGGCAACCATGCGCAGGAGTGTGGTCTTGCCGCAGCCGGACGGGCCGAGCAGGACCATGAACTCGCCCTGGTCCACGTGGAGCGAGACGTCGTTGGTGGCGAGCTCGGTGCCGCCGGGGTAGGTCTTGTGCAGATTGCGGATCTCGATGTCTGCCATGGCTGTGCTGTGAGCCTCTCTCAGCGGATGGTGGAGCCCCACATGTTGGTGAGGTAGCGGCGCATGAAGAAGATGAAGATCAGCGCCGGGATGACGAGGATGAAGCCGCCGGCGAACCGGTAGGCGAGCGGGGACTCGGCCAGGGAGGTGAGCACCTGTGCGGGGAGGGTCCGCTGGTTCAGGGTGAGGATCGAGGCGCCGAGGACCTCGTTCCAGCTCATGACGAACGTGAAGATGGAGGCCGCCGCGATGCCGGGCACGGCCATCGGCATGACCACCTTCAGGAACGCCTGGACAGGCGTGCACCCGAAGATCCTCGCGGCCTCCTCCACGTCCCTGGGCACGCCGAGGAACACCGAGGCGGTGATGAGGATCGTGGTGGGGAGGGCAAGCGCCGTGTGCAGCAGGACCACCGCGAGCGCGCTGTCGTAGAGCCCGGTCTGGAGGAACAGCTGCGCGAGCGGCACCGAGAGGACCACGATCGGCAGCGCCCGGGTGAACAGGAGGAACAGCTGGTACGGCTCCCTGCCCGGGAAGGCGTACCGCGCCACCGCATACCCGGCCGGCACTCCCACGAGGAGCGAGAGGATGAGCGTGAACACGCCCACCTGCACCGAGTTGATGAGCGCGCCCAGGATGCCGGTGGACTGCAGGAAGGACTCCATCGTCTCGAGCGAGAAGCTGTCCGGGATGAAGCTCAGCGGGAACTGCGTGAGCGACTCCCTGCTCGAGGTCGCGGCGAGCGCGATGAGGTAGATCGGTGTCGCCATGAAGAGCGTGATGAGCACGCACGCGAGCTGGAGGAGGGCACGCTGGCGCCGGCGCGCTGCGAGCGGGCGGCGGTCGACGCCGTCGTGCCCCGCCCCGGTGCCGCGCGCGGGAGGTGCCGCAGGGGCCTTGCTGGTCATGATGCCTCCGTCTGGTCCCGCAGGAGCCGCAGGTAGCCCACGGCGGTGATCATCGAGACGACCATGACGACGAGCGCGAGGGCCGAGGCGACGTTGGCGTCCTGGAGGCCCGTGTACCAGCGGTACGTCTCGCCGACGATGAGCGGGAAGTTCTGGCCGGTGAGCGCGAGCGCCACGGCGAATGTCTGGAACGCGAGGATGGTGCGCAGGATGAGCGCGGTCTGCAGACTGGGCCGAAGCAGCGGCAGGGTCACGGTCCAGAGCCGCCGCCAGAAGCCTGCGCCGAACACGCCGGCCGCCTCCTCGTAGTCCTTGGGGATGGACTGCAGGCCGGCGACGACGATCACGAAGACGAGGCTCGTGGCGCGCCACACCTCGGCGACGAGGACCGCCATGAACATCGACGGGTAGTTGTCGTATGCGAGCCACGAGACCGGCTCGAGACCGAGGTTCGCGAGCAGGGAGTTGAGGTAGCCGCGGTCGGTGAACACCACAAGCCAGACGAGGCCGGCGGCGAGGTCGCTGACGGCCAGGGGGATGGCCCAGATGTAGAAGTACACCGAGGAGAACTTGGGCTTGGCGCGGATGAGCAGCGCCATCGCCAGGGCGAGGACGAACTGCAGCGGGATCATGACGACGATCAGCAGGAGGGTGTTGCGCACCGCGGGCCAGAAGTAGGGGTCCGCAGCCATCCTCGCGAAGTTGTCCCCAGTGAGGCCCTCGGGCCCGCCGAAGGCCTGGAGGATGCCCGTGACCATGGGCCACCCGAAGAGGAGGGTCATGAACACGATCGAGGGAGCGATGAGGAGCATCGCGGCGGAGGTGCGGCGCCGCTGCCGCGGGGGCCGCTCGGCCGTGGGGCGCCGGCCGCCCGGCCGGGCGCCGGGGGGCGCCGCGGCCGGGGGCGGGCTCGTTGAGGAGGTGCGGGCCATCACGCCACCGTGCACACGTCGGCCTCAGGGTCCGGCGCCCAGCACGGGACCTTGAGGCTGCTCATGATCTGGTCGAGGGCGGCGCCCTGCTTGGCGAGGGTGGACTTGACGTCCGCGCCGTTGAGGCAGATCTCCTGGAAGCAGTTCTTGAACAGCTGCGAGACCTGGGGGTCCTTGTCGCCGAGGCCCACGGGCGGGAGGGCGAGGATGGCCTTGGGGGCCTCCTGCTGCGCCGTCACGGCCTTCGCCTCGAGGGCGATCCCGGCCGGGAGGTCGGACCCGATCTCTGCCTTGACCACGGGGAAGAACGCGTTGGACTTGAGGGTCTCGATCTGCGCCTCCGGGGCGGAGAGGGCCTTGATGACCTCGAACGCCTTGTCCTTGTCCTTCGAGCCCTGCGGGACGGCGAGGCCGCCGACCACGAGGAGGTAGCCGAGGCCCTTGGGCCCCGAGGGGGCGGGGACGAGGACGAAGTCGTCCGGCTTCGCCGTCACGGCGTTGATGAGGCGGGCCACGTGGTCCCACGCGACGAGAACCTCGCCGTTCGCGAGCGGTTCCTGCATGAAGTCGTAGTTCGTGGAGGCGGGGTTGGTGTTGGCCCACAGCTCCTTCATGTACGTCCAGGCCGCCACGGCGTCCTCGTTGCGGAAGGTGGTGATCTGCCCGCCGGTGAAGCTGGGCAGGAGGAAGCCCTGGTAGAAGCGGTGGTGGAGGCCCTTGGGCCCGGCCGGGATGCCGAACACGGCCTTGCCGCCGTTCGCGGCCTTGGCCGCCTTGGCCCAGGCGAGGTACTGCTCGTAGGTCAGGGCATTCACGTCGGCGCCGCTCGGGAGCCATTCGAGGGCCTTCTTGTTCACCGCGAGCACGTACGTGGCCTGGATCCACGGGATGTAGCGGGGCTTGTCCGTGCCGAGCTTGGCCAGTTCGAGGAGGTCCTCGGAGTAGCCGCGGGAGCGGAGCTCTTCGGTGAGCGAGGAGAGGTCCTCGAGCTGGTCGGCGAACGGGACAAGGTCGCCGTGGAGCCCGCCGATGAGCCCCACCTCGACCTTGCCGGCAGACAGCTGGGACTTGATGGTGGTGTTGAAGACGCCCGTGTCCACGGGGTTGTAGGCCACGCCGAGGTCCTCTCCCACGGCCTTCTTGAGGGTGGCCTCGTACTTCTGCCGTTCCTCGACCGGCGTGAACTGCGTGGAGAGGAAGTTGACCGTTCCCTCACCTCCGCCGCCGCTCGTGTTGACGCTGCAGGCAGAGAGGAAGGGGATGGCCACGGCCGCGGCCAGGGTCCCACGGAGGAACGTCCGTCGATCAGGGGTTCCGAGGCGCTGCGCTGCAGCCTCGGCGAGGGGGGAAGCGAGTTGATTGTGGCGCATGAGGGCCTCCTGTGACCGGGTCTGCGGTGATCCGTGCTGTTGGCTGAGTAGGGCCGTCCGGCAGCCCTTCCATGGGCTTCTCGTTCGGCTGCCACTTCTGTACGATGGTCGATCATAAGTAAGTGATCCGAATCACGTCAAGGAGGCGGAGTGGAACTCGCCGCGAGTCCCGGCCAGCTCCTGTCCCTGCTCCGGGCGCGCCCGGAGGGCTTCAGCCGCGCATCCCTGCTGGCCCACACCGGCATGGCGCGCTCGACCCTCTACGAGCGGCTCGACTCGCTCTTCGCCGCCGGACTGGCCTACGAGGCGGAGCCCCTGGCCTCCACCGGGGGACGGCCCGCACGCAGGATCCGGTTCGATGACCGGGACAAGGTCGTCGTCGCGTTCGACATCGGACAGACACAGGCGGGCGTCCATCTGCTCACGCTCCGCCACCGGATCCTGGACTCCATACGCTTCCCGTTCGACTCGACCCGCCCTGTGGAGGAGGCTGTGGGGCCGCTCCTCGACGCGGCGCTCAAGATCACCGGCGGCCGGGAACCGGTGGGGGCCGGGATCGGGCTCTCCGCGCCCGTGGACGCGACGGGCGTCAAGGGGTACTGGCGCGCGGTCCTCGGCCACTGGGACATGGCGTGGCTCGCCGAAGCCTTCGAGGGGACCCTCGGATGCCCGATCGTGCTCGAGAACGACG
This sequence comes from Sinomonas halotolerans, assembly GCF_039615075.1. Lineage (NCBI taxonomy): Bacteria > Bacillati > Actinomycetota > Actinomycetes > Micrococcales > Micrococcaceae > Sinomonas > Sinomonas halotolerans. The sequence continues at coordinate 218,645 of NZ_JBDFRB010000005.1, read as the reverse complement.
CCCGTGCCATGGCGGTCGGGGAGGCCGACCATTCCTCCGAGTCCCTCGTGGCCGTCAAGGTCAGCACGGGCATCGGCTGCGGCATCATCGTGGACGGCGCACTCGTGCGCGGCGTCCACGGGGTGGCCGGGGACATCGGCCACGTCCGCATCCCGGAGGCGGCCCACCGCGTCTGCCGGTGCGGACGGACTGGCTGCCTGGCTGCGATCGCCTCGGGCCGCGCACTCCTGGACGACCCGCGGCTCCCCCCGTGCAGGACGGCGGCGGACATCGCAGCGGCGTACGACGCCGGGCACTCCGGCACGCGCGAAGCGGTCGCCGAGGCGGGTCGCCTCACGGGCTCGGTCCTCGCCGCCGTGGTCGCCACGCTCAACCCGTCCCGCCTCGCGATGGGCGGGACCATCGGCTCCCTGCCCTCGTTCGTGGAGGGCGTCCGGGAAACGGTGGTCGACTGGGTGCTCGAGGACGTGCTCACGGGCCTCGCGGTCGAGCCGCTGCGGCACCCGGACGCAATCGCAGTGGGCCTGTCGCGGCTCGTGGAACGCACCCTGTACGATCCCGGCCGGGTGGACTCGCTGATGGCCGGCAGGGGCAGGACGCCCGCTACCTGAGTGAGGGCGGCGGGTCCGCGGGGCGTCACGCCTGCACACCCGCTCCCACTGTCCCCGGCCCGCCCGCGCCGATGCCGCTGGCGTATAGTTGGACAGTCCCCGCGTGCCCCACCCCCCGGCGCGCCTCACGGGGTGCAGAACCGTCCGGAAAGAGGTGGCTCCTGCTGTGCTCGAACTGCCACACGACCTGCTCGCTGCGGCACCCCCGCCGGCGACCCCGCGCCTTGCGGCGCGCTACAACCAGCTCCTCGACACGGCAGCGCGATTCGCAACCCTGGACTACCCAGAGGTGGACGTCACGCTGATCGCCAGCGAGGCGAACGTCTCCTCGAGCACTGCCTACCGCTTCTTCCCCTCCGCCGCCCACCTGCTCCTGGCCCTCCACCGCAGGCAGCTCTTGGAGCTGCGCGAGCGCGTGGACCAGCGGGCCGGCCGCGCCCAGGACCGGACCCAGCGCGTGCGGCACCTCGTCGGGGCGGCGATCGAGCTCTTCCACATGCGCCTCGCCCAGCCCGCCGTGAACTCGTGCCTCGACGAGCTGATCGTCCCCGCGGACCATGACCTCGCGGCCCTCATCGGCGAAGTGGACGAGCTCTCCTGGTCCGTGCTCGGGCGCCTCGCGGGCGGCGCAGAACGGGGGCGCAACGTCGTGCTCGTGATCTCCGGCCTCGTCACGGCCGTCCGGACCGGTCGCCTGCTCCCCCTCGAGGCGGAGCAGCAGCTCAAGGCCTCGTGCGAGCTCGTCGCGAAGACCCCTTCCCTCCCCCTGCGCTGACCGGAGCCGGCCGACGTGCGCCGCCGGCGGGCCCGCCGAGGGAGCACCGGGCCGAAGGCGCCGCTAGTCGACGGAGCGGATCCGGGTCACGAAGGCCGCTCCCAGCAGGCCGATCACCGCCGCCGCGACGTAGAGCGAGACGTACCCCCCGAGGAACGCCACAAAGGGGTACGCGATGACCGGTGCGATCACCTGTGGCAGCGAGTTGGCGATGTTGATGACCCCGAGGTCCTTGCCGCGGTCCGCGGCGGCCGGCAGCACCTGCGTGATGAGCGCGAAGTCCACGGCGAGGTACGCCCCGAACCCGATGCCGAGCACGACCGCCCCCGTGATCGCCCCCGGCCAGGTGGGCGAGAAGGCGAGGATGAGGGAGGCGAGCGCGATCACGCACGAGGACCCGATCACGAGCGGCTTGCGCCGGCCCATGCGGTCGCTGAGCTTTCCCCCGAGCACGCTCGTGACGATGACCATGACGGCGTAGAGGCCGGTCAGCACGAGCACGCCGGTCTCTGCGGGGATCCCGGTTCCCTCCTCGAGCCGCACGGCGTCCGCGAGGAAGTAGAGCAGGTAGAGGGTCACCATGTGGTTGCCGATGTTCACGAGCAGGCGCGTGAGCCACGCCCAGGCGAAGTCGGGGAACCGACGGGGACTGACCCAGAACGAGGCCGCGAACCGGCCCAGCGAGAACGCCGCGAGGGCCGAGCGCGGGAGCGGGACGTCGTCGGCCGCCATGAGGTACCGCACCACGCTCACGGCGAGCACGGCCGCGCACACGGCGAAGCCGAGCGCGAAGTTGCCGGCCACCGCGGCAGCGATCACGGCGCCCAGGAGGATGCCCACGGTCTGCCCCGTCGCGGCCAGGCCGCCCACCGTGCCGCGCTGGAGCACCGGCACCCGGTCCGGGACCGCGGCCGTGATGCCCGCGTAGGCGGCATTGCAGCCCGCCTGGACCAGGCACCACAGCGCCGTCATGACGGCGACGTCGGGGGCGCCCGCGAGTGCGACGAGGCCGAGCGCGCCCAGGGCCGCCCCGCCGAGGACCCAGGGCCGGCGTCGTCCGAACCGGCCGGCGGTACGGTCCGAGAGCGCGCCCGAGAGGGGGTTCGCGACCATCGAGACGGCGGCGCCCACGCCGGTGACGAGCGCGAAGATCGCCTCCTTCTGCCCTTCGTCGAAGTGCGCGGCCTGCTGAGCGAGGAGCACCTGGAGCGGTCCGAAGAACGCGGCGTTGATGCCCAGGTTCACCAGCACGACGCCGGTCACCCACCGCGCACGGACCGGCTGCTCGGGTTCGGCGTGGGCCAGGGCCGGTGCGGGGCCGCGGGGCGCCGCCGGGGTCTCGTGGGTCATGCGGGCTCCGGGTGCTCTGGGGCCGCCGCACCCAGAGTGCGACGGTGGCTCTCAGATTACGCCCAGATGAGCCTGAAGTGGACGCTCCGGGCGCGCCGTTCCGCGCAGAATGCCCGCGTCAGGCGCGCGGGTAGACGGGCGGGAAGAGCTCGTCCGGGTCCCGCAGCAGGATGTCCCGCTCGGAGTAGGCCTCCCGCATCCGGCCGAAGAGCCGCTGCCCCTCGGCCCGCAGCGCGGCGAGGTCCACGCCCGGGAGGCCACTGTCCACCACCACGGGGCGGCCGGCCACGAAGGTGTGGGTCGCCTGCCGCGCGGTCCCGTTGAGGACGAGCGTCCGCAGCGGGTCCTCGACCACGCCGTCCCCGAAGCTGGCGAGGGACCACACGGCGATGTCGGCCTGGGCCCCCGGCGCGAGCCGCCCCAGGTCGGGCCGGCCCAGTGCCGCGGCGCCGCCGAGGGTCGCGGCGTCGAAGTAGTCGGCGAGCCGGCCGGCGTCGGGCCTGCCCTCGGCCATCCGGGCCAGGTGCGAGCCGACATCGATCCCCCGCACGAGGTCCGGCGGGAACGAGTCCGTGCCGAGGCACAGGTTCACGCCGGCCTCCCTGAAGCGGTCGAAGGACACGAGCTGCTTGCCGTACCGGAACGAGGTGAGCGGGCAGTGGACGATGCTCACCCCGTGGCGCGCGAGCGTCTCGAGCGGGCCACCCGGCGCGGCGGCCGCCGGGTCCCGCGCGTCGATCTCCACCCCATGCGGGATGAGGAGGCGGGCGCCGAGGAGCCCCGTGGACTCGAGCAGCCCGAGGACGCCCTGGCCGGCCGCGCGCTGCAGGAGCCCTTCCTCGAGCGGGGACTGGAGGCAGTGGAGGCGCACGAGCACCCCGCGCTCGCGGGCGGTCTTCGCGGTCTGCCGCATGAGGTCCTCGGAGAGCGTCTCGATCCGGCAGGGCAGGAGGACGCCGGTCACGAGCGGGTCGCCGAGCCCGGCCGCGAAGTCGAGGAACCGCTCGGCGTCCCGCAGTCCCTCCTCGCCGAGCGCGGGCTCGAAGTGCACGTCCCGCCCCCCGGATGCCGTGGCCACGTGGACGCCGGAGCGGTAGGCGGGGCCGAGGTAGCCGCGCAGGCCGATGCGGCGGCTCGTCTCGGCCATGTCCACGAGCTCGTCGAAGCCCTCCGCCCACGCGCTGTGGACCTCCGAGGCAATGGGCATGTAGGTGGTGATGCCGTGCAGCGCGAGCTGGGCGAGGGCGAACTCGCGCACGACGGCGCGCTCCTGACGGGTGAAGACGTCCCGGCGGCCGCGGGCGAAGTAGTCCTCTGACCACACGTGGCCGAGGGCCACCTCCGGCGCGGCCCAGGAGTCCAGGATGAGATGGTCGATGTCCGCGAGGGCGTCGAGGTCCACGAGGCCGGGGGTGACCAGGCTCTGGCCGCAATCGAGCTCCTCGTGGACCGGGCCGTCGTAGCCTCGCCCCACGAACACGATGGAGTCCCCGTCCCATACCACCTCGCCTCCTTCGATGAGCGTGTGGCGGCCTTCGGCGAAGCCCAGCACGTACTGGGCGGTGATCTTCCTGAACACTTCTGGACTCCTTGGCGGGGGCTTCCCAAGCGGAATGGCTGGGATACCGGATTGGACTTAGCCGTCTCGGCTTGATCGGAGATGCTGCGTCATGGCGTGATTCTGTCGGGACAAACAGTGACTTGCGTCTCACTACTTCTCGAGTATACAGTCATTTTGGGATACCAAACGAGCCCACCCGCTCTCGCCCCTCCCCCCGAAAGGCCCAGTGTCATGCGCAACGAAGCGACGACAGCACAAGGCAGTCAGCCCCCCGTCTCCGCGGCCACCCGCCCGGCGCCCTTCCGCGCCGGCACCCGCCTCTGGATCGGCGTCATCGCCGTCTCCACCGCCGTCTCGGCGGCCGCCATCCTCATCGGCACCCACAAGTTCCAGATGGGCCCGGCCGCGATCGTGCTCCTGCCGATCCTGTGGGCCGTGCTCATCGGCAGCGCGATCGGCATCCAGAAGTGGAAGCCCGTCGGCGGCCGGGCCCGTGCAGTCTCGGCGCACCTCATGGACGTCAGCATCGTGTTCTTCCTCGCCGGCCTCGGAACCGGGATCGGCCCGTCCCTGACCAAGTTCGCGGACATCGGCCCGGCCATCCTGCTCCAGGAGGTCGGCCACGTGGTCGGCACGGTCATCCTCGCCCTCCCGGTCGCGGTGGCGCTCGGAATGGGGCGGGCCGCAGTCGGGGCCACGTGGTCGATCGACCGCGAGTCCTACCTCGCCTTCGCGATCCAGCGCTTCGGCGTCCGCTCCCCCGAGTACCGCGGCGTGTTCTCCGTGTGGGTCCTCGGCAGCGTCTTCGGCGCCGTGTTCATCTCGATCCTCGCCGGCCTGCTCGGCGGCCTGGACTTCTTCGACCCCCGCGCGCTCGCCATGGGCCTGGGCCTCGGCTCAGCCTCGATGATGCTCGGCGGCGTCGGCGCCCTCTCGATCCTGTACCCGGAGGCAGCCGGGGAGATCATGGCGCTCGCAGCGCTCTCCAACCTCGTGACCAACATCGTGGGCTTCTACGCCGGGGTGTTCATCGCCCTGCCCCTGTGCCAGCGGCTCTACCGGATGTGGTCCCGCCTCTTCGGCCGGGACGACCTCGGCCGCCGCGTCGGGAAGGTACGCGCCGAGGGCGGCGACGGCGCTGGGGTGCAGTCGGTGGACATCCACGGCATCGAGACGGACCCGGCCGTGGTGCGCACGCCGACCACATGGATCATCGCGTTCGCGGCCGCCGGCGGCGGTGGGCTCCTGCTCAATGCCCTCGGAACGGGCTCGTTCCGCGCGCTCGACGTCGTGGGCGTGCTCGTGCTGCTCGCGCTCGCGGCCGTCTCGCTCGTCCTCGCGAAGCTCGTGCCCGCTGTGCCCTCGAGCATCTGGGTCCTCGCGCTGGCCACGATCGCCTCGGCCTCGTTCATGCCGACCGGCGCCTTCGTGGCCTCCGCGGCGCAGAACATCAACGTGCTCTACGCCGGCCTTCCGATGATCGCGCTCATCGGCATGTCCCTCGGGCGCGACATCAAGGCCCTGCGCTCCCTGAGCTGGAAGGTGGTCGTGGTGGGGCTCATGACCCTCACGGCGAGCTTCGTCGCCGCGGCAGCCATTGCCGAGGCGGCGCTGCACCTCTGAATCCGCATATCGCGAACCCAGCGGGCGGGACCGCGCACTGGCGCGTCCCGCCCGCTTCCCACCGTCCGAGAGAGAAGGAGAGCCCCGTGCTCATCACCGACGTCCGCCCGTGGGGCGGGCCGACCGTGGACATCGAGGTGCGGGACGGCCGCATCGCCGCACTCCACCCCGCGGGGCCTGGCCGCACGGGGGCGCACGACGACGAAGGGTCGCCGCAGGCGCCAGGAGGCACCGTCGTCGAAGGTCGCGGCCGGCTGGCACTGCCCGCCTTCAGCGACGTGCACGTCCACCTCGACTCGACGAGGATCGGCCTGCCCTTCCGTCCGCACACCGCCGAGCCCGGCGTGTGGAACATGATGTGCAACGACCGCGAGAACTGGCGCGACACCCCCGTGCCGCATGCCGAGATCGTGGCCGGGACGCTCGAGCGGATGGTCGCCCGCGGAACGACCCGGGTGCGGAGCTACGCGCAGGTGGACGTGGACTGCCGGCTCGAGCGCTTCGGATCGGTCCTCGCCGCGAAGGAGCGCTTCGCCCATGCCGCGGACGTCGAGATCATGGCGTTCCCCCAGGCGGGACTCCTGCGCGAGGAGGGCACGGTGCCGCTCATCGAAGAGGCGCTGCGCCAGGGCGCGACCACCGTGGGCGGGATCGACCCGTGCCAGCTCGACAGGGACCCGGCACGGCATCTGGACATCGTGTTCGGCCTCGCCGAGAAGCACGGGGCGGACGTGGACATCCACCTCCACGAGCCCGGGCACCTCGGCATCTTCAGCGCCGAGCTCGTCTTCGAGCGCACCCGAGCCCTCGGGATGCAGGGCCGCGTGACGCTCTCGCACGCCTACGACCTCGCGAACGTCCACCCGGACGCGACCGCGCGGCTCGTCGAGGAGATGGCGGAGCTCGACGTCGCGTGGGCCACGGTCGCCCCGGCCGTGCCGGGGGTCCAGTTCGACCTGGCCCGCATGTCCGAGGCCGGGATCCGCGTGGGCCTCGGCGAGGACGGCCAGCGGGACTACTGGAGCCCCTACGGCAACTGCGACATGCTGGACCGCACGTGGCAGCTCGCCTTCACGCACCGGCTCCGCAGGGACCAGCTGATAGAACACTGCGCCGCGATCGCGACGATGGGCGGCGCCTCCATCCTGGACCGCAGCGTGCCCCGCCTGACCGGTTCGGCGGACCGCCCGGGCCTGCGCCCCGGAGACCGCGCCGACCTCGTCCTCGTGGACGGCGAGACCGTCACGAGCGCCGTCATGGACCGCGGGCGGGACCGTACCGTGCTCCACGACGGGCGGGTCGTGGCGGACGGCCTCGAGGTGCTCCGGCCCGGGGCGCTCAGGGACTCCGGGCCGGTACCCGGCGCGCCCGGCGCAGAAGGGGAACGCCGTGGCCCACAGCCCTCGACCCTCCGCTGACACCGTGCCGGCGAGCCCGCAGGCCCTTCTCGGGAGGCGTCCCGGCGGCGTCCGCGTGCCCCTCGCGGCGGTCCTCGCAGGGATCCTCATCGCCGTGAACCTCCGCCCGGCCGTGACGAGCATGGCGGCGGCGTTCCCGGCGCTCGGGGACGCCTTCGGGCCGTCGCTGGCCGGGGGCTCTCCTCTCCTCTTCGCCCTCGGCTCGGCGCCGCTCGTGGCGTTCGGCCTCTCTGCGCTCCTCGGACCGTGGCTCGCGAGGCGGTGGGGGCTGGGCAGGACGCTCTCCCTCGCGATGCTCGTCCTGGCCGCGGCCCTCGTCCTCCGCGTCGCCTCCCCGGCGCTCATGCTCCCCGGGACCGTCCTGGCCGGTGTCATGATCATGGTGGGCAGCGTCCTCGTGCCCCAGCTCGTCAAGGAGCACGGCGGCGCCACGTGGTTCTCGGGCGTCACCGCCATGTGCATCGGAGGCGGCGCGGCCCTCGGCGCCGGGCTCCTCTCCCCCCTCGCCTCGGCCGTGGGCCTCCCCGGTGCCCTCGCGTCCTGGGCCGTCCCCGCCGCCGCCGCGGCCGTCGTCGTGCACCTCGCCCTCAGGCAGGGCGCACCGGCGGAACGGACCCGGTCCGGTGCAGCGGCGCCCGCGCGCGGCGCTGGTGCGGGAGGGGCCGGCGCCTGGGCCAGAAGTGCCAGCGCTGGTGCCGGAGGGGCCGGAGGGGGTCCTACGGAAGGCGGGAGCCTGCTCCGCAGCCGGACGGCCCTCGCCATCGCGGGCTACTTCGGCGTGCAGGCGATGCTCTTCTTCACCGTGACCTCGTGGCTGCCCACGTTCCTCACCGACCGGGGAGCGGACGCGGCGGCAGCGGCAGGGCTCCTCGCCTGGTTCAACCTCGCAGGGCTGCCCGTGGGCCTCGCGGTCCCGCTCCTCCTGGCACGGTCACGGTGGCGTGCAGCGATGGGCCCGGCCCTGGGCGCGGTCCTGGCCCTCACGTTCCTCTGGCTGCCCGCGGCGCCGCTGTCCGCCATGGCGTGGCCGGTCGCCGCGCTGGGGATCGCGCAGAGCGGCGCGTTCAGCTACTCGCTCGCGATGCTCGTGGTCCGCACAGCAGACGCCCGGACCGCGGGGCGCCTCTCCGCGCTGAGCCAAGGCGCCGGTTACACGCTCGCGGCAGCCGGGCCCTTCGCGGCCGGAGCCCTCGTCCAGGCCACAGGCGGATGGGACGCCCCGTTCCTGGTGATGGCCGCGCTGGCCGTCGCACTCACCGTGCTCGGTGCGGCCGCGGCGCGGGGGCCCGCCGTGGGCGTGCAGCCGGGCGGGCAGCCAGGCACCGGCGGGCAGCCGGGCGTGCCGACGGGCACACCCCCGGCCGTCCCGGCATGGACACCGGACACGGGCGCTCGCCAGTAGTCTCAGGGTTGTGAATGCAGCAGCAGGCCCCCGCGACGCGGCGATGGCGGACCATGTGTACCGGCAGATCATCGACTCGATCGTGTCCGGGCGGGTCCCACCCGGCGAGCGCCTGCGCGAACGCGAGCTCTCGGACCAGTACGGCGTGTCCCGCATGCCTGTGCGGGAGGCGATCCAGCGCCTCGAGCAGGACGGGTTCGTCGTGACCGCCCCGCGGCGCGGCGCGGTGGTCCGCAGGCTGACCCTGCGCGATGTCGAGGAGCTGTTCGACCTGCGCGTCCTCCTCGAGCCGTACGCGGCCGCCCTCGCAGCCGAGAAGGCGGCCGCGGGCGCGGACGGCTCGGCGCTCATGGACGCCCTCGAGGGGGCGCGGCTCGCGCTGTCCTCGGGAGACGTCGAGCTGACCTCCGACTTCAACACGAGGTTCCACGACGAGATCGTCGCCCTGAGCGGCAACGCGCTCCTCGCGCGGGCGCTGCACCCCCTGCGCGGGCTCAGCAGATGGGTGTTCGGCCTGTCGGTGAACCGTCCCCTCCAGGTGAACGCCCGAGAGCACGACGACCTCGCCAAGGCGATCCTGACCGGCCAGGTGCGGCTCGCCGAATCCCTCGCTGCCGCGCACATCGAGGCCGGGCGGAAGCCCGTCACGGAGGGCCTGGCCGGACTCCTGCCCGAGTAGCGCGGCCCGAGCAGCGCCGGCCGGAGCAGCCCAACCCGGTCATCCCGGACCGGAGCAGCCCCTGCCAGCGCAGTCCTCGAGCAGCCCTGCTAGCCCCCGAGGGGGGCGAACGTCGCCCCGCCGTCGGCGGACTCCACGAGCCCGTCGAGGGTCGCCGCCCACACGCGCACCGGCCCGCCAGGCTCGGCCGCCGCCGTCAAGGCGGTGGCCCGGCTGCCCAGCTCCCCGACCCGCGTCCACGAGACGCCCGCGTCCGCGCTCGAGTAGACCACGCCGTCGGGCGTCACGCCGACAGCGCGCTCGGCGTCCGCGAGGGCTGCGAACTGCAGGAGCGGCGCGGACGGCACGGCGAACCATCTGGCGCCCCCGTCCGGCGAGGTGAAGAGACCCTTCTCGGTGGTCGCGAGGACGGTCTTCGTGGACGGGTGCCCGCCGAGCATCGCGGGGCGGACGTCCGCATCCACCTCCGTCCAGGACTCCCCGGTCGGCGTCCGCAGGAGCCGCCCGTCGAACCCCACCAGGCCGGCCTCCGTCACCGCGAGCGAGTGGAAGTCGGAGACGCCCTCGCTGGAGGCCGTGGTCCACGTGCGGCCGCCGTCCTCGGACCGGACGAGCCCCACGGGGTTGGGCCGGTCCGAGCCGTGGCCCGGGTGCCCGGAGGCCCAGAGGGTGCCGTCGGGATCGCCAACGAACCCCATGAAGTCGTCCGGGTCGCTGATGAGCTCCGGCGCCCCGGAGCTCGCGTCGAACACGCCCTCGTGGGTCGCGACCAGCAGCCGCTCGCCGTCCGCGCTCGCTGCGAGCCCGTGCACGTGGCCGCCCGGGATGGCCGACGCCGCGTTCCCCGGGGCGGCGGGCCCGCCCGTCCCCGCGCTGTGTCCGCCAGTGCTGGCCCCGTCGGCGCTGTTGCCGCCAGCGCCGTTGCCACCGGCGGAGCACCCCGTCACGGCGAGGGCAGCCGCGAGGGCGAGGGCGGCTCCTGCCGCGCGCCGGCGGCTCACAGCTGTCCCAGGAGCGAGCGCATGGTCTCGATCTCCTTGGTCTGGGAGTCGATGATGGACTGCGCGAGCTTCACGGCCCCCGGGTTCGCCCCGGTGTCCAGCTCGGTCTCGGCCATCGCCACGGCGCCCTCGTGGTGCTCGATCATCTGGGTGAGGAACAGCTTGGACGCCTCGGCGCCGCCTGCGGCCTCGAGCTGCTCCATGTCGGCCTCGCCCATCATGCCGTCCATGCCGTGGCCGGCGGACTCGCTGGGCATCATGCTCGGGTGGCCCCATGCGGACAGCCATCCGCGCAGCGTCTCGATCTCGGGTGCCTGGGCCGCCTTGATCTGCTCGGCGAGCTTCGCCACGCGCTCGTCGAGGCCGCCCTTGGCGAGGACGGTCTCGCTCATCTCGACCGCCTGCTCGTGGTGCGGGATCATCATCTGCGCGAACATGACGTCCTCAGCGTTGAACACACCCTGGCTCGAGGAGCCAGTGGGCGATCCCATCGGCATGGAGTGGCCGCCGTGGCCGCCCGCGGCCGGGCTCTGGGCCGCGCCGGTGCCGGCGCCGGAGGTGTCCCCTCCGGAGCATCCGGCGAGGGCGAGGACTGCCGCGGCGAGCGCGGCGGGCAGGGCAAGGGTCTTGGCATTCATGGTGGTGTCTCTCTCTGTCTTGGGTGAATCAGTGCAGGGGCGGGCGCGGGCGCCAATCACGTCCTGCTGACAGAGAGCCCGAGGAGGTCGGGCGCCGGGGCGCGCGCCTTCACGGCGGTCGGAATCCTCACCGGGGCGGTGTGCTCGATGGCATCGGAACGGCCCAAGGGGGTGGCCGCCACGACGGCGGGGGGAGCCGCAGGAGGCGCGGGCAAGCAGTCCACGGAGTGCTCCGGAGAGCCGTCCTCGCCTGGGACGCACACGTCCGCCGGGACGCGGGGGCGCTTCTCGTGCGCCAGGAACCCGCCATGGTCCGAGGCGTGTCCCTCAACGGCCACCACGCTGGCCACACTGCCATGGGCGGCGGCGTGGGCCGGGCCCGCCGCATGGACTGGCCCCACCGCATGGACTGGGCCCGCCGCGTGGGCTGCCATGCCGTGCATGCCCAAGAGGCCCAGCATGAGCCCGAGGACCGCGAGGAGGCGCGGGAATCGACACAGCACAGGCCGTTCCGGGGCCCTGAGGCTCCGCTCCGGCGTCCGACGTGTGTCGATCTTCACGGCTACCACGCTACCGAACGTCCCGCGGGTCCAGCGAGAGACGCCGGAGCAGCTGGGCATTGAGCGCCACCACGATCGTGGAGAGGGACATGAGCACCGCGCCCGCGGCGGGCGACAGCACGATCCCCGCGAACGCGAGGACGCCCGCGGCCAGCGGCACGGCCAGGATGTTGTACCCGGTGGCCCAGGCGAGGTTCTCCCACATCTTCCGGTAGCTCGCCCGCGAGAGCTCCACGACCGAGGCCACCGAGCGCGGGTCGTCCCCGGCCAGAACCACGCCCGCGGACTCGATCGCCACGTCCGTCCCGGCACCGATCGCGATTCCCACGTCGGCGCGCGCCAGGGCGGGGGCGTCGTTGACGCCGTCGCCGACCATCGCCACCGTGAGGCCGCGGCCCTGGAGCTCGGCGACCTTGCGGTCCTTGTCCTGCGGGAGGACCTGGGCGAACACCTCGTCGATCCCGAGGTCCTTCGCCACGGCGTCCGCCACCTGCTGCGCGTCGCCGGTGATCATCGCGACCCGGATGCCCCGGCGCTGGAGTGCAGCGACCGCGGCGCGGGACTCCTCGCGCACGGAGTCCTCAAGGGCCAGCGCGCCGACCACCGCGCCCTCGCGCACCACGTGCAGCACCGAGGCGCCGCGCGCCTTCCAGCGGTCGACGGCGTCGGCCAGCTCAGCGGGGGTGTCGAGTCCCAGATCGGCCAGGAGGGCGGGCCCGCCCACGTGGACGCGCGAGCTGACCTCTGGGGAGGTGGGCGCCCCGCCGACGGCGACCTCGGCCTCGACGCCGCGGCCAGAGCTGGCCCTGAAGCCGCTCGCCGCCGGCATGCGGAGGCCGCGCTCCTTCGCGGCGCGCACGATCGCGCGGGCCACGGGGTGCTCGCTGTCGGACTCGACGGCTGCGGCGAGGGCGAGCAGGCCGTCGTCGTCCATCCCGGAGCGCGGGGCGAGGCCGACCAGCTCGGGCGCACCCTTGGTCAGGGTCCCCGTCTTGTCGAAGAGGACGGCGCCGACCGTGCGCATGCGCTCGAGGGAGAGGCGGTCCTTGACGAGCACCCCGCCGCGCGCCGCCCGCTCGGTCGAGATGGCGATGACGAGCGGGATCGCGAGGCCGAGCGCGTGGGGGCACGCGATGACCAGGACGGTGACGGTGCGGATGACGGCGTCGGCCGGGCTGCCGAGGAGGGTCCACGCGGTGAACGTGATGGCCCCGGCCACCGTCGCGAACCAGAAGAGGAACGCGGCAGCCCGGTCGGCGAGGGCCTGGGCGCGCGAGGAGGACGCCTGCGCCTCGGCGACCATGCGCTGGATCCCGGCGAGCGCCGTCGACTCCCCCACGGCGTCCACGCGGACGCGAAGGCTCGTGTCCGTGGCTACGGTACCGGCCACGACCTGGGCCCCGGGGCCGCGCGTGACGGTCTTGGACTCGCCGGTGATCATGGACTCGTCCAGCTCGGCGGTGCCGGCCTCGATCCGGCCGTCCGCAGGGAGGCGGCCACCGGCGCGGACCAGGACGAGGTCGCCTTCGCGGAGTTCGGCGACGGGCACGGTCTCGGTCCCGCCGCCCGCTCCGGCCCCGCCGTCGAGGACGCGTTCGGCCTCGTCGGGCAGGAGCGCCGCGAGGGCCTCGAGGGCGCCGCGCGAGGCGCCGAGGGCGCGCATCTCGAGCCAGTGGCCCAGCAGCATGATGGTCACGAGGAGGGCGAGCTCCCACCAGAAGTCGAGCTGGAATCCGCCGATCCCGAGGCTCGTGGCCCACGAGGCGAGGAACGCGACCGTGATAGCCATCGAGATGAGCAGCATCATGCCCGGCTGGCGGTTCCGGACCTCGGCCAGGCCTCCCTTGAGGAATGGCGCACCGCCGTAGAGGAAGATGACCGTGCCGAGCACGGGCCCGATCCACTCGCTCCCCGGGAACATGGGCGGCATGGCGCCGAAGAGGTTCCAGAACATGTGGCTGAAGAGGACCACTACGGCGGAGAGCCCGAGGGTGAGCCAGAACCTGTCGCGGAACATCGCCACCGAGTGGCCCGCGTGCTCGCCCTGGGTGTGCACCGCGTGGGCATCGTGGTCTGCGTGGAGGTGGGCGGAGAGGTCCGGCGCGGCTTCCGCGCCCTGTGCTGTCTTCGTGGCGCCGTGCCCGGTCATGGCGGCGTGCTGGGTCTTCATGGCGCCGTGCTCGTACGTGCCGTGCCCATGGCCCTCGTGCTCGTGGCTGCCGTGATCGTTGTGGTGCGTGCTGTGCTCGTTCACCGTGCTACCCGTTCCTGCTCGTGTCAGACGATTCGTTTCGGGCTGTGGGTCGATCGGCGGTTGTGGGGTCCCGGACCGCGTGCATCGCTGCCAGCACCTCCGAACATACCCCTAGGGGGTATGAAGCACAAGGGCCGGAAGGCCCCGGGCACGGGGGCGGCGACGGGGCGCGGGAGGCGGGGGCAGCAGACGGAGGCGGGAGGCGGGGGCGGCGAGGCGCGCCTCAGACGGAGGCGCACGTCAGGGGCATCGGGGCCCGAGCCGGCCCGGACGGAAACAGCGCGCGTCAGGCGCAGCCTGGGCGGACGGAAACAGCGCGCGTCAGGCGCAGCGCTGCTGGGTGAGGCCGAACGGGACGCTCTCGTCCAGGGCCACGGTGTAGCGCCCCGCACCCTCGCGGGTGACGAGGATGCCGCAGCAGGGGCTCGTGGCCGCGCGCTTCTGGAGTGTGCCGACGGCGGCGCCGAGGGCGGAGTCGACCTCGGCCGCGGAGTCGACGACGACGGAGAGGGCTGCGTGATCGTGGCGGACGTGGGACATGACGCTCCTGTGGACCTGTGGCTGAACTGCCTGACGATTCTAGGCGCAGCGTGATTGTCCAACAACTTGACCCATCAACCACAGGACCGCCCATTCAGACCATGCGACAGCTGTCGGACTTTGAGTGTGATCCTAAAGACAGTCTGTATGGCCAGAACCACACTTTCAGGCCGGTACTCTGGAGGGGCGCCTGTAAGAGGCATCACATTTCCCGATAACTCTGCAAAGGTCTTTGCACTATGACTACGCCCACACCTCCGGGGTCCCCGGCCAGCTCAGCGTCGAGCCACGTCGAGGAGCCCCACCTCTCCCGAGGCCTGTCCAACCGGCACATCCAGCTGCTCGCCATCGGCGGCGCGATCGGAACGGGCCTCTTCATGGGCTCCGGCAAGACCATCTCCGTGGCCGGGCCTTCCGTGATCTTCGTCTACATGGTGATCGGCTTCATGCTCTTCTTCGTCATGCGGGCCATGGGCGAGCTGCTGCTCAGCAACCTCAACTACAAGTCGTTCTCCGACTTCGCCGGGGATCTCCTCGGACCGTGGGCGAGCTTCTTCACCGGCTGGACCTACTGGTTCTGCTGGGTGGTCACGGGCGTGGCGGACGTCGTCGCGATCGCCGGCTACGCCAACGAGCTGTGGCCCGGCATCCCCCTGTGGATCCCCGGGCTCGTGACCATCGTCATCCTCCTGGCCCTCAACCTGCCCACCGTCAAGGCATTCGGCGAGGTCGAGTTCTGGTTCGCGCTCATCAAGATCGTGGCGATCGTGGCGCTCATCGTCACGGGCCTCTACATGATCTCCACGGGCTTCACGTCCTCCGCGGGCACGGCCTCCTTCAGCAACCTGTGGCAGCACGGCGGCTTCTTCCCCAAGGAGTTCATGGGCTTCGTCGCCGGCTTCCAGATCGCAGTCTTCGCGTTCGTGGGCATCGAGCTCGTCGGCACCGCCGCGGCCGAGACCAAGAACCCCGAGCGCAACCTGCCCAAGGCCATCAACGCGATCCCGGTCCGCGTGGGCCTGTTCTACGTGGGCGCCCTCATCATCCTCATGTCGGTCACGCCCTGGACCGAGTTCATGGCCGGGCACTCGCCGTTCATCGGCATGTTCTCGCTCGCTGGCCTCGGCGCTGCGGCCACGATCGTCAACCTCGTGGTCCTGACCTCGGCCATGTCCAGTGCCAACTCGGGCATCTACTCGACCTCGCGCATGGTGTTCGGCCTCGCCATGGAGGGCGACGCCCCAGCCATGTTCGGCAAGCTGTCCTCGCGCAAGGTCCCGCAGAACGCGCTGTTCCTCTCATGCGTGCTCCTGCTCTCGGGCATCGTCCTGCTGTACTCGGGCAAGAGCATCGGCGCGGCCTTCGACATGGTCACCACAGTCTCCGCGGTGTGCTTCATGTTCGTCTGGTCGATCATCCTCCTGAGCTACCTGGCCTACCGCAGGCGTCGCCCCGAGCTGCACGCGGCCTCGAAGTACAGGATGCCCGGCGGTCCGGCCATGGTGTGGGTGGTCTTCGGGTTCTTCGCGTTCCTCGTGTGGGCCCTCACGACGCAGCCGGACACGCTCATCGCCCTGCTCGCGACGCCGGCCTGGTTCATTGTGCTCGCGGTCGCGTGGCAGTTCGTCAAGAAGTCCCCCGTGCACCAGGCGCGCATCGCGAACCACCGCGAGACCCTCGCCGAGGAGGCCCGTTTGGGCGAGGATGCCACCGTCTGACCCCTCTCGGGTACACCACAAGCGACCATCCCACCCTTCCGGGTACGCACCCACGACGGCGGGGTCCCGGCTCATGCGAGCCGGGACCCCGCCGTCGGGCTTCCCGTGCCGGCGCGCCGCTACGCTGGTGCCCATGAGCCGCTTCGCGCCCCGGACCACGCCTGCCCTCGCACCGGACGACGCCGCCCGGCTCGCCCAGGCGCTCGGCGCCCATGACCTCACCCTGTTCGTGGACGGCACCGCGCACCGGCTCGGGCGCGCGGCCGCCGAGGCGGTCCAGGACCTGCTCGCCCGGCTCGCACGCGGCGAGTCCGTCAGCGTGAGCAGCGCCGAGGAGATCCTCACCGTGGCGCAGGCCGCCGAGCTCGCCGGCGTGAGCCACACCTACGTGCGCAAGCTCACCGACGCGGGCACGTGGCCGGTCGAGTACCGCGGCTCGCACCGGCGGATCCGCCGCGAGGACGTCCTCGCCTGGGTGGCTGCGCAGAAGCGCCGCCGGCCAGAGGAGGAGTAGGCAGCGGCTCCGCGCCCGCGCCGAGCCGCGCGTCAGAGCCGCGGCCGCCCCGCCCAGCGCCGGGCCTTGAGCGCAAGGTGCAGCTCCTGCCGCACGCGGCCGGAGAGCGGCTCGGCGCGGATGATCTTCCGGACTCTCGCGAGCCGGTGGTACACGGTGGAGCGGTGGACGTGGAGCCGGTCCGCCACCGCCTGCACGGCCCCGTCCGCGTCGTAGAGCATCTCGAGGACGGGCAGGAGCTCGCCGTTGCGGTCCTCGGCCTCGAGGAGGGCGAAGTTCACGCTCGTGGGCTCCACGGCGAGGGAACCCATGAGCTGGTACGCGCCCACGGTGCGGACGTCCACGAGCTCGCCCAGCTCGGGGTCCACGGCGGCCGCCTGCGCGGCGAGGCATGCCTGCGCGTACGCGTCCGGCAGCTCGCGCAGCGAGGAAAACGGCTCGCTGATGCCCACGAGCACGCGGCCCGCGGCGCGCCCGGTGCGCTTGGCCAGCTCGCGCTCGTAGTGGGTGAGGACGGCGGCGTGGCCAGCGCGCCCGCTCGTGTCCTCGAAGAGCGCCACGGCGTGGGTCGCCGTGCCGGCGGTGAACAGGGCCCTGTCGATCCCCGCTGTGGCCTGGATGGCGGCGGTGCTGGTGGCGAGGACCGCCGCGTGAGGGTCCTCGGGGGCAACGGCGTCGGGCTCGAGGAGCACCGCGATGTGCCACGGCGCGTGGCCGTGCACCTCCCGCCAGCCGCCCACGGCGGCCTGCGCGGTGCGGTCCCCCGCGGCGGCGGCGAGGAACTCGGACTCGCGGCCGCGGCGGTGCGCGGAGTCCGCGGTGGTGGACTCGAGCAGGAGCCCCGCGAGGAGGTCGAGCTCGAGGCGCACGCTCGGGAGCGCGGCGAGGATCGCGCCGCTGCTCTCCTCCTCCGCCCCCTGCTGGACCCAGAGGTAGCCGACCCGGAACCCGCGCACGAGCAGCGGCACGCACACCCTCCCGTACATGCCGAGGCCGGGGTTGGCCGGGACGGCGACTGGGCGCACCGCGGTCGCGATGCCGTGCGAGAGCTGCCACTCCTGCACGTCCGGCGGGAGGCGCTTGGCGAGGAGGAACTTCACGCGGGCGGGATCCGCCTCGGGCTGGTTGGCCGAGTAGGCGATCAGCACGCCGTCGAGGTCCTCGACGCTCAGGCCGTGGCCCAGCTTGGCCGCCGCCGCTTCCACCAGGTCCTCCACGCCGTGCCGCATGCCCCCCAGCATACGGGGCTGCGCGAGCACATGCGCCGACACTTGACGGGCGGAGCCGCGACATATGTCGTAAGCCCGACACCGGGATCCCCGGAATTCCGCGGGTCTGGCTTGGCGCGGGGGCCAGAGGGCCGTGTTGCATGCCTCACAGCGGACCTACGCTTGAAGCACCAGTCAGCGTGAGCCCAGCGCGGCCGAGCCCCGGCCGCCGCCCCGAGTCGACGGAGTCGAAAGTGATCATCGGAGTCCCCAAGGAGATCAAGAACAACGAGTACCGCGTGGCCATCACGGCCGCCGGGGTGCACGAGTTCGCGGCCCACGGCCACACCGTGCTGATCGAGCGCGGCGCGGGCGTCGGCTCGGGCATCACCGACGAGGAGTACGCCATCGCGGGCGCCGAGCTCGTCACGGACGCCGCGGACGTGTGGGCCCGGGCGGACATGGTCATGAAGGTCAAGGAGCCCATCGCCTCCGAGTACGGCCACTTCCGCAAGGGCCTCATCCTCTTCACCTACCTCCACCTCGCCGCCGAGCCGGAGCTCACCCGCGCCCTGATCGACTCCGGCGTCACCGCGATCGCCTACGAGACGGTCCAGGAGGGCCGCAGCCTCCCGCTGCTCGCCCCGATGTCCGAGGTGGCCGGCCGCCTCTCCGTCCAGGTGGGCGCGCAGGCGCTCACGGCCCCGGCCGGCGGCAAGGGCGTCCTGCTCGGCGGCGTCCCGGGCGTCCGCCCGGCCAAGGTCGTGGTGCTGGGCGCTGGCGTCGCGGGCACGAACGCCGCAGTCGTGGCGATGGGCCTCGGCGCGGACGTGACCATCCTCGACATCAACATCGCCCGGCTCACGGAGCTGGACGCGCTCTACGGCGGCCGCCTCAAGACGGTCGCGTCCAACAAGTACGAGATCGAGAAGTCGGTGGTCGAGGCGGACCTCGTGATCGGCTCGGTCCTGATCCCCGGCGCGAAGGCGCCCAAGCTCGTGACCAATGAGCTGGTGGCCCGGATGAAGCCCGGCAGCGTGCTCGTGGACATCGCGGTGGACCAGGGCGGCTGCTTCGAGGACTCCCACCCCACCACGCACCAGGACCCGACCTTCCGCGTCCACGACACGATCTTCTACTGCGTGGCCAACATGCCCGGCGCCGTGCCGAACACGTCCACCTACGCGCTGACCAACGTCACGCTGCGCTACGGCGTGCTCCTCGCGGACCTGGGTGTCAAGGCCGCGTTCGAGAAGGCCCCAGCCCTCGCCGCCGGCCTCAACATCGCGGCCGGCCAGGTTGCCCACCGCTCCGTCTCGGAGGCGCACGGGCTTCCGCTCGCGCAGGACTGGCACGGGCTCGTCAGCGCCTGACCCCCGCGGTCCACTGCCTGTGGCCTTCGTCACCCCGTGACGAAGGCCACAGCCGCGTCCGGGAATCACCAGACGGCCTAGAATGGTTGACGCATCACAGAAGCCCGGGGGACGCCCGGGCCCCTGACCAGAGGAGACCCCGTGGCCGAGACCACCATCCTGACCCTCGTCGGCAGCCTCCGCGCCGAGTCCGTCAACAGCAAGTTCGCCGAGCTGGCCGCCGAGGCCGCGCCCGAGGGCACCGCCGTGACGACGTTCTCCGGCCTCGAGGAGATCCCGTTCTACAACGAGGACCTCGACGTCGAGGGCAAGGTCCCGGCCAAGGCCGCCGAGCTCCGCGCCGCCGTCGCCGCCGCGGACGGCATCCTCTTCATCACCCCGGAGTACAACGGCACCACGCCGGCCGTGATCAACAACGCGATCGACTGGATCTCCCGCCCGTTCGGCCAGGGCGCGGCCACCGGCACGAAGGCCGCCGTGATCGGAACCTCCGCCGGCCAGTACGGCGGCGTGTGGGCCCACGACGACGCCCGCAAGTCCCTCAAGGTCGCCGGCGCCGCAGTGCTCGAGGACGCCAAGCTCGCGATCGGCGGCTCGTACCAGCGCTTCGCCGAGGTGGAGCCGAAGGACGACGCCGAGGTTGTGGACGGCATCAAGAACGTCCTCTCCGCGCTTGCCGCCCCCGTGCTCGTGGACGCCTCCGCGAACTAGCAGCACGCCCGCTAGGGACCCCACAACCCTCCGGCAGGGACCCCACAACCCCTCCCATGGGTTGTGGGGTCCCTGCCGTCCTGTTGCGGGGTCCCTGCCGTCCTGTTGCGGGGTCCCTGCCGTCCTGTTGCGGGGGTCTTTGGACCGTGGGCTGGGCGGGGACCCGCCCCTACGCTGTGGCCATGACGCACGACGGCGGGACTCACCTGGGCTTCTTCGGCGCCACGGACTCGGTGACCGGCTCGCGCTTCCTCCTCGAGCACGGCGGCCGCCGGATCCTCGTGGACTGCGGCCTGTTCCAGGGGTACAAGAAGCTGCGCGAGCGCAACCGCGCGCCGCTGCCGGTACCGCCGGCGTCCATCGACGCCGTCGTGCTCACCCACGCCCACCTCGACCACAGCGGGTACGTGCCGGCGCTGGTCAAGCAGGGGTTCCACGGACCGGTGCACGCGACCGCGGGCACGGCGGAGCTGTGCAGCCTGCTCCTGCCGGACAGCGGCCACCTCCAGGAGGAGGAGGCGGAGACGGCGCGGGTGCGCGGCTCGTCCCGCCACGCGAGCCCCCAGGCGCTCTATACGGCCAAGGACGCGGTGGACTCGCTCGAGAGGTTCCGGCCCGCGCCGTTCCGGGTGCCTTTCCCGCTCGGGGGCGGGATCGAGGCCCAGTTCATCCCAGCCGGCCACATCCTCGGCGCCGCCCAGGTGCACATCACGGTGGACGCCGGCACGCCCGGGACGCGGTCCCTGCACTTCACCGGGGACCTGGGCCGCCAGGACGATCCGCTCATGAACCCGCCCGATCCGCTCATGCCCTCGGACGTCCTCGTCACCGAGTCCACGTACGGCGACCGCGCGCACCCCAAGGAGGATCCGGGCGAGGCGCTCGGGGAGGTGGTGCGGCGTGTGGCCAGGCGCAACGGCGTGGTGGTGATCGCCTCCTTCGCGGTGGGCCGGGCCGAGACCCTGCTCCTGCACCTCGCGCGGCTGCGCCGCCGCAACCAGATCCCGGACATCCCCATCTACCTCAACAGCCCCATGGCTGTGGACGCCACGGGCATCTACCGGTCCCACCAGGGCGAGCACCGGATCGGCGAGCGCGAATTCCACGAGATGTACGCGCTGCCCACCCTGGTCCGGGACCCGGACGAGTCCCGCCTCCTGAACCTGCGCGGCGGGCCCATGGTGATCATCTCCGCCTCGGGCATGCTCACGGGGGGCCGCGTGCTGCACCACATCGAGGCCTATGGCAGCGACCGCCGCAACGCGATTGTGCTCAGCGGCTACCAGGCCGGGGGAACGCGCGGGGCCTCGCTCCTCGACGGCGCCACAAGCCTGCGCATCTACGGCGCGGACGTGCCCATCCGGGCCGAGGTGGTGAGCCTGGACAATCTCTCCGCCCACGCCGACGGGGACGAGATCCTGCGGTGGATGGGGGCGTGCCCCGAGCGTCCGGCAATGGTCTACGTGGTCCACGGCGAGAGCGGGGCCTCGGACACCCTGCGGCGGCGGATCCAGAACGAGCTCGGCTGGCGTGCCCGTGTCCCCGAGCACCTCGAGCGCGTGGACGTGCGCAGGCCCCGGTAGGCCCTCGCGGCCCCCGCATCACGGCCCCCGCATGGCGGGCGCCGTGACCGGGCAGGACGGACCGCCGGGGGATCCTCTGTGGCCGTTGCGTGACCGGCGCGGCGCACGCGGCGGCGGCCCGTGTCCGCGCCGTGTCCCAAGCGCAGCACAAGCGTGAGCCCCGGCCCGGTTCCGGCGGAGCCTCCCCTGCCCTACGGTGGACGCACCGGGGGTCCTGCCGAGCAAAGGGGCTGAGATGGCCGTCCGCATCAGAGCGCGGGGCTTCCGCATGGGCGCCGCCGCGGTGCTGGCCCTCGCGCTCGTCTCCTGCGTCGGCCCCCGCGCCAGCGCCCCGGACGGCGCTACGGGCACGGGTGCCTCCCCCACCGCATCGGGCCGCACCCCCTCAGCGCCGGCCTCCGACGCCCCGCACAGCGCTCCGATCACGGGCACGTCCGCAGAGACACCGGGCGCCCCGGGGAGCGCCGGCCCCGGGTCCAAGGCCACGGCAGGCGGCCAGGGCCCGGGGGCGGGAAGCGCGCCGCCGGGGGCCTCGCCGTCGTCCGCCGCGCCTGCCACACCCGGCGCGGCGGCGGGCCCCGCTGAACTGCCCGAGCGCGTCTCCCCGCTCACCGTCTTCTACATCGCGCTGGACGACGCCGGCAGCTCCGGCCCCGAGGTGGGCTGCGGTGACAGCGTGGTCGCCGTGAAGACGCCGCCCGAGAGGTTCCGGGACCAGGTCCAGCCCACGTTCGAGAGGCTGCTGGCCGACCACCGCGCCACGGTGGGGCAGTCCGGGCTCTACAACGCCCTGTACCAGTCCGAGCTCGTCTACGCGAGCGGGTCCTTCGACGGGACCACCATCACGGTGTGGCTCGAGGGCGCGTTCTCGGTGGGGGGCGTGTGCGACATCCCCCGGATCCGGGCACAGCTCGAGTACACCGCCATCGCGGCGTCCGGCGCGGCGCGGGCCGAGGTGCTCGTCAACGGCAGGCCGCTCGAGGAGGAGCTGAGCCTGCGGTAGCCGGGCCACGGCGCGGACTGGCCCGGCGCGGCCCAGACTGACCACGGCGCGTTCCGGGCCATGGCCGGTCGGCGGGCCCGGGTCTAGGCTGGGTGACGGGAACGCACGAGCGAGAGAGGCGGACTGCAATGACTGGCTTCGAACCCGACGGCGACGACCGCGCGCACAGCGAAGCGCCGGCCGAGGGCGACCCGGACATGGACATCACCGAGATCCGGGCCCATTCCGAGGACCCCGCCGAGGGCCCCGACGAGGACTGAGCGGCGAGGACCGGGGCCTCCCGAGCCCCCCGCAGGCACGAGAGCGGGTTTCTTGACGATTCCTTAACGCCCCGCGTCCCGGAACACCTCCGCGGGGCGGGTAGCGTCGTGCCCAGCAGACTGCCCGCTGCCCCCCAGCAGGCCCGCCGGAAGGATTCGCAGGTGTTCAAGGCCCACCCGCTGAGGCTCGTCCCCCTCGGGTTCCTCGCCGTCATCACGGTGGGCACGCTCCTGCTGATGCTGCCGATCGCGCGCACGGACGACTCCGCCCCGCTGCTCATGCCGGCGCTGTTCACGGCCGTCTCCGCGACGTGCGTGACCGGGCTCTCCACGGTGGACGTCCCGAGCTTCTGGACCCCGTTCGGGCATGCGGTGATCCTCGCGCTCATCCAGGTGGGCGGCTTCGGGATCATGACCCTCGCGAGCCTCCTCGTCCTCCTCGTCCGCAAGAACCTCGGCCTGCGCGGCAGCCTCGTGGCCCAGTCCGAGACCCACTCCCTCAATCTGGGCGACGTCCGCGGGGTCCTGATCCGGGTCGCGATGATCATGGGCATCACCGAGGCGATCGTCGCGGTCATCCTCACGGCACGCTTCTGGTTCTCCTACGCCTACAACCCCTTCGACGCCCTCTGGCACGGGGTGTTCCACGCGGTCTCGGCCTTCAACAACGCCGGGTTCGCCCTCTACAGCTCGAGCCTCATGGAGTTCGGCCAGGACCCGTGGATCGTGGTCCCCGTGTGCATCGCCGTGCTCCTGGGGGCGATCGGCTTCCCCGTGCTCATGGAGCTGCGCCGCACGGGCCTGCACCCCCGGCTCTGGACCGTCCACACGCGCCTCACGCTCTACGGGACGCTGTTTTTCCTGGCGGCGGGCGGGCT
Organism: Sinomonas halotolerans; assembly: GCF_039615075.1. Taxonomy (NCBI): domain Bacteria; kingdom Bacillati; phylum Actinomycetota; class Actinomycetes; order Micrococcales; family Micrococcaceae; genus Sinomonas; species Sinomonas halotolerans. Next base: position 194,985 of record NZ_JBDFRB010000005.1, on the reverse strand, counting down.
CATCATCAGCGCCTTCGAGTGGGGCCGGGACGCGACCATGGGCCCCCTCTCCGTGGCGGACAAGCTCCTCATGGCCTTCGCCGCCACGGTCTTCCCGCGCACGGCCGGCTTCAACACGCTCGACTACAGCGCCGCCTCCCCGGACACCCTGCTGGTCACGGACATCCTCATGTTCATCGGCGGCGGAAGCGCCGGAACCGCCGGCGGCATCAAGATCACCACGTTCCTGGTCCTCGCCTTCGCGATCTGGAACGAGGTCCGCGGCCACGACCACGTGACGATCGGGCACCGCACCATCAGCTCCTCGGTGCAGCGCCAGGCGCTCTCGGTGGCCCTGCTCGGCGTCGCGATGGTGGTGCTCGCAACGCTCGCCCTCCTGAGGCTCACCGAGCACAGCCTGGACAAGGTCCTGTTCGAGGCCGTCTCGGCGTTCGCCACGGTAGGCCTGAGCACCGGCATCACGCCGAGCCTCGCGGACCCGGCCCAGCTCGTGGTCATCCTGCTCATGTTCCTGGGCCGCGTCGGCACCATCACGGTCGCGTCGGCGCTCGCGCTCACCGCCCGACCGCGACTCTACGCCCTCCCCGAGGAGCGCCCGGTCATCGGCTGAGCCGGCCATCGGCTGACGCGGGCGCCGGCCGGCGCGCCGGGGCCTCCCGGCCGCACGACGCCGAAGGTCACCGTGCCTGCGCGCGTGCCCTTCGGCGTCGTGCGCCGGCCCGCTCGAGGGACGCCATGGCGCGGGTCGCCACGGCCCAGTAGCCGAGCCCGGCCGCGAGCGAGACCACGACCGCCGCACCGGCCACCGCGCTCCCCTGCCCCGCGGGCAGGCCGAGGGACATGCCCACGTCCACCACCACCGGGTAGACGAGCCAGTGCGAGAGGTAGATGTACAGGGACGCGCTCGCGAGCAGGGCCACCACGCGGTGCAGGCCCCGCGGCACGGGAAGCGTGGAGAGCCAGGCGAGCAGGAGCACGCCCACGAGGATCGTGGCGTTGCGGTAGTCGTTGTCGAAGAACTCCGGCACGGTCAGCACGGCCGCGAGGGACACCGCGAGCCGCTGGACGTGCGTGCGGGTCGCGGCGATGGCCCAGCCGAGCGCGAAGAGCCACAGCACCGGCCCCTGGTGCGCGACCAGCGGGACCACCTCGTACCGCTCGAGCAGCGAGACCCCGAACAGCGCCGCCGGGAATGCCCACGGCCAGCGCCGCTGGGCACGGTCCGCCCACGGGAGGGCCAGGAGCGCCATGACCCCCACGAGGATGTACAGGAGCAGCTCCACGAACCAGAACCGGGAGGTCGCGTTCCAGCCCTCGGGGCCCAGGACAGCATTGAGGAACAGGAGGTTGTGCCAGCTGTACTCGCCCGTGAGCGCGAACGCGAGGGCGATGAGCGCGAAGCTCGGCACCACGATCCGCATGAGCGCCCGCGCCTGGCCGCGCAGCCGCGCCATGCGCTCGCCGGCGAGCTGGAACCGCGCGAAGTTGAACCCCGCGAGCGCGAACAGCACGTGCGCCGTCCCGGGCCAGACGAACAGCTCGATGTGGGTCGCGATGATGAACACGATCGCGACCGCGCGCAGCACGATCCCGGTCTCCATGGGCGCCGCGGCCCGCCTCCACCACGTCCGCGCACGACGCCGCAGCGCACCGCGTGCGGGCAGCGCGCCGTCCGCGGGGCCCGCCTCGCCGGGGGCGGACCGGCCCTCTGGGGCCCGCCCGGCAGCTGCTCCCGCGGAGGCCACGCTCGAAGCGGCTGCGAGCTCGGCCACGGGCATGACGTGCCACCCGGCAGGGAGGGCTCCCAGCGCCGCCTCGAGGTGGAGGGACGCCGCGACATAGGAGAGGGAGTCGCCGCCGAGGGAGACGAACGTGTCCTCGGGGCGGACCACGTCGATCTCGAGCGCGCCGGCGAAGATCCGGGCGACGTCCTCGGTGGTGGCCCCGCCGTGGGACTCCGGGTCCTCCGGTCCGCCGTCATGGCCGGAAGCCGCAGCACGCGGCCCCGTGGCCGCGGCGCCCGCACGGGGCTCGGCCGCGACCGCGAGGACGCCCTGGTAGTCGGTCTTGCCGTTGGGCAGGCGCGGGATCTCGCCGACCGCGACAAGCGCCACCGCCGAGCGCGGGAGGCCGAGGCGCACGGCGAGGTCCTTCGCGGCTAGGCCCCAGTCGGCGTCGTGCGCCATGCTCCCTGCCTCCACCGCCACCACGAGCCGGCCCGCGCCGGTGCCCGCGCCGTCGGTGCCGGCCGCGGCGGCGACGAGGCCGTCCTCGGCGAGGAGCCGCTCCACCTGGCCGAGGTCCACGCGCAGGCCCACGATCTTCACGAACCGCGAGCGCCGGCCCACGATCTCGTAGAGGCCGGGGCCGGTGCGCCGCGCGAGGTCGCCGGTGCGCAGCTCGTGCACGGTCCGGGGGAGGGCGAGGTCCGCGGGGGTCTCGGCGTAGCCGAGCATGACGTTCGGGCCGGAGTACACGAGCTCGCGGACGGGCTCGCCGTCCGGCCCCTCGAGTCCCTCCACGGCCTCGAGCCGGAACGACCCGCCGGGGATGGGCACGCCGATCGCGGTGGGGTGCTCGGCGGCGAGGTCCGGCGGGAGGTAGGCCATGCGGGCCGTGGCCTCCGTGGCCCCGTACATGACGAAGAGGTCCCAGCCGCGCGTCCGGCCAAGCTCGGCGTACCCGCGCACGCGCTCGGGGTCGAGGCGGCCGCCGGCCTGGGTGATGTAGCGCAGGTGCGGGAGGTCCATGTCCGCGAAGCCCACGCGCTCGAGGAGGTCGAACGTGTAGGGCACGGCGGCGAAGGACGTGGCCCGCTGTGCGCGCATGAGCTCCCAGAAGCACGGGTCCACCACGGAGAGGTCGGTCAGCACGAGGGCCGCCCCCACGGTGAGGTGCGAGTTCACCACGGACAGGCCGTAGCAGTAGGAGAGCGGGAGGGTCGTGGCGGCACGGTCCTCCGGGCGCAGGCAGAGGTACTCCGCGATCGCGGCGGCGTTCGCCTCGACGCTGTGGGCCGAGAGCCGCACGAGCTTGGGCGAGCCCGTTGAGCCGGACGTGCTCACGAGCAGCGCGACGTCCGGGTGGAGATCGTGGCGGGTGCCGGGGCGGCGCTCCTCGAGCACGGGGGCTGCAATGGTGCTGTGCGGGCCAGGGCCCGGCACGGTGCGGACGACGACGTCCGGGTCCCACGCGGCGATGATCGCCTCGGCGGCGTCCGGCTTGCCCGCCGGGAGGATGAGCAGGGGGTGGCCGGCAGCGAGCGCGGCGAGGTAGGCGACCAGCGAGGGCACGTCGTTGGCGGCCTCGAGCGCGACGAGGCGGCGGGTGGTGCCGAGGGCGCGCACGACGGCGTCAACGCGGCTCGCGAGGTCCGCGTACGTGATCGTGTGGCCGGCAGTGATGATGGCGGGACTCTGGCCGTGCCGGGCGAGCCCAGTGGCGAAGGAGACGCCCGCGAGATCGGGCTGTGCAGTCACAGCTGGCAAGTCTAGGAGGTAAGGGTTACCTCACCCAAATTGAGTAACCTTTGTGTTGCGTAATCGCGGGGTGCCGCGCGGGGGCCGGAGACGTAGCGTTGAGGCATGTTCCGGTATGGGGTCGAGGTCCTCCACCTGCTCGTGTCCCCCGGGCACGCCTATTTCGGGCGCGCGAAGGACGGCCCGGCAGAGGTCGGGACGCTCGCCCCCGAGAGCGTGGACGTCGTGGCGGGGAAGGGGATCGTGGGCGACCGGTTCTTCGGCAAGGCCGCGCACATGGACGCCGCAGTCACGTTCATCGCCGTCGAGGGCCTCGAGGCGATGGCGGAATCGCTCGGTGTGGCGCGCTTCGACCCGCTCCTCGCCCGCCGCAACATCGTGCTGCGCGGCGCGGAGCTCGCCCCGCTCGTGGGGCAGGACTTCGCGCTCGAGTCGCGCGGCGCCGTCGTGCGCTTCCACGGCGGGCGCCCGGCGCACCCGTGCGCCTGGATGGACCGCGTGCTCGCCCCCGGCGCGCATGCCGCGATGCGGGGGCGCGGTGGGATCCGGTGCCGCCCGCTCACCTCAGGAGCGCTGGGCCTCGGGCCGGCTGTGCTCGCCAGCCCAGTGCCGCTGGACCCGGCCAAGGCGGCCGATGTCGCCGTCCTGCGCCCCTCGCGGCTGCCGTAGACAGGCTCTTGCAGACCTGCGGGCTAGCCGTCCTGTCCGACTGCCCGGGCGAGGCTCGCGAGCCCCTTCTCGAAGTCGCGCCCCACGAGCCTGTCCATGTCCACGACCTTCGCGAAGAGCCGCGCAAGGCCCTTGTTCTCGCCCTTCATGGCCCACGTGACGCGGGTGCCGCCGTGGTCCGGCTCGAAGGTGAAGCCGGTGGGATTCACGGCGCGGAAGGGCCGCACGAACACGAGGCGGATCCGCACGCTGTTCGGGGCCTCGGATTCGAGGATCTGCATGCTCCCGGCGCCCACCTTCCGGTTGCCCTTCCAGGAGTACACCGCGCCCACACCGGCTTCGGGGCCGGAGTAGGACCGCTCCATGGACGCGTCCATCCCCTCCCACGGGGACCACTTGGCCCACTCGCGGAAGCTGTTCACGAGGGGGAACACGGCCTCGGGGGGCGCGGGGATGAAGGCGCTGCGCGTGATCGTGTACGGGGCCATGGCCCCATGCTAGGCGCCCCCGCCCGAAGGCGGGAGGCATGGCGCGCCAGCGCGCGGGCCCCCGGCCTGCACCGCGCGCCCGCTCGCGGACCAGGCCAGCTGCAGCCGGGCCCGCGAACGCGCGGGCCCGGCGTCAGGCCCGGGAGCGCGCTGGTCAGGCGCCGCTGCGAGCGCGCCCCATGACCCAGCCGATCACGGCGAGGATCAGGAGGATGACGCCGACCCAGATCAGGAAGTTCAGGGCCGAGTTGAACCCGCCCACCAGGAGCAGGAGGATGGCGATGATTCCGGCGATGATCAGCAGAGTGTTCATGCACTCCCAGTTCCCGCAGATCGCGATTCCAAACACACCTGTGCGTGCTGGACGCCCTGGAGGCGGCGAGACCACTCAGTCCAGCTCGTTGGCCTCCGAGGGGCCCATGAGCGTCGCCTCGTACGCCGTGTAGCCCGGCCGCAGGGCGACTCCGGCCTTCCCCTCCCCGCCGTCCACGAGCGAGAAGTCCCCCCAGAGGACGAGGAACGAGCCGCGGTGCCAGCGCCGCAGAAGCTGCGCGATGGGCCACGGCTGGGTGAGGCCCTGCCGTTCGAATCCCAGGAAGGACGCGGAGGTGCGAGGGCTCACGATGATCCCCACGAGGCGCGCGTCCGCGAGGAGCGGCGCCACGGTGCTGCCCGGAGCCGTGTCGAGGGCGAAGCGGACATCGGAGACGACGCCGAGGAGCCGCGCCTCCGGGTCCCGCACCTGGGAGCCGAGCAGGTCAGTCAGGAGCATGGCGGCCTCCCGGGATCCTCGCGATCACATGGTTGCGCAGCCAGCGCTCCACCCACGAGGCCTCGAGCGAGTCCCCACGGACGCCGAGGCGGATGACGGTCCCGACCTCGGCCACGTCCCGCCACGGGATCCGCACGAACCGGTCCGCAGGCGGGCGGCCGCCGAAGATCCGCGTGCCCAGCACGGGACCCGTGAGGAGCGCCCCCACCCTGGGCGCCGGAGGCCCAGTGGCCGCCGGGCCGGCCTGGGCAGGGGCGGAGCCGCCGCCGTCCGGGTCGAGCCCTGCGATCTCGACGTCGTCGACCGTCGTGACGGGCACTCCCCCGGCGTCCAGGATCTGCCGGTCCAGGAGGTGCAGCTGGGCGTCCAGCACCCGCCCCGCGATCTGCGGAGCGGGGAGGATCCTCTCGGGCTCCGCCTCGGCCCTCCGCCGCAGCGGACTCATGGCATCGCCTTTCCCATCGGCCCGCCTCTCACTGCCCCGCCCCCGTGATCACGAGGAGCGGGATCGCCGCGAGCGAGGCGGCGAGGATCACCACGAGGTACACAAGCGCGAGCCCGTTCACGAGCCGTCCGTTGACGTGCCGGCCCATGTAGGCCGGGTCGTTGGCCACGATGAGGATCGGCAGGTACGTGAGCGGCAGGGCCACCGCGGAGAACACCACGGAGTACTCGGTGACGAGGATCGGGTCCACGCCCGTGGCGAGGATGCCCCCGCCCACGAGGAGGCATACGATCATCGCGACGTGGAACCGCGAGGCCTGCGCGGGCGCCCGGAACTTGCCCCAGGACCAGCCGAAGTACTGGGCGAGCGTGTACCCGCTCGAGAGGGTCGTCTCGAGCGCGGCGCCCATCGTGGCCGCCACGAGCCCCAGGATGAGCACTGCGAGGGCGAGCTGCCCGCCGGCCTCGGCCACGGGCAGCGCCACCTGGGACAGGGTGGTCACCCCGATTCCCGCAGGCAGGAGCACCACCGCAGCGCACGCGGCGATGGCCACGGAGAGGAGCCCGCCGAGCGGGAAGCCCACGAGCACGTTGATGCGGGACTGGATGATGTCCTTGGCCCGCCACTTCTCCTCGACGGCTCCCGAGGAGAAGAAGAACACCTCGTACGGGGTCATCGCGGCGCCGAACAGCGCCACGGCGTAGAACCAGTACGTCGCAGCAGCCTCGTCCCCTGGCACGGCGCCGGTGGCCTGCCGCGCCAGATCGCCCCAGTCCGGGCCGAGGAGGAACAGCGACACCGCGAACACGATGAGGCACAGCCCGACGAGCCCCGTGACGTTCTCCATGGCCTTGAACCGCACGCGCCAGATCACGAACCACACCGCCCCGATCGCGAGCGGCACCCACGCGAGGTAGTGCACGCCGCTCGCGAGCTGCAGCGCGAGCGCTATGCCGCCGATCTCCGCCGTCACCGTGAGCAGGTTGATGAGGAATGACGCCGAGAGGTTGGCCAGGCCCGCCCGCGCGCCGAGACGCTCGCGGATCACCTCGAACGTGGCGCGCCCCGAGACTGCGGCGACCCTGCCGGACATGTTCGCGAAGAGGCAGATCCCGATCACGCCGACCGCGACGACCCACACGAGGGAAAGCCCGAACCGGCTCCCGACCACGGCGTTGGTGACGAGGTCGCCGATGTCCACGAACCCGCCGATCGCGGTGAGGATCCCGAGCGCGACGCCGAGCAACCGCTTCACTGCGCAGCCTCCCCGCGCACGGCGGCCTCGAGCGCCTGTGCCGCCTGCCGCAGCCGGGCGAGCGCACGCTCGAGGGCCGGCCCGCCGTCGTCGTGCGCGAGCGCATCCCGCGCCCCCGCCACGGCGAGCGTCCCTACGGAGACCGCCGCGAGCGCCGCGTCCAGCGAGCGGCGCTGGGACTCGGTGCGCGACTCGAGCGCGTGGAGGTCCTTCGCGGCGGACTCGAGCTCGCGGAGCATGTCCGTGGCGAGCGTCCCGGCCGCGGCCGCCGTGGTGCGGCCCTCGGAGCGCTGCACGACGGCGATCTCGGCCGAGGCGACCGCCGCGGCTGCGGCCTCGGCGGGCTTGGCGAGGGCCTCGGCGCTGGGCTCCTGCGCGCAGCCGGCAGTGCCGGCGGCGGAGACGAGGACCGTGAGGGAGAAGGCCATGGCCCGCGCGAAGGCTCGCGCCCGCGCGGGAAGGCCCGCCCGCGCGGGAAGGCAGGCACCGCGTGGGTGCCTGCCTTCCCGTGGCCGCCTGCCTTCCGGCGGCGTGCGCGCGGCGCTACTCAGAGATGCCCTCCACGAGGTGGCCGACGCGCTCTTCGGCGTAGTGGCGTGCGATGTCCGCCTGGCTGATGATCCCCACGAGGCGATGGTCGTGGATCACCGGCAGGCGCCGCACCTGGTGCTCGCTCATGACCGAGATGGCGTCCTCCACGGTCGCTTCGGAGTCGATGTAGTAGAGGCGCTGCTGGGCGAGGTCGCCGGCGAACACCGTGTCCGGGTCCCCGCCTTCGGCGATGCACTTGACCACGATGTCGCGGTCGGTGAGCATGCCGATGATCTTGCGGTTCTCGCCGCAGATCGGCAGCGATCCCACATCGAGGGTGCGCAGGCGTTCCGCGGCGTGGCGCAGCGTGTCCCGCTCGCCGATGCACTCCGCGTCCGGTGTCATGAGGTCCTTGACCTTGGGCATGGTTCCTCCTTCGACGGGGTCCGGCGCGCCGGCCTGGTCCGGGTGCCTGGCCGACTCGCGCGCCGTCCCTTCCTCCACGGTGCTACCCGGCGGCGCCGGGGTCAACCAGTGCGTTCGCTACCTGCGGGTAGGGTGGTTGTCGCACCCCCTGTAAGCGTTTACACTCGAATCTGGCGCATCCCCGGGGGCGGACTTCGGCGGAGGCGCCTCCTTCTTTGTCCGAACGTGCCCGGCGAAAGGGCTGAGACCGTGTTCCGTGACTGACACCGCGCGGGCGACCATCCGCGATGTCGCCACCCTCTCGGGGCTCTCCATCTGCACCGTGTCCCGTGCGCTGAGGGGCCTGCCGAATGTCTCGGACGAGGCGCACGCGCGCGTGCGCGAGGCGGCCGGGAAGCTCGGCTACCGCGCCTCCTCGGCGGCGTCCCGCCTCGCGGGAGGGCGCACGGGCGCCGTGGCGATCATCGCCCCCACCATCACAGCGTGGTTCTTCGCGCAGGCCGTGGAGGCCGCGGAGGAGGTCCTCGCCGACTCGGGCCTTGACACCGTTCTCATGAGCCTGCGGGGGAACGCGCAGGCTCGCGAGAGCCTCTTCGCGGATCCTGCCTCGCTCCTGCAGAGGGTCGACGGCGTGCTCCTCCTCGGCGTCGACCTCTCCCCGGAGCAGGCCGGTGCGGTCGCGGAGTCCGGGCTGCCGGTGGCGAGTGTGGGGCTCACCGGCGTACCGTGGGACAACGTCGGGATCGACGACGAGCAGGCCGCGTGGCGCGCCGCCCACCGGCTCGTGGAACTGGGCCACTGGGAGCTCGCGCTCCTCGCCGGCAGCGAGCCGGACGCCGGGACTGTTGTAACCGCGTCCGCGCGCCGGTCCGGGTTCATGCGGGCCCTCGCGGGTAACGACCTCGACGTGCACCCGGACATGGTGGTCCCCGCGGCCTCGAGCATCGACGGCGGGTACTGGGCCATGACTGAGCTGATATCGAACCGCGGCCTGCCGCAGGCCGTGTTCGCCGGATGCGACGAGACGGCCTTCGGGGCGCTCAAGGCCCTGCACGAGCACGGGCTCTCCGCGCCGGAGGACGTCTCCCTCATTGGACTGGACGACCACCCCATGAGCTCCTTCCTCGGGCTCAGCACGGTGGCCCAGCCCGTGGCGGACCAGGGCGCCTTCGCCGCCGCGCTCCTGGCCGAACGGCTCGCCGACCCGGACGGGGCCGGCCCGCCCCAGGACCACCGGCTCCCCACAACACTGATCGAACGCAAGACCACCCGCCGCCCGCGGCGCTGACTCCCCGGAGGTGACCATGACCCAGCAGAAGACGACACAGCAGGCCACCGCACAGCAGAAGACCCTCCCCCTCGACGTGTGGGCCGGAACGAGCGCCCTCCTCTTCGACCTGGACGGCGTGCTCACGCCGACCGCGGACGTGCACGAGCTCGCGTGGCGGCGCCTCTTCGAGGGCTACCTCGCGCAGGCCGGCCGCGGCCCCGCGTACGCGGACTCGGACTACTTCGACCACATCGACGGCAAGCCGCGCTTCGATGGAGTGCGGGACTTCCTCGCCTCCCGCGGGATCGTGCTGCCAGAGGGCCCCGAAGACGACTCCCCGGAGCACGAGACCGTGCACGGGCTCGGCAACCGCAAGAACGCGGTGTTCACCGGGATCATCGAGGAAGAGGGCGTGGCGCCCTACCCGGGCTCGGTCCGGTTCATCGCGGCCGCAGAGGCCCGCGGGCTCAAGCTCGCTGTGGTCTCCTCGTCCCGCAACGCCCCCGCCGTTCTGCGCGCGGCCGGGCTCGCCGGGCACTTCCCCGTGGTGGTGGACGGCGCGGTGGCAAAGGCCGAGGGCCTGCCCGGCAAGCCGGACCCGGCCACGTTCCGCCGCGCCGCCGAGCTCCTGGGCGTCCCGCCGGCCGAGTGCGTCGTGGTCGAGGACGCCGTCTCGGGCGTCCAGGCCGGCGCCGCAGGCGGCTTCCGGGCGGTCGTCGCGATAGATCGGGGTGCCGGCGAGGCGACCTTGAAAGCGGCAGGGGCCGACGTCGTCGTGCGTGATCTGGACGACCTCCTCCCGGACCGCACCGGCACCCACCCCTGATCTCTTCCCCCCTGATCCCCCTCCCCTGATCCCCCTCCCCTGATCTCCGGCCGTCCCCCGCGGCCACCCCGCCCCAGGGCGATCCCCTGCGCGGCGCACCCTCCCACCGGGCCACCTACGCCCCTTCCCCCCCCAAGGAAAGCCATGTCCCTCGTCTCCGCTGACCGCGCCCGCTTCCCCGTGGACCCCTGGCGCCTTGTCGAGACCTCCCACGCCCCCGGCTCCGAAGGCGCCCTCGAGACCGTCTTCACGCTCGGCAACGGCCACCTCGGCGTGCGCGGCGCCCACCCATGGGCCGCGGACGCGCACCTGCCCGGGACCTTCATCAACGGGTTCCACGAGACCTTCGACATCCGCCACGCCGAGAACGCCTACGGCTTCGCGAAGCAGGGCCAGCGCATCCTCTACGTCCCGGACGGGCAGGAGACGTCCGTCCGGGTCAACGGCGAGGAGCTCTCCCTGGGCACCACCGAGGTGCTCGACTACCGCCGCACCCTGGACTTCGCCACGGGCGCCTACGAGTGCACGACCGTGTGGAAGACCTCCTCCGGCGCGGTCGTCACGACCCGTGAGCGCCGCGCGATCGGCGCCGGCCTGCGGGCGAGCCTCGCGTTCGAGCTCACCGTGACCGCGGACCGGCGCGTCGTGGCGGACGTCGCCTCGGCGATCGTGAACCGGCAGGACCAGCCCTCCGAGGACCACTCCGAGCACGACCCGCGCCGCTCCGGCCGGCACGCGGGCCGCGTCCTCGAGCCCCTCCGCGCCGAGGGCGCGCACGGCTCGCTCCGGCTCGCGTGGGCCACCGGGACGTCCCGGCAGCGGCTCGCCCTCGCGGTGGAGCACGTCACCAACGCGTCCCTTCCGCCCTTCACCACGGAGGCGGACGGGGACCGCAGCACCGTGCGGTACGTGCTGCCCCTGGACCCGGGCGAGGAGTTCCGGCTCGAGAAGCGCCTCGCGTACGCCATGGACCCGGCCCCCGAGCCGGAGTGGGCAGCTGCGGAGGCGGAGGCCCATGAGGGATCAGGGCAGGGCATCTGGCCCGGCGCGCACGACGGCGCCGCTGCCGCCCCCTCCGGCGGGCCCCTCGCCGCACTGCTCGGCGCGGCAGAGCGCGACCTGCGTGGCATCGAGGAGCTCGCGGCCGAGAGCGCCGAGCACTGGCGCGCGTACTGGGCGGCGGCGGACGTGCGGATCGGCGGCCAGCCCGAGCTGCAGCAGGCCGTGCGGTGGAACCTGTTCCAGCTGGGCCAGGCCACGGCGCAGGCTGGCGTCTCGGGCATCCCGGCGAAGGGGGTGAGCGGCTCGGGCTACGAGGGGCACTACTTCTGGGACCAGGAGGTGTACCTCATGCCCTACCTGACCTACACGGCGCCGCACGCGGCCCGTAAGGTGCTCGAGTTCCGGCACGGCATGCTGCCGGCCGCGAAGGCCCGCGCCGCCGAGCTCAACGTGGACGGGGCCCTCTTCCCATGGCGGACCATCAACGGCCAGGAGGCCAGCGCGTACTACGCCGCCGGCACGGCGCAGTTCCACATCAACGCGGCCGTGGCGTTCGCGGCGGCCCGCTTCGCCTGGGCAACGGGGGATGAGGCGTTCCGCACCGGCGAGTGCGCCGAGCTGCTCGTAGAGACCGCGCGCATGTGGGCCTCGCTCGGGTTCTTCGGCAAGGACGGCAGGTTCCACCTGCACGGGGTGACCGGCCCGGACGAGTACACGGCCGTGGTGAACGACAACCTGTACACGAACGTCATGGCGCGCTTCAACCTGCGCGCGGCGGCACAGTCGGAGAGCAGGCAGCCAGAGGGGACCGGGGCCGAGGGCACCGCGGCCACCGAGACCGAGCGGCTCCTGTGGACCGAGGCCGCCAAGCGCATGGCCCTGCCGTACGACTCCGAGCAGCAGGTGCACGCGCAGGACGCGGACTTCATGACCCTTCAGCCGTGGGACTGGAGCACCCCGCGCGAGAAGTACCCGCTGCTGCTGCACTTCCACCCGCTCGTGATCTACCGCCACCAGGTGCTCAAGCAGGCGGACACCGTCCTGGCGATGTTCCTGCAGTGGCAGGACTTCACGGCGGAGGAGAAGCAGCGCGCGTTCGACTTCTACGATCCGCTGACCACGGGCGACTCGACCCTCTCGGCCTGTGTCCAGGGGATCATGGCCGCCGAGGTCGGGTACATGGACACGGCCCTGGCGCACTTCACCACGGCCGCGTTCATCGACCTCGACGACCTCCACCGCAACACCGTGGACGGCGTGCACACCGCCTCCGCCGGCGGAGTCTGGGCGGCCCTGGCCAACGGGTTCGCCGGGTTCCGCGACCAGGGCGAGGTCCCCCGCTTCGACCCGCGCCTGCCCGAGGGCTGGGACAGCCTCGAGTTCTGCCTCGCGCTGCGCGGCGGCACGCTCACGGTGGGCCTCGAGCACGGCGCCATCACGCTCACGGCCACCGGCACCGAGCCGTTCTCCGTGGACGTTCGCGGGCAGCTCGTCCAGGTCGGCCCGGAGCCGGTGCGCATTGCCCTCGAGCCGCTCCCCGCCCCCGAGCGCAGCGTCTTCCCGGACCCGACCCCCACGGCGGGCCTCGCCGCGGTCGCCGCGCTGCGGTAGGGCCGCCGCGTCACGGGCACGACGGCGGCACCCGGCTTCCGGGGGCCGCCGCCGCGAACGGGGGGCGCCCTCCCCAGAGCGCCGCACAGGCGACGGGCCCGCGCGGGGCGACTGGCCGGCGTCGTGCGCCTCAGAAGGCCTTGCCGGGGTTGAGGATGCCGGCCGGGTCGAAGGCGTCCTTGATGCCCTGCTGGAGCGCGCGGACCCGGGCCGACTGCTCGAGCGGGAGCCAGCGGAGCTTGAACGAGCCGATCCCGTGCTCGCCGGTGATGGTGCCGCCCATGGTCAGGGCCACCTCGATGGACTCGTCGAGGGCGGCGTCGAGCCGGGCCACTGCCTCCTCGGCGCCCGGGGCGGCCGGATCCACCCAGAACGAGGGGTGGAGGTTGCCGTCCCCGGCGTGGGCCACGATCTTGAGGTTCACGCCCTGGGCGGCGGCGATGCGTTCCACCTCGCGCGCGTATTCCACGAGCCGCGAGCGCGGGACGGCCACGTCCTCGCCCACCCGGAACGCGTCGTCGGCCCCGATCCCGCGGGAGGTGCGGCGCAGGAACACGAGCCGCTCCGCCTCCTCGGGGTCCTCCGCGGAGACCACGGCGCCGGACTCGGCGAGGACCGCGCGGACCACCTCGGCCTCGGCTGCGGCCCCGTAGCCGTCCGTCTGGACGAGCAGCAGCGCACTGCCGCGCGAGGCGAGGTCGGAGCCCTGGAGGGAGTCGACGTCGGCGATCGAGCCCGCGTCCATGAGCTCCATGATGGACGGCTGCACCCGCGCACGGCCCACCGCGAGGACGCCCGCGGCCGCCGAGGGGAAGTCCGGGTAGAAGGCGGCGATCGTCTGCACGTCCACGGGCAGGTAGCGCAGGCGGACCGTGGCGCCGACGACGATCCCGAGCGTCCCCTCGGAGCCGACCATGAGGCCCGTGAGGTCGTAGCCGGCCACGCCCTTGAAGGTGCTCCGGCCCGTGCGGACGAGCGTCCCGTCCGCGAGCACCACGTCCAGGCCCAGCACCGACTCCCGGGTCACGCCGTACTTGGCGCAGCGCAGGCCGCCGGCGTTGGTGGCAATGTTCCCGCCGATCGTGGCGAACGTGTAGCTCGCCGGGTCCGGGGCGTACATGAGGCCGTAGGGCGCCGCGGCGGCGTTGAGGTCCGCGTTGACCACGCCCGGCTCGACCACGGCCACCTCGTCCTCGGGGCGGATCTCGACGATGCGGTCCATCCGCTCGAGGTTCAGCACCACGCAGCCGGGCACCGCCGCCGCCCCGCCCGAGAGGCCGGAACCGGCCCCGCGGGCCACCACGGGGACCTTGGCCGCCGCGCACGCGCGCACGGTGGACTGGACGTCCTCGACGCACTCCGCGAAGACGACCGCCACGGCCTCGATCCCCTCCCGGTGCGGGCTCTGGTCCCGGGACTGCACGGTGATGGTGGCCTGGTCCGTCGCGACCTTCGCCGGGCCCAGGTGCGCGACGAGGCCCTCGACGAGCTCAGCTGCTCGCGTGGGCGCGGGCGGCGCCGCGGGCGGCGCAGGAGCCGCTGCCCGCGACGCGGCTGGGACGGAGGATGCTGGGCGGCCGGCGGTCATGGCACCAAGGGTAGCCGCGCGCGCATCTGCCGGCTCGAGAGGAATCTGGCCCCGCGGCGCCGGGCCCCTATCCTCTCCCGTTGCGGGGTCACATCCCGAAGACCTCTGGCTCCTCTCCTCGGCCTCTCCCCTCGAGCCGGGCTGAGCAGGTCTTCCCAGCAACCTGCTCGAACGCCCGCGTGTCCCCCGGATCCTCCGGCGTGTCGGACGAGGTGGGCGCCGCTTCTGGGGAGACCTGCACCGGCACGGAGGCGTGAGCCTCCCGGCAGCTACTCCTCGAGGGCCTCGGGCGGGAGGGCCACGGGGTAGTAGGGGTCCTCGGGCGGGCCCGGCCGTACCTGTTCGGGGTCCCGCTCCCGTTCCGGCTCGCTGTGGATGGGCGGCTCTTCCCGTGGGTCGTCCGGATCGGTGACGGGGCGGTCCGGTTCGATCCGCGGATCGTCCGGCGCAGTCCTCGGATTCTCCGGCTCGGGCAGGCGCCCCTCAGGAACCGGTCCATGGTCCTGCATCGAATGCCCCTGCTCCCCTGGGAAGGGGTCGGGCGCCGGGGGCTGGCCGGGGGCCGGCGGCTCCCCGGGGACGGGCGGCTGGCCGGGCATCGGACCGTCCGGGGGCTCGGTCGGCACCGGCGGCTCGCCCGGTCCCGGAGGCTCGCCCGGGAAGGGCCCGGGCGCCGGCGGCTCGCCCGGCACCGGACCGCCCGGCGAGGGCTGCCCAGGCTCGGGGACCGGCTGGACGTCCGGGTCGATCGGAGGGAAGGTGCTCGGTCCGGGTTCCGGCCCGCCCGGCTCCGGCGCGGGAGCAGGCGGGACACTGGGCCGGTCGGGCGCAGGCGGAATGGTGCTCCGCGGAGCCGCATGGAGAGGAACCGTATGGAGAGGAACCGCATCAAGAGGAGGACCGGCCCCCTCACGCAGTCCCGGCCGAGCCGGTTCCGGCGGGATGGATCCCTGCTCGGCGAGCAGGTCAGAGAGTGCTGTGGCAGACATGGTGTGCTCCTCGTCGTGTACCCCAGAGAATTTCCCGCCTTCTCCTGGACCACACAATCCCGCGGGCCATCATGCCCGCGCAAGGATCCAGCGGAATCCGCACCGGCGATGTTTGCCGCGGACGCAACTGGGGAATCATTCCGGCGTGCGTCCATGACGGACAGCCCCGCAAGCCGGGGCTGCGCGCCGGAGACGGACACCCAGGGAGGGCACACAGGCTCTCCCGCGAAGGGAGGACAGACGCTATGGGTCTGGATGACAAGTTCCAGAACAAGGCCGAGGAGATGGCCGGCAAGGCCAAGGAGAACCTCGGCGACGCCACGGACAACGAGCGCCTCGAGGCCGAAGGCCGCGAGGACCAGGCGAAGGCCGGCTTCAAGCAGGCCGGCGAGCACCTCAAGGACGCCGCCAGGGACGTCACGGACCGCTGAGGCCAGCACCCCCAGCACGACTCATCACCACTGACCAGCCACTGGGCCCCGCAGGATCGGGGCGCCAGAAGAGAAGGAGTTGAGCCATGAGCATCCTCGCATTCCTCATCCTCGGTCTCATTGCCGGCGCTATCGCGAAGGCCATCCTGCCGGGCCGCCAGGGCGGCGGGTGGATCATCACCCTGCTGCTCGGCGTCGTCGGTGCCCTCTTGGGCGGATGGATCGGCAGCGCGATCTTCGGTGTTGGCCTGGAGGAGTTCTGGAGCATTCAGACGTGGATCGTCGCGATCCTCGGCTCGCTCGTGGTCCTTGGCATCTACGGCGCCGTCACCCGCCGCAGCCACCATGCCTAAGGGCCACTCCCCAGGGTGACCGTCCGGCACTGTGCCCGGACAGGTGACCCACGACGGCGGCGACGCACTTCCCCATGGTGCGTCGCCGCCGTCGTGCGTGGGTCGGCATCCTTTCGAGGGCTGGGCGACAACAAGCATCCAGAGCAACAAAACGAGCATACAGAGCAACAAAGGGTGCACACAAGGCAACCTCTACGGTACCCTGTGTGAGTGACTTCACAGGACATCGCCGCAGGCATCATCACCGGAACCGAGCTCTCCGCTGAGACCGAGACCGCGCTCGAGCGCGCGGTCGCGAGCCACCGCCACGAGGCCCTCTTCTCGGAGCGCGCGCACAACATCAAGCAGTCCGCGGTGCGAGACGTCTTCGACATCTCCATCCGCCCCGGGCTCGTCTCCCTCGCGGGCGGCTCGCCGAGCCTCACCGGGCTCCCCCTGGACCTCGTGGCGCAGACCGCCTCGAAGGTCATCACCGAGCACGGCATGGAGGCCCTGCACTATGGAGGGGGCAAGGGCACCGAGGAACTGCGCGCCCTCATCTGCGAGATCATGGCCGAGGAGGGCATCCTCGGCGCCTCCCCGGAGGACGTCGTGGTGACCACGGGCTCCCAGTCCGCCCAGGACATCGCCGCCAAAGTCTTCTGCAACCCCGGCGACGTGGTCCTCGTCGAAGACCCCACCTACGTCGGTGCCCTCAACACGTTCGAGGCGTACCAGGTCCAGGTCGAGGCCGTCCGCATGGACGGGAACGGGCTGATCCCCGAGGATCTCGAGGCTCGCATCGCCGAACTCGAGGCAGCGGGCAAGACCATCAAGCTCCTCTACACGATCCCGAGCTTCAACAATCCCTCCGGCATCACGATGGCCGCGGAGCGCCGGCAGCGGGTCGTGGACATCGCGCGCGAGCACAACATCCTCGTGCTCGAGGACAACCCGTACGGCATGCTCCGGTTCGACGGGAAGCCGCTCGCGCCGCTGCGCGCGGACAACCCGGACGACGTCATCTACTGCGGCTCGTTCTCCAAGATCTTCTCCCCCGGCGTCCGGCTCGGATGGGCCCTCGTGCCGCGCCACCTCTACCGCCGGTTCTACCTTGCGGCCGAGGCCGTGGTGCTGTGCCCGTCGACGCTCACCCAGCTGATCGTCACCGAGTTCTTCCGCCGCTTCGACTGGCGCGCGTACCTCGCCGAGTCCCGCGCCGTCTACGCCCAGCGGTGCGAGGCCATGCTCTCAGCGCTCGCCGCGGAGTTCCCGGCCGAGGCGACCTGGACGACGCCGGACGGCGGCTTCTTCGTGTGGGTGACCCTCCCGGAGGGCATCGACACCTACCCGCTGCTGCACGAGGCGATCGACGCCGGGGTCGTGTTCATCCCGGGCGCCGCGTTCACCTCCTCCGACGAGCCGAGCAACCGCCTGCGCCTCGCCTTCTCCGGCGTGGCGCCCGAGCAGATCCGCGAGGGCGTGAAGCGGCTCGCCCCGGTGGTGCGCAGGGCGGTCGAGCAGCACGCGGGCGCGTAGCCTGACGCCCTCGCACCCCTCGCCCCCCTCGCCCCCTTCCGGGAATTGTTGGATTGAGCAGGGTCGATGCGCCTCGGACCCAGCTCAGTCCAACAATTCCGGGGAGGTGCGCTCGTAGCGCCAGGGCAGGCTCGCGATCCAGAGGCGATGGCGGGCGGGCCCGTGCTCATCGGCCCTTGCCCCCTGGGCCCGATGCTCCGCGGCGCCGGCGGGGTTGGGATCGCCGTGCACTGCGCCCCCGTACTCTGCGTCGCCGGCCCAGACCACGGCCTCCACACCGTCCTCGCCGCGCAGCGCACGGCTGAAGAACCGTTCGAACGGCTGGGCCCGTGCGGTCTCGAGGGCCGCGGTGACACTGGGCGCGTCGCGGAGGGCATGGAGGGTCACCCAGGTGGGCGGGGCGAGGATGACCGCGCCGGCGGCGTGCCGTTCGAGGACCTCGGTCGGGGCGAGCCACTCCCAGCCGACGTGCTCGCCAGGGTTGAGCCGCACCTCTCCCCCGGGATGCGCGGCAAGGAAGAACCAGGTCCTGAGCCGCTTGGGCGCGCCGAGCGGCGGGACCCACCGCGAGATGGGCACGAGGGCGTCGGCGGCCAGCGGGATTCCCGTCTCCTCGGCCGTCTCACGGAGTGCGGCTCGCGCGATGCCCGCCGCCTCGCCGGGCGAGATGTCCCCGCGGGCCGACCAGTCGGCCTCATCCGCCCCCTCCCCCGGCTGCTGCGCACCCCGGTGGGCCTGCGCGTCCTCAGGGTCCACTCGCCCGCCCGGGAAGACCCACGCGCCCGCGAACGTGCCGGAGTGCGGGCGCTTGAGCATGAGCACCTCCACGCCTCCCGGGCCGTCCCGCAGCACGACGACCGTCGCGGCCTCCCCGACGATCGGCGATTCGGGTGTCTCCTCAGCAGCCATAGGCCCCAATCTAGCCCGCGGGGCGCACGCCCTTCGCCCGAGCGCGTCCCCAACTGCACAACTCAGCGGCCAAAGCCTGCGTCCGGTCGGGAAATCCGCCCTGAGTTGTGCAGTTGGGGACCGCGGACCCTAAAAGGCGGCACGCTACGCCCGCTCACCCCACTGGGTGGGCGGCCCGAGGAAGAGCAGCGTGGAGACGATGGCGGCGACGAGCACGGCCAGCCCGAGGCCGAGCAGCACCGGGTGGGTGAGGACCGCGCGCAGCACGGCGCTGACCCAGGTGTTGTCGCGCGGGTCCTCGGTCTTCTCGCGCCGCCAGCCGCCCTCGAGGTGGCCGCGCCGCTCGAGCCACCGGTCGAACGGGTAGGTCGCGTAGGGCACGATGGCGCTGGCCACCGCGGCGGCGATGCGCGCCACGGGCCAGTGCTGGTTCACCCCGACGAGCGCGGCCGTCACGGCGTAGGAGACGAACACGGTCCCGTGGGCCATGCCGGCCGCCTGGACAGGCCAGTCGCCCACCTTGACGGCGTACTTGAGCACCATCCCGAGGATGAGCAGGGTCCACGTGG
Source organism: Sinomonas halotolerans (assembly GCF_039615075.1). Classification (NCBI taxonomy): domain Bacteria; kingdom Bacillati; phylum Actinomycetota; class Actinomycetes; order Micrococcales; family Micrococcaceae; genus Sinomonas; species Sinomonas halotolerans. Next base: position 175,854 of record NZ_JBDFRB010000005.1, on the reverse strand, counting down.
CCATCTCCGCGAGCGCGAGCGCCCGGTACAGGGAACGCGGGGTCATGCCCCGGGTGGGTGCCCCGTATGCCGTCTGGGCGGGCGCCCCGGGGGTGGGATCTGCGGTATGGCTCGGGTTCTCGTGCTTCGTCACCCCACCATCCTCCCAAGCCTGCGGGCCGCCGGCGTCAACCGTCCGCTTGATCCGGGACCCGGTAAGCCCCGCCGGCGCGCCTGAGCCGGGCTCAGTATCCGGCAGCAGCGTCCACGAGCCCCTCGAGCTCCTCGCCCCGTGCGAACCGGCGCACGTTGGCGGTGACGCGGTCGCCCAGGAGCGGCCGGATCATGTCGATCGTGTCGGCGGCGTGCGGTGTGATGATGACGCGGGGCTCGTCCCACAGGGGGTGGCCGTCCGGCAGCGGCTCGGGGTCGGTCACGTCCAGCCCGGCGCCCGCGATGCGCCCCTCGGCGAGGGCCGCGGTGACTGCGTCGGTGTCCACGAGGCCGCCCCGGGCGATGTTCACGAGAACCGCGCTCCGCTTCATCGCGGCCAGCTCGGCCGTGCCGATGAGTTTGGACGTCCCCGGCGTGAGCGCGGCCGCGAGCACCACGACATCCGCCTCGGGAAGGAGCGCGCCGAGCCCGGCGGCCGTCGTCGTGCTCCGCGCGCCGGGGACAGGCGCGGAGGTCCTGCGCACCACGTCGACCTCGACGTCGAACACCCGCAGCAGCCGCACGATCTCGAGGCCCACCCCGCCCGCACCGACCACGACCGCGCGCAGCCCGTGCAGCGATGTCCCCGTGCCGGGGGCCCACGAGCGGGCGCGCACGCGGGTGGGCAGCTCGCGCAGGAGCGCGAGCGTGAGGGCGAGCGCGTGCTCGGCGACGGGCTTCGCGTACGCGCCCTTCGCGCTCGTCCATACCTTGTCCGGGTGCCCCGCGAGCGCATCGGCATACGCCTCGATGCCCGCTGCGGGCAGCTGCACCCAGCGCACGGACGGCGTCGTGTCGAGCACGCCGCTCAGCTCGGCACGGTCGTTGGCGTGGTCCAGGACGAGTGCCTCGGGCTCCTCGTGGAGGCCGACGACGAGACCTCCTCCCGCTTCGACCGCGCCCGTGAGGTAGGGCAGGGGTTCGCCGTGGATCGCGACGCGGAGTTGCCGGGCCTCTGAGCTCGTCATGGGCACAGCCTACTGAGACCGGGGTCCAGATGGGACCGCGCCTGGCTGAGGCCGCGGGCTGGCTAGGATCGCAGGGTGCGCCGCTTCGCCATCGTCCTCCCGCTCGCGCCCATGGCCGTGGGCGAGCGGTACTCCGTGCGCGACTGGCCGCTGCACGTCACCGTGGCGCCGGTGTTCCGCACGACGGCGGGCACGTCCGTCCTCGCGCACGTGCTCGGCGATGCGGCCCGGGACCATCCGGCGCTGGCCTGCACTGCCGGGGCGGAGGCGCTGTTCGGGGCGCGGCACGACACCCCGGTGACGCTGATCGAGCCGCATCAGGGCCTCAGGGAGCTGCACGCATGGCTCTCCAAGCGGCTCGCGGCCGAGTTCGCCGGGCGGTTCGGATACGAGAACCCGCACTTCGCCGGGGCGGGGTTCAGCCCGCACGTGACCGCGACCAACCGCGGCCGTGCCGTGCCGGGACAGGGGCTCGCGCTCGGACAGCTCGCACTCGTCGACATGGCGCCCGGTCCCGGGCCGGGCCGTCCAGAGGTCGTCGCAGTCGCGGGCCTCGCGCTGGCCTGAGGCACGGGTCTGACGCACAGGGGTTCGGCATTCGGACCCGGCCCCCCGTGGCGTGCCCTGCCAGGTCCCGGTCCCGGGTTGAACCCTCCCCGGCGGGGAAAGGTTAGACCCATGCACAGCCGGCCACCCGGCCGGCCCGGCGGAAGGACAGCGACCGTGAAGCGGCGAGACCTGGTCCACGAGCACATGCTCGAATGGCTCCAGGAGGATCCCGGAGACGACCTCCACGTCCACGAGGGGCGCTCCCGCGCAGGCAGCGCGGACGCCCGGGACGGCAGGCCGGCCCGCACCTGACACGCCGTCCGCGGCGTCCACCGCACACCGCCTTCCCAGAGGCGGGGCAGTCCCCCCGGCAGTGCGCTATCCGCGCGCTGCCGCCGAGAGCCGCTCGCCCATCTCCTGCACGGCCGCCCGGAGCTCGGGCGGGTCGACCACCGTGAACGGCCAGCCGAGCCGCGCCACATGGTAGGCGATGTAGTCGAGATCGTCGGCGCCGGCCGTGAGGAGAGTGGCCTCGCCCTCGGGCTCCACGACCGCCATCGACGGGGGCACGCGCGCGGCCACCTCGTGAGCCGCCGCGTGCACGCGCACCCTCGCCGTGAACTGGTACGGCGCCTGGGTGATGGACGCGTGGACGTACGCGACGGCGTCGGGCGCCTCCCGCGGCGCGAACCGCCAGCCCGTGCCGCGCGCCGCGGCCATCCGGTCCAGCCGGAAGGTCCGCCAGTCCTCGCGGTCCAGGTCCCAGGCCATGAGGTACCAACGCTGGCCCGCCGCCACGAGGCGGTACGGCTCGACCCTGCGCTCCGAGCGCGCGCCGTCCGGCTTCGTGTAGTCGAACGAGGCCCGTTCGGGGGTGCGGATCGCGCGGGCCAGGGCGACGAGGACGTCCGCGTCAACGGGGGCGACCGGGCCGTCGAGGCTCACGGTCGCGTCGATCACGCCCTTCACCTCGGCCCGAAGCCGGGCGGGCAGGACCTGGTCGAGCTTCGCGAGGGACCGGACCGCCGCCTCCCCGAGCCCCGCAACCGAGCCGCCGGCCGCGAGGCGCAGGCTCACCGCGACCGCCACCGCCTCCTCGTCGTCGAGCAGCAGCGGCGGCAGCGCCATGCCCGCGCCCAGCTGGTACCCGCCGCCGGCGCCGTGGGCCGCGCGGACCGGGTAGCCGAGGTCGCGGAGCCGCTCGACGTCGCGGCGGATGCTGCGCGTCGTGACCCCGAGCCGTTCCGCGAGCTCGGGCCCCGTCCAGACCGGGCGCGACTGGAGGAGGCTGAGCAGGCTCAGCACCCGCTGCGTGGTATCGCCCATGCGTCCATGATGCCCGCCCATGCGGACCGTTCCTGTCCGCATCGCGCGGGACAGTGGGAGGGAAGGCAGGCGAGCGAGGAGGGATCGGCATGGACCACGGAGTTGTCCACAGGCGCAATGGCGCGGCGAGATGGCACCCGGCCGCCGCGGCTAGGTTGAGGGACGTGGGTTGGGGGGTCCATCCCAGGAAGGGGCCGGCAGTGGCGGCATCATCGGCAGCAGTGGTGGCAGGGCAGGCGGTCCGGGACGCCGGCGAGCGCGGCGTCGGGGCGGAGCTGACGGCGGGTGCGGCAGGGCGGACGACGCCGTCACCCGCCCCCGTGCTCGTCGTGCCGGGGCTGCGCCTCACCGCCGCGGAGGCGGATGAGCTCGAGGAGGCCGTGGACCGCACCATCGACGATGTCGTCGCGGCGCAGCTGGCCGCGGCGGCAGGGGCGGGGACGGCAGAGGCCTCCGGCGAGGCGTATGCCCGCGATGCCGGGATCCTGGGGAACGGGAGCGTCCTGGCGAACGCACGGGCCGGCGTCGTGCGCGCCCTCCGAGGTGACGCCCACCGCACCGCAGAGGGGGACGCCGAGCTGGAACGGCGGCGGGAGGAGGTACGGCGCGAGCTGCTCCTGCAGGGACCCCGGCTCTGGTGACGGCGCTCTAGCCCTGAGCGTGCCCTGGCGATTCCGCCCTGACGCCGGGGCCCGGTGGCCTGCGCCCCGGTCGCGGCGTGGGTGCCTTCGATGTACCGCGCCAGCTGCCGTGGTTCTTGAGGAAGACGCTCACGCCGTTGTTGATGAGGTCTGGCACGGTCCGGCCGTCGAAATCGTATTCGACCATGAACGCTTCGACGATGACATTCATCGAGCGACCGTTCCCTTGGCCTCGACCACCACGAGGGTCTCGAGCATCACGCCTCGTGGTTGCCCGCGTAGTTGCCCTCGTAGAGCTCGTGCCCGCCGCCGAACTGGCTGCCGATCGCGTCCCACAGGAGCATCACGAGCTTCACCCGGTCTACGGCCTGCGCGCTTTCCGAGCCGCGGATGTACTTGTGTCCAGGTACGGGCGGATCTCGGGGGTGTTGAAGCGCAGTGCGCTTAAGTTGAGGTAGATGACGCCGGAGGCGACGTCCTGCTCGACGATCTCCTTGACACGCGGATAGCCGACGGACATGAACATGCGGTACGCCATCGCGTAGTCGCTTGGGCAGCACGGTCCCGTGGGGCCCCGGACGGGGGTTGAGCGCCATGGCGCCGGCGAGCGCGTAGAACATCTGGCGCCAGTTGCCGGGCGCGTTGTGGTGAACGCGCCGGTAACGGCCGTTTCCGGTGCAGCCCGCCATCAGGCGGCGGCCGCGTGCCCTGAGCGGCACGTGATATTAGTCAGGAATGCCCCTCACGGACGAAACGACCTTGGAAACGCCAGAAATGCAGCCTCTGGCCTGGGCCTTGCGTGCGGGAGCGATGCCCACAATGCCTGGCTCCGGTGAACGGTGGGTTGAAACCCTCCGCTCAGCTCTTCACGTCCTCCAGCCCGGGTCCTACAACGACCCCCAGACCCTTGTCCCAGGTGAAGGCGGAGGCAAGCCGCAGAGTCTGGCCTGGTATGCGAACCAACTCGCCCCCTCGGGGCTGTTGGAGCGCGCTGGCGGACTGGGCATTCAGCCAACACAGTACGCATTAGCTTGGCTCCGGTCCGAGGATGCCGACACCATCCTGGCGATGGTCTTTCACAGGCACGTCAGGTACATAGGTGAGCTCATGCACGATCTCGCTGCGGGCCCGCGGACAATCCGGGAACTTCACACGTCCGCCAATGAGCATTTCCGACTGGGGTGGCAGGGACTCGACCCGGTACGTCGGCGGGTGAAGTGGCTCAGCAACCTCAGATTGGTTCAGGAAGTCTACGACCGCACCAACAGCTTCAGCCTGACCGCAGAGGGACAGAGACTCCTCGAACAACTCGCGGTCCAGGATCCAAACACTCTTTGGCCCTCAGATGACAGCGCCACTGCACCCGCTGAACTAACTGCCGCTGGCCCCGTAGTTCAAGGATTGCTGGATGCTCTGGCCGCGGACGAGACCCAGCACCAGGCCCGCAAGCAGGGCGTTTCGTACGTGCCCAGCCGCGGGTCAGACTCGCTTCTGGACACTCTCCGATTCTTGACCTCGCTAGCAGTTCCCGAAGTCACAGTCGACGATTTTGAGGCGACTTGTCGAGAGCACTTCGCCCTTAAGCCAAGCTCTTCACGATCGGCTCTCAGCACCCTTCGAGCCATAGGCCTCTACCAGCCAGCAGGACGAAACAAGCTCACGGCTTCAGATGCCGCCAGAGAGTGGCTGGAGAGCAATGAAGACCTGGATCTGGTACGAATCCTGCACGCCAACATCCGATTCGTGGGCGAACTGCTGGCGCACGTTGACGATTTCAATCGGGCTGCGGATCTACACAAATTCGCCATGACCGAGTACGCACTTGAAGGGTCGAATCCGCAGTCCACTGCCAGGACGATGCAGATTCTTCGTGGTGCTGGCCTGCTTCAAGAGACCGGGTACGCGCAATACATCGCATCGCCCACCGGGAAGCTGCTGACGCGAGAGCTGCCACTGGCAGCTCCGAAGAGGAAGCGTGAGCACGACCTGCTGGTGCAAGACCTTGAAGTCTCGTCAGCGGGCAACGAACTCGACCAGCTGGCCGCTCTCTCGGATGAGCTGCGTACTGCCTCAGTCGACTCGGCAGCCCCACATCGTTTCGAACAAGCCGTGAAGGAAGCCTTCTCCCAGCTCGGGCTCACTGCCGAGCACATTGGCGGATCGGGGGATACCGATGTCCTTGTGGAGGTCGGTTACGGGTCGTTCTTTCATGGCAAGGCCATCGTCGATGCCAAGTCGTCCGCATCCGGGGGCGTGGGCGAGAAGTCGATCAGCTTCCAAGCGCTCCGCGAGCACCGTGCGAAGAACGCGGCCAAGTACGCTGCGGTGGTAGGGCCCGCATTTCCAGATGGTCGCCTCCAACAGTGGGCAATAGAGGAACGAGTCGTCCTGCTGCCGGTTGAACGCCTCGTAACATTGCTGCAGAGGCAGGCGATTACTCCGCTTTCACCACAGGAACTCGTAAGGCTCTTCGAGGTGCCCGACGGCTGGGATGCACTCGAACAAAGGTGGTCAGAACTGGACCGACGGAACCAGCTGATCAAGCTCGTGGTCCAGTCTCTCGCCCGAGAAGCGGAAGAGAACGACCCGCTCCTCGGCTCGGCACTGGACTTGATAAGCATCTACCGCGATCTTCGCGATCAGATCCATCCAAGGCCGAGCCCGGAGGAACTTCAGGGAGTGCTGGACTTCCTGGTATCGCCCTTCGTGGCTATCGCGATTGAGGACAAGAGTCGCTACTCCCTTCGGGAGTTGCCGATGACGAGCGGGCTGCGACTGAAGTCTCTTGGCGCTGTGGTGCGTACAGTAGGAGATCGTCCTGTCCTCCCCAGCAGTGGCTGAGACCCGACGGAAACACCCTTCCCGTTGAGCCGCTCGAGGCCTAGGGAAGACCGGGAGGCCTTCTTGGCCGCAGCGTCGGTAGGCCAATACTCGTGACTGGTTCTAGCTGAATCACGATCGTTCAGCTCCACTCTCACTATGAATGTGCCCACAATAATGTCGACCGGCCACGCGGCTCAAGCCGAATGCTTCGCCCCGTCCAATAGCTCATGGTTAAATAAGGCCCATGGGGAAAATCTGGGGGATATTGGCCGTTGCCGCATTGGCATTGACGGGTTGCGGGAACTCCGTGGACACAAAGCAGGGACAGACTCAAACCAGCCCGGCACCGGCTACAGCACCGGGCACCACGTCAGCAACGGCTACGGTCAAGGCCAATATCGGAGAATCAATCTGCAAGGACGCCGCCGGGGACTCAAAATCCAAGACGGTCGACCTTGACCAGGTGCGGCTCCTGAGCGACGGCAGCCTCATGTTCATGACTTTCACCACCACGGCCAACGTTCCCACTACTGGGACCGTCCTGTACTCCGTGACCGCTTGGAGCCCGGGCGGAGAAATTGGTTACCAAATCGGTGCTAAGTTCCAGAACGGCCGGGAAATCGCCAACTTCGTGTACAACCTCACGACGTCCAAACAGGAAAACATCACCAACGGAGCCGTGGCCGCCGACAAGCAGGTCAGCACTCGATACCCGCTGTCCAAGCTCGCAGGCCTTGGAGATACCTTCGGGTGGTCAGGGACTCTGGCCGTGGACGGTACCGAGGTCGACCGCTGCCCGGCCGTCGACGAGAAAACCCATTTCCCCAGTAGCTAGCCGACCGGGTGCCAGGGTGCACTCCGTTGCTTGGATTCTAGGGCTGCTATCTGACATGGAGGCTGCGGGCCGGGCGCCTCAGTGTCTTCTTCCGCTTGAGCCCCGCCCGTCGAAGCGACCCCACGCCCCCTCCCGAGTCCATCGCGCCGTCTCGGACAAGCCAAGGGGCTCAACCCGCGCGGTAACCGATCCTGTCGGTCGAGAACCTCAAGGCGCGGGCGATTCAGTCTCGCCCATTGCTGTCTCGGATGCGCCCGGCCCCGCGTCAGGAGCAGCCCGTGCACCACCAGCCCGCCCAGGCGGCGGCTTCGAGTCCGTGCTCGTGCTGGCGGACCACCGCCGCGTGGAGACGGTCCGCATCGCCGCCGGAGGGGACCTCCGAACCGCTGTCAGCGGCCGAGACGGTCATGAAGGCAAGGAAGGGAAGCATGCCGAGTCCTTTCCGGCCGAGGGCGACGCCGTCGTCGCCTCTCGGGACTGCTCGAAGAGAATGTGGTCCAGATCACTGGATACGTCCACCGTAGTCCCCGCGCGGTCCGCGGGGACAGATGCTCCTTCCGCCCAGCGGGAGGGAGAGCGGGGCGGAGGGTCGGCGCCGTGGGCGGGCGCGCGCCGTCACCGGATCGAGTTCGGATGCCGCGCGAGCGGGGTGATCCTGATCTTCAGGTACGGGTACATCGGGAAGCCGCTGAGGATCGCGTGGAGCTCGTCGTTGGACTCGACGTCGAACAGCGAGTGGTTGGCGTACTCGCCGACGATCCGCCAGATCCCGGCCATCTCCCCCGAGCGCTGGAGCGAGCCGGAGTACTCCTTCTCGCGGGCCTGGAAGTCGGCGATCTGCTCGGGGGTCAGGTGGGGCGGGAACTCGACGTCCATGCGGGCGAGGAACATCATGGCGGCCTCCTCAGGCTTCGGTTCGGGGGTCCGGGGCTGCGGGCTAGTCCTGGCGGTACCGGGCGAGCTTCTCCTCGTCGATCGCGATCCCCACACCGGGGACGTCGCGGACGTGGATGCGCCCGGAGATGATCTCGAGGGGCTCGGCGAGGAGGTCGTCGGACATGTCGAGGAAGTTCGAGAGCTCCCCGGCGCGGCGCTGGCTCGCCTCGTGCGCTGCTCCGAACGTGACGGTCGCGAGGGAGCCGATCTGGGTGTCGATCTGGTTGCCCATCGTCACGTCGACCCCCAGGCCCGTGCACAGCCCGAGGATCTCGGTAGCCTGCGTGAAGCCGCTGCGGGCGGTCTTGATGCAGACGGCGTTGCAGCCGCCCGAGAGCAGCTCGCGGGAGACGTCGCCCGGCGTCGGGACGGACTCGTCGCCCACGATCGGGATGGACGAGTGCTCCACGAGGCGCCGCCGGCTCATGGCCTCGGACGCGTCGCACGGCTCCTCGAGCGCGGTCAGGCCGAGCCCGTCGGTGCGCCGGAGGACCTCCATCGCCTCGTTCGCGGTCCAGCCCCGGTTGGCGTCGAGGTAGATCTCCACGTCGTCGCCCAGCCCCTCGCGGAGGACCCGCACGGCCTCGACGTCCAGGTCGAGCGGCCGCCGGCCGGTCTTGAGCTTGAACGTGGTCACCCCGTACTGCTCGCGGAAGCGCTGCGCCTCCTCGAGGAGCTCCGCCGCGGGGCGGAAGCCGAGCATGTGGGAGACGCGCATCGAGTCCGTGTACCCGCCGAGGAGCTTGTGCACCGGTGTGCCCACGGCCTGCCCGATGAGGTCCCAGAGCGCAATGTCCACCGCGCCCTTCGCAGTGTCGTTGTGCACGGTGCGCGCCATGACGCGCTGCGCCTTCTCGCGGTCGAACGGGTCGAGGCCGGCCAGCTGGGGCGCGAAGATCTCGTCGACCACGGTGATGATGGACTTCTGCGTCTCGCCGTACGTGTACGGCCGGGGCGGCGTGTCCGCGGTGCCCACGAGACCGTCGTCGGTGTGGACCCTGATGAGCACGTGGCTCGCGGTGTGCACCTCGCCGCTCGCGAACCTGAGCGGGTGCGTGTACGGGATGGCGTAGGGGATCGCTTCGATGCGCTCGATCTTCATGGGTTCCTCGGGGTCGGCCGGGATGCACAGCAGGGCTGGCGGGGCAGCGGGCAGGTCCGGCTCGGCGGGAGTCGGCTCGGCGGGGCTCAGGCGGGCTTGGCGATGGCGGGCGGGACGGACGACGGCGTGGGCCGCCCAGTGCCTCCCGCGCCCAGCGCCGGGGTGCTCACGGTGTCGAAGAGCCCCAGGAAGCGCCGGACGAGCGGGGTCTCGGTCCCGAGCCGCCACGCGACGGCGAGGTCCACGGCCGGGGCATCGCGGACGGGACGGAACACGATCCCCTGGAACGTGAAGGTCTGGGAGGTCATGGGCACGAGGGCTATCCCGGTGCCGGCGGCGACGAGCGAGAGCAGGGTCGAGGTCTCGGCGGCCTCCTGGACCACCCGCGGGATGAAGCCGGCCCGGCGGCACGCCTCGTGCAGCGTCCTGGTCACGACCGACTGGGCAGGGAACCCCACGAAGGGCTCGCCCGCGAGGTCGGCGAGGTCGAGCTCGTCCTGCCCGGCCCACGGGGACGCCTCGGGGAGCGCCGCGACGAGGAGGTCCTGCTCGAGGTAGGCGAGCCCGATCTCCGGCGAGTGCACCGGCGGGCGGAGGATCGCGACGTCGAGCGTGCCCTCCTCGAGCTCGGAGACCATGCGGGGCGTGAGCAGCTCACCGCGCACGGTCAGGCGCAGGCCGGGCAGCTCGCGGCGCGCCCGCTGCACGAGCTGCGGGAGCAGGCGGTACGTGGCCGTGCCGGAGAGCCCCAGGCGCAGGACGCCCGTGGCGCCGGCGCCGATCTGGGCCACGTCCGCGGCAAGCTCGTCGAGGTCCGCGAGGATGCGGCGCCCGCGCTCGAGCAGGAGCTCCCCCGCGGGCGTGAGCTCCACGCGGCGGGTGGTGCGCTCCAGCAGGGGCGTGCCGAGTAGCTCCTCTAGCTGTTTGATCTGCTGGGAGAGGGGCGGCTGGGCCATGTGAAGCCGCTGCGCGGCGCGGCCGAAGTGCTTCTCCTCCGCCACCGCGACGAAGTAGCGCAGATGCCTCGTCTCCATTGCCGTCCTCCACGCCGAGTGCCCGGGCCGCGGTCGTGCGCCGGGCCGGTTCCAGCGTAGGACGGAGGATTAGGTCAGGGAAATATCTATTCGGGCTCCATTGATACGCAACGGGTACTTGTCACTGTCCTGCGAGGGAGAGCAGCGCCCACCACAGGCCCACGATCACCGCGGGCCCGACCACGAATCCGGCGAGCACCTGGCCTACGGTGTGCGCCCCCAGCATCACGCGCGCCCAGCCCACGGCCGGCACCACGACGAGTACGGGCCACCACGCCGGGCCGAGCAGGAGCACTGTCCCCAGCGCTGCCGCCGCGACCGCCGAGGCGTGGCCGCTGAGCTTCCACCACAGGCTCACGATGGCGAGCAGCGCGATTCCGGCGACGGTCGCCGTCGTCATCGCGAGAGTCGAGGCGGGCGCGCCGGCGAGGGCGAGCGTGCCGAGGCCCACGAGCACGCACACGAGGGCCATGGCGAGGACCGGGGCGCGCTGCGACCTCTCGCTCACGTGGTGGTCCACCACGCGACCGGCCCTGACGAGGGCGAGCAGGATCCCGAACGGCAGCACGCACGTGAAGGCCACCGCCACGAGGCCGTACCACCACGTCCCCGGCCATCCCGGGCTGCCGGCCGGGCTCAGGGCGAGCAGCGCGGCCGTGGTGAAGGGCGGCTGGAAGACCTCGCTCAGGACGCGGGCAGCCGCGGTGCGGCCGGTGCGGGCCGGCTGGGATGCAGGGGAAGGCGCCACGTCGTCGAGAGTCTGCACGCCCTCCAGTGTGGCAGGGGCAGCCGCTGCGCACAGGACCGGCCCGTGCGCGCCCGCTGGCATGAACCGCGCCGTGCGCGCCCTCCAGTGTGGTGGCGGCGCCGGCCTGTGCGCGCAGGACTGCCCGTGCGAAGGTAGGTGCATGACCCGCGACCTGCACCTCACCGGCGATGACGCCGCAGACCGCTTCCTCTCCGAGGACGACTTCGCCCTCCTGACGGGCATGCTGCTGGACCAGCAGGTGCCCATGGAGACCGCGTTCGCGGGGCCGGCCAAGCTCCGCGACAGGCTCGGGGCCCTCGATCCTGCCGCGATCGCCGCGATGGACCCCGACGCGTTCCAGGCCGCGGTCGCCGAGAAGCCGGCAGTCCACCGCTTCCCGGGCTCGATGGCCAAGCGAATCCAGCAGCTCGCCGCGATCGTCGCCGACGAGTGGGACGGCGACGCCGCCGCGATCTGGACGCGCGGCAACCCGGACGGCGCCGAGGTGCTCCGCCGCCTCCAGTCGCTGCCGGGCTTCGGCGAGCAGAAGGCCCGCATCTTCCTGGCGCTCCTCGGCAAGCAGGCCGGGTTCGACGGCGCGGGCTGGCGCGAGGTGGCCGGACCCTACGGCGAGGAGGGGTGCAGGCGCTCGGTGGCCGACATCGTCGATGCCGACTCGCTCCTCGAAGTGCGCGCAACGAAGCAGGCAGCCAAGCGCGCCGCGAAGCAGAAGGCCTAGTCCCGGGGCAGCCCGGCAGCCCCAGAGCAGTCCAGGGGCAGCCCCGGGGCCGGCGCTCCTCAGTCGAGCAGGAGTGCCGGCTCCTCCATGATCGCCGCGACGTCCGCCATGAAGCGCGCGGACAGGTCGCCGTCGACCACGCGGTGGTCGAAAGACCCGCCGAGGGTCGTGATCCAGCGCGGGATGACCTCGCCCGAGACGACCCACGGCTTCTGCTTGATCGTGCCGAACGCCACGATCGCGACCTCGCCCGGGTTGATGATCGGCGTGCCGATGTCGATGCCGAGCGCACCGATGTTCGTGATGGTGAGCGTGCCGTCCTGCATGTCGGCCGGCTTGGTCCTGCCCGCCCGCGCGGTCGTCGCGAGGTCGTTGAGCGCGATCGCGAGCTCCTTGAGCGAGAGGTCCTGCGCGTCCTTGATGTTCGGCACGAGCAGCCCCCGCGGGGTCGCGGCGGCGATGCCCAGGTTCATGAAGTGCTTGACGTGGATCTCGTCCCCGCCCGGCGTCGAGACCCACTGCGAGTTCACGCTCGGGTTCCGCGCGGCGGCCCAGATGACCGCCTTGGCGAGGATCAGCAGCGGCGAGACCTTGATGCCCTCGAAGTCGCGGGACTTCTTGAGCCGCTGGACGAACTCCATGGTCCGGGACGCGTCCACGTCCACGAAGATGCTCACGTGCGGTGCGGCGAACGCCGAGTCCACCATGGCCTTCGCGGTCGCCTTGCGCACGCCGCGCACCGGGATCACCTCGACCCGCCTGTCCTGCGGGGTCCCGTGCGTCCAGAAGGTCGGCGCGGCGTCCTGCTCGCGATCGCGCTGCGCCTGGTACGACTCGAGGTCGGCCCGCGTCACCTCGCCCCGGGCGCCGGTGGCCGGCACGTCCGCGAGGTTGATCCCGAGCTCCTTGGCGATCCGCCGCACCGGCGGCTTGGCCAGGACGCGCGAGATGAGGCCGACGACGGCGTTCGGCGCCTGGGCGGTTGCCGTCGCCTCAGCGGCGGCTCCGCCGACGAGGGGGGCGTGCCCGCTTCGCGACGCCCGCCACACCGCGCCCCCCTCGTCGGCTGCGCCGCTCGTGGGTGCCTGCGGTTGCGCTGGTGCCGACGGCGCCGTTGTCGTCGGGCTCGGCTTGCGGGGGCGGCGCTTCACGGCGTCGGCCTTCGGCCCCGATCCCACGAGGGGACCGCTCTCGATCCCGGGTTCGTTCATGACCGGAACGGGAGACTCGACGCCCGAGCCAGCCCCGCCAGAAGGCGACATGCCCACAGAGGAGGCGGAGCTGGCGGCGCGGTCCGGGGATCGGTGGGCATCCTTGGGCGGGACCTCGCCGCCAGCGGAGCCTCCGGAGGAGGCAACGACGTCGCCCGCCGAACCGCCGGGCGCCGTGCCGCCCGGGACGGAGCCCGCAGCACCCTCGCCGACCGCGATGATCGGGGTGCCCACGGGGATGGTCTGATGCTCGGGCGCGAGGAGCTCGAGGACCGTGCCCGCGTAGGGGCTGGGGAGCTCGACGAGGCTCTTCGCGGTCTCGATCTCGCAGATGATGTCGTTGATCGCGACCGTGTCGCCGGGCTTGACCTTCCAGGAGACGATCTCGGCCTCGGTCAGCCCCTCGCCGACGTCCGGAAGGGTGAAGATCTGCTGCGTCACGGGTTCTCCTAGTACGCGAAGGAGCGGTCGAGGGCTTCGAGGATGCGGTCGATGTCCGGCAGGTAGTGCTCCTCGACCTTCGCCACGGGATAGGGCATGTGGAAGCCGCCGACCCGGATGACGGGCGCCTCGAGGGAGAGGAACGCGCGCTCCGAGACGCGCGAGGCGATCTCGCCGCCGATCCCGCCGAAGGTCGGGGCCTCATGGGCCACGACGAGGCGGCCGGTCTTCGTGGCGGAGGCGATCACGGTGTCGAAGTCGATCGGCGAGACCGAGCGCAGGTCGATCACCTCGACGCTGCGCCCGTCCTCGGCAGCTGCGTCCGCGGCGGCGAGGGCCACGGGGACGAGGGGACCGTACGCGACCACGGTCGCGTCCGTTCCCTCCCGGACCACGTGGGCGCGGAACGGGTCGGCGCTCGTGCCGGGATCCTCGGTGTCCACCTCGCCCTTGAGCCAGTAGCGGCGCTTGGGCTCGAAGACGATGACGGGGTCCCCGCTCGCGATCGCCTGCTGGGTCATCCAGTACGCGTCGTGCGGGTTGGACGGGGTGAGGATGCGCAGGCCGGCGGTGTGGGCGAAGAGCGCCTCGGGGGATTCCGAGTGGTGCTCCACCGAGCCGATTCCGCCGCCGTACGGGATGCGGATGGTCACGGGAACGGTGAGCTGGCCGTTGCTGCGCGCGTGCATCTTGGCCAGCTGGGTGGTGATCTGGTTGAAGCCGGGGAACACGAAGCCGTCGAACTGGATCTCCGCCACGGGCCGGTAGCCGCGGAGGCCCAGGCCGATGCTCGTGCCGATGATCGCCGACTCGGCGAGGGGGCTGTCGATGACGCGCTCGGCGCCGAACTCGGCCTTGAGGCCTTCGGTCACGCGGTACACGCCGCCGAGGCTCCCGATGTCCTCGCCCATGAGCATGACCGTGTCGTCGCCCGCGAGTGCGGCGCGGAGCCCGGCGTTGATCGCCTTGGCGATGGTCATCGTGGGCATCAGCGGCCTTCCTTCGTGGCGGCGGCAGGGGACTCAGCGCCGGGGGTGCCGGGACCGGCGTCGGCGTCGGCGAAGCCGGCCTCGTACTGGCGGTGCCAGGCGAGCTCCTCCGCGACGAGCGGGTGGGGCTCGGCGTACACGTGCGCAAACGCGTCCTCCATGGTGGGCGCCTCGAAGGAGAGGATGTCCGCGCGGGCCTTCGCGGCGAGCGCGTCGCCGGCAGCGGCGACATCGTCGAAGAACGCCTCGCCGGCGATGCCCTCGGCGCGGAGGTACTTCTCGAACCGCTCGAGCGGGTCCCGGGCGAGCCAGGTCTTCTCCTCGTCGGAGAGGCGGTACTTGGTGGGGTCGTCCGCGGTCGTGTGGGCGCCCTGCCGGTACGTGTAGGCCTCGATGAGGACAGGGCCCTTGCCGGAGCGGGCGCGCTCGAGTGCCCACTGGGTCACGGCGTAGACGGCCAGCACGTCGTTGCCGTCCACGCGCACGCCCGGGAACCCGTAGCCCTTGGCCCGGTTGAACAGCGGGATCCGGGACTGCACCTCGGCGGGCACCGAGATGGCCCACTGGTTGTTCTGGCAGAAGAAGACGACCGGCGCCTTGAAGCTCGCCGCGAAGACCATGGACTCGTGGACGTCGCCCTCGGAGCTCGCACCGTCGCCGAAGTACGCGACCACGGCGGCAGGATCCTGCTCCGGCGCCGCCGAGGCCTGCCCCGGCTGCCCTGCCTGCTGGGCCCGGGCGGCGTCCCGCTGGATGCCCATCGCGTAGCCCACCGCGTGGAGGGTCTGGGCCGCGAGGACGAGGGTGTAGAGGTGGAAGCCGGTCTCGCGCGGATCCCAGCCGCCGTTGGAGAGGCCGCGGAAGAGGCGCATGACCTCGCCGAGCTCGACGCCGCGGGTCAGCGCGACCCCGTGCTCGCGGTAGGTGGGGAAGAGGTAGTCCTGCGGAAGGGTGGCGCGCCCCGAGCCGATCTGGGCGGCCTCCTGGCCGCGCAGCGGGACCCAGAGGGCCAGCTGGCCCTGACGCTGGAGGGCGGTGGCCTCGGTGTCGAAGCGCCGGATCATCGCCATGTCCCGGTACATCCCGAGGAGCTCGTCCCGGTCCAGCGCCCGGATGGCCTCGGCGAGCTTCGACCCGGCGGCGAACGTGCCGTCCTCGTCGAGCAGCCGCACGAGGGCGCGGTGGCCCTCGGCGTTCTCGTGGGCGTGGGCCTCGAGCTCGAGCCACAGCTCATCGGGGATGTCGCTGAATTCGGTGGTGGGAAGGTCCACTCCCATACCGCCTCCTCGCAAGACGTCGTTCCACCGCCCGGGGGCCCGCGCGGTGGTCGGCCGCGGATATATTCCTTCTAAGGCATACATTCCTGACGCGGTATACAGCGGCGGCCCAGCAGCAACTCTACCGAGTCGTGCCGGGCCGCCGCGCAGTCGGATACTTCTAGGAAGCCTGCGGGACCTTTGTGAAGTTCCCACACAGCTCGATGAACCGGCTGTTGGCCTCCGGCTCGCCGATGCTCACCCGGACCCCCTCGTTGCCGAAGGCCCGCACGGAGAGCGCCTTGGCCGCAGCCTGAGCCGCGAACTCGGCCGTCGCCTCGCCGAGGCCCAGCCACACGAAGTTGCCCTGGGCGTCCGGGACGTCCCACCCGAGCTCCCGCAGGGCCGCCGTCACGCGGTCCCGCTCGTCGACCAGGCTTTGTACCCTTCCTACAACCTCGCCGTAGTTCTCGAGCGAGGCGATCGCTGCGGACTCGGCAATCGAGGACACGGCGAACGGGACGGCCGCGACCCGCAGGTGCTGGGTGATCCCGGGCTGGGAGACCGAGTAGCCCACGCGGAGCCCGGCCAGCCCGTGCGCCTTCGAGAAGGTGCGCAGGACCACGACATTCGGGTAGCGCCGGTACATCTCGATCCCGTCCACGGCCTCGGGATCCCGCACGAACTCCTGGTACGCCTCGTCGATCACGACGACAACGCTGCTGGGCACGGACTGGATGAAGCGCTCCGTCTCCTCGCGGCGGAGCGCCGGGCCGGTCGGGTTGTTCGGCGTGCAGAGGAGGACCACCTTGGTCCGCTCGGTGACCGCGGCGGCCATCGCGTCGAGGTCGTGGCGGCCGTCGGCGGTGACGGGCACCTGGACGCTCTTGGCACCCGCGAGGCCGATCGAGATCGGATAGGCCTCGAAGGACCGCCACGCGTAGACGACCTCGTCCTGCGTGCCGTCGTCCTGCTGGCCCGCAAACGTGGCCAGGAGCTGATTGAGGGCGCCGAGGCTCCCGCCGCCGGTGACGATGTCCTCGGCCGGGACCCCGAGGAAGTCCGCCAGCGCGGCGCGCAGCCGCGAGGAGACGGGATCCGGGTAGCGGTTGACGGCGCTCTCGCGGGCGATTGCCTCGATGACGGCGGGGATCGGCGGCAGCGGGTTCTCGTTGGAGGAGAGCTTGTAGCTCGCGAGTCCCTCGACGGGGGCGGGAGGCCGCCCGGCGGCGTACTTGGGGAGCCGGGCCACGACGGGGCGAGGGGTAACGCCCGCGGGTCCGGGCACGACAGCAGCGGCGTCGGCGCTGTCGTTCTGGTTCAGCGGTGAAGTCATGGTGCATAGCCTAGCGTCGGCGGGGACATCGGCCCTCTGTGCGAGCATGGGGCCATGAAGCAGTTCGTGCTCCGGGTCCTCGTCAATGCCCTCGCCCTCTGGGTGGCCGCCTGGATCCTCCCGGGCATGGACATCAACGCCGCCGCGACCACAGACGCCGCGAGCGGCGCGGGCGCCGGGGGCGGCAGCGAGACGGTGGGGATCGTGCTCGCCTACCTCTTCATCGGCCTCATCTTCGGTCTGGTCAACGCGCTCGTCCGCCCGATCGTGGGCCTCCTCTCGCTCCCGATCACGTGCCTGACCCTCGGCCTCTTCGCCCTCGTGATCAACGCGGCCATGCTGGCGCTGACGGCATGGCTGTCCTCGTACACACCGGTCCGTCTCACCATCGACTCCTTCTTCTGGACTGCCGTGCTCGGGGCGATCATCATCGCGATAGTCTCAGCCCTCGCTGGCGGCGTGGTCGGCGTGAAGCGCAAGTAGGGCCTCTGGCTCACCTCCTGGCGGCGGCGCCGGTCACGGTGTCGGCCCCCGTGTAGATGATGCGCTCCCTCCCGCGTGCTGCCCGGGCCTCCGATGAGGCGGCGGGCACCCCGGCTGCCGTACCCCCAGGTGCGCCGGCTCCGGACGGGGCGCCTCCGGCGGCTCCGACCGCTCCGACCGCCGCGCCGCCCATGGCTGCTCCGAGCACGCCCGCGTACGCGAGGACGGACGGGTCCGTGGAGCGGTCCAGCGCCTGGGCGTCGATCGCGTACCGGTCGATCGAATGGCCGTTGACCACGCGGTCCCACGTGCCCCCGGCGTCGCCCAGGTCGAGCCCGCGCGCGGCATCCCGGTGGGCCGGCGTCACGACGTCCACGACGTTGGGGCGGGGCGTGACGACCTCGGCGGAGATGGCCGGCAGGACGTCGTCCACGTTGGAGACGCTGAGCACCTGGACATCGTCCGGGATGTCGAACTGCCGCGGCGCCCCGCCGAAGACGGTCACCGCGGCCACAGGCCAGCGCTCCCGGAATCCCCTGTCCTCGAGCAGCCCGAAGACGTGCAGCGAGCCCTGGCTGTGCGCGTTGACCACCACCGTGTCGCCGTCCCGGAGCCGCTGGTCTGCGAGGGCGCGCTCGATCAGCTGGCGGGCATGGCTCTCGGCGCCCGCGAGGGCATCAGCGTTGCCCTCGGCGTCGAAGACGTTCCCCGATGCGGCGTCCAGCTCCCACTCCTGGGTGCCCGGCACCGTGAGCACGACCGCCGTCGTCCCGTCCGGCCGCGGAATGCGGTCCACGACGACCGACGACGGCGGGACCCTCGAGCCGTCCTCGAGCGGCGCGGTCCCCTGGGCCTGCCGGAGGCTCTGGGCAGCGGCGGAGAACGTCGAGGGGTCCGAGGGGGCTGGCGGCACGTCCCGGCGCACGACGCTGATCCTGTCCGCCGGAGAGCCTGCAACGGGCCCGAACCCTGCCACGGCCCGCGCCACCCGGGCTGCGTCCCCCACGGGGCGGTCCAGGCTCACGGCCTCGAACAGGCCGGGCCATCGCACGGCGAGCGAGGGGGGAATCCCTGTGGCGAGCCAGAGGCCAGAGGACTGCAGCCCGCCCGTCTCGGTGGCGCGGCGGGCCTCTTCGGCCGCGTAGGCGTCACGCGCGAGGGAGGTCTCCCGCGCCAGGGCGCCGGCCCCGCCGCGGGCTTCGGACACCCCGCGGGCAACGCCCCATGCAACGAGGTCGAAGCGGGCAGCGGACGGCGAGACGGAGCAGGAGCCGCGCGCCACGGACCGCCGCGCGGACTCGAGGTGCTGCCGGGAGGACTCGAGGTCCCGTGCCGCGGCCGCGAGCTCGCCCTCGGCAGCGGCCATGGCCGAGGTGTTGACCGCGAAGGCCGCGCCGCCCGTGACGATGAACCCGGCCGGGTCGCGCTCCCGGCGCCAGTCCTCGTCCTTCCCGTCGAGGCTCACCGGCACACCTGACCCGGTCCGGGCGTGGCAAGGGGCGCCCGCGGTGGGTACGAGAAGGCCGGGGCCGGGGCGGCGACGGGTGCCGGCGGACCGGTCCTCGCCGGGAAGAGCGGCTGCCTCGGCTCGCGGAACAGCGGCAGCGCCGGCGCCGCGCTCCCGGCGGTCCCCGAGGCCGCTCCGGCAGAGCCGGGGCAGGCAGCGGTCTCCGCCTGGAGCGTCGAGAGCGTCAGCACGAGCCCGCCGAACCCGCCGACGAGCAGGCCGAGCTGGATCCAGAGGGCGATGGCAGAGCTCCTGAAGGCGGACGCCGCCGGTCCGGACCACTCCACGTCCTTGGCCCTCAGCACCGCGCTGCGGGCCCTTTCGAGGTCGTCCCGGGCCGCCTCGACCTCCGCCGCCGCGGCACGGAGTTCGCCCGGGTCATGCCCGCAAGGCGCCCGCACGGGACCGGCCCCGAAGGCGTCGGTCTGATAGGCGCCCAGCCCGGCGGCGCCAGCCCCGTAGGCAGCAGCCCCGAAGGCGCCAGCCTCATCCGCGCGCCGGTCCCGTCCCGCACCACCGGGTGCGCTGTCCTCCATGGTCCCTCCCCCTCGGCCGCGCGCCCTTCGCCCGGCATGGCCACGACGCTAGGGGGGCGCCGACCGCTGCGGCACGTGCCCGGCGTCGTATGTGCACAACACGCCGGGCCGGGTTCTGTGGAGGACAAGTCGGGTCACGTCGCACGGCCACATCGCGCCGTCACCCCGCCCTGCCCCCGCCGTCACGCTGCGCCGTCAGGGTATGCGCCCCGGGTGCTCGTGGAAGAATGGAGGCCATGGCTGACTCCCCTTCGCGCACCCCCTCTGGACGCCTGTCCCTGGCCGCCGCCGGCGGGCCTGCGGGCGCGCCCGCACAGAACAGAATCGCCCTCGGGCCGCTCGACGGCCGCTACCAGGCCGCCACCGCGCCCCTCGTGGACTACCTGTCCGAGGCGGCGCTCAACCGGGACCGGGTCGCCGTCGAGGTCGAGTGGCTCATCCACCTGACCCGCCACAGCGTGCTCCCCGGCGCCGGCCCGCTCACGCCGGAGCAGGAGGAGGGCCTGCGGGAGATCGTCACGGAGTTCGACCCGGCATCGGTCGCCGAGCTCGCCGAGATCGAGGCCGTCACGGTCCACGACGTCAAGGCCGTCGAGTACTACATCGGCCGCCGCCTCGAGGCCCTCGGCATCAAGCACCTCACCCCGATGGTCCACTTCGGCTGCACGTCCGAGGACATCAACAACCTTTCCTACGCGCTCGGCATCAAGGGCGCCGTGGAGGACGTGTGGCTGCCGGCCGCCCGCGCCCTCGTCGCGCAGGTCGCCGAGATGGCCCGCTCCACCAAGGACGTGCCGATGCTCTCCCGCACGCACGGCCAGCCAGCCACCCCGACGACGCTCGGCAAGGAGCTCGCGGTCATCGCGCACCGTCTGGGCCGCCAGCTGGACCGCGTGGCGCGCACCGAGTTCCTCGGCAAGATCAACGGTGCCACCGGCACGTACGCCGCGCACTACGCCTCGGTCCCGAGCGCGGACTGGCAGCAGGTCGCGAAGTCCTTCGTCGAGGGCCTGGGCCTGACGTGGAACCCGCTCACCACCCAGATCGAGAGCCACGACTGGCAGGCCGAGCTGTACGCGGACATGGCCCGCTTCAACCGGATCCTGCACAACGTGTGCACGGACATCTGGAGCTACATCTCCATTGGCTACTTCGCCCAGATCCCCGTCGCCGGCGCCACGGGCTCCTCGACCATGCCGCACAAGGTCAACCCGATCCGCTTCGAGAACGCCGAGGCGAACCTCGAGATCTCCTCGGCCCTCCTCGACACGCTCGGCGCCACGCTCGTGACCTCCCGCTGGCAGCGCGACCTCACCGACTCCTCGAGCCAGCGCAACATCGGCGTCGCCTTCGGCCACTCGCTCCTCGCGATCTCCAACGTGGCAAAGGGCCTCGAGCGCCTCGACGTGGCCGAGGAGGTCCTCGCAGCGGACCTCGACACGAACTGGGAGGTCCTCGCCGAGGCCATCCAGATGGTCATGCGTGCCGAGGCCATCGCGGGCGTGGAGGGCATGGACAACCCCTACGAGCGCCTCAAGGACCTCACCCGCGGGCACCGCGTGGACGCGGCTCGCATGAAGGAGTTCGTCTCGGGACTGGGCCTCTCCCCCGAGGCCGAGGCGCGCCTGCTCGCCCTCACCCCGGGCACCTACAACGGCATCGCGGCGGATCTGGTCCAGCACCTGGGCTGACGCGGTCCACGCGCCACGGTGATGGCGCACGACGGCGAGCGCAGGCCGGGTGCCTGGGCTCGCCGTCGTGCGTCGGGGCCGCCTAACCGCCGGAGGTGTGCCGACCGCGGCCGACCGGGTCCGCCCCGTGCGACGACGCATCCGGACGGGAGCCCTCACCGAGCCCATCCCGACCGGAAGCATCCCTGCCGGAGCCTGCGTCCCTGCCGCGATCTCCGTCAGGGCCGGCCTGCTCGCGCAGGTCGCGGGCACGGGCCGCGTCCTCCTCGTCCTTGGCGCGCTTCTTGTCGATCTTCGTGGTGTCCCGTGGGGGCAGCTGGATCGTCTCCTCGGCCGGGAGCCCGGCCTGGAGCTCGCGGCCGCGCTCGGTCTCGGCGTCGAACTCGGCGCCGAACAGGAGCGAGAGGTTCGTCAGCCAGAGCCACAGCAGCAGGATGATCACGCCACCCAGGGCGCCGTAGGTCTTGTTGTAGTTGGAGAAGTTGGCCACGTAGAACCCGAAGCCGAGGGTCGCGACGGCCAGCACCACGATGGCGATGACCGACCCGGTGCTCATCCAGCGGAACTTGGGCTGGCGCACGTTCGGCGTGAAGTAGTACAGCGACGCGATGAGGAGCACCACGAGCCCCAGCACGACCGGCCACTTCACGATGTTCCACACCATGAGCGCCGTGCTGCCCAGCCCGATCGCGCCGCCGACCGCTTCGGCGACCGGACCG
This sequence comes from Sinomonas halotolerans, assembly GCF_039615075.1. NCBI lineage: Bacteria > Bacillati > Actinomycetota > Actinomycetes > Micrococcales > Micrococcaceae > Sinomonas > Sinomonas halotolerans. The sequence goes on along the minus strand of NZ_JBDFRB010000005.1, from coordinate 153,792 downwards.
CTGAGCACGAGCATCGCCGCAATGAGCGCCACGAGCAGCACCGCCCCGACCGTCACACCGAGCATCGTCCCGCGCAGCTTCACGAAGCCGCGCCCCTCGTCCACCTCGTAGATGCGGTTCATGGCACGCCCGAACGCCCCCACGTACCCGGACGCGGACCACAGGGCGCCGAGGATACCGCCGATGAGGGCGAACCCGGCGGCCGGGCTCTTCACGAGCTCCTCGATCGGCCCACGGATCGTGTCCGTGGCGCCGGCCGGCGCGATCCCCTGCGCGATGTCCATGACGCCCGCGACCGTCCGCTCCGCCTGGCCGAAGAGCCCCAGGAGCGAGACGAGGGCGAGGAGGGCGGGAAAGAGCGAGAGGACGCCGTAGTAGGTGAGGGCCGCGGCGAGGTCCGGGCAGTCGTCGTCGCTGAACTCCCGCACGGTCTTGCGCAGGATGTACTTCCAGGACGGCTTCTCGATGTCCCGCACGCGGTCCGGCTTGCGCGGGTCCTCGGGATGCGGCGCCGCCTGCGCCTTGCGCTGCGTGTCTTCCCTGTGCTGTTCCGTCATGGGCAGTTGTTTACCCGTGCACGGCGGGGCCAATCGGGCTTCTGCACGGGCACGCACGGTAGCGCGCCTCGGCAGTGCGCCCGGCGGTGCGCACTGCCGAGGCGCCCGGCGCCGGGGCTGTGGCAGCGGCCGATTGGCCCCGCGGGCGCCGCTCGTGTAAAGTGGATCAAGCGCCGCGGGGTGGAGCAGTTCGGTAGCTCGCTGGGCTCATAACCCAGAGGTCGTAGGTTCAAATCCTGCCCCCGCAACCACGTGAAGGCCCCGGATCCGAGGATGCGGGGCCTTCTTGCTGTGGCCAAGCCTTTTTGCCTGCGCCCAAGCCTGGCCGACCGTGCTGGATACTGGCAGCATGCCCGGCTGCTGCGGACCCTCCCCCGCCAACTCCGACCCCGACCGCTACCGCTCGGTGTTCGGAGCCGCCTTCTCACGGAGCGTGGCGCGCAGCTACGAGCGCCACGGGCTCAGTGGCCCTGCCCGCCGGATCGTGCGCTTCCTCGAGGGGATCCCGGGCGGCCTCGCGGGCGCGACCGTCCTCGAAGTGGGCGGCGGGGCCGGCGAGATCCAGCTCGAACTCCTCGCCCGCGGCGCGGCCCGCACCACGAACCTCGAGCTCTCGGACGGCTACGAGGAGGACGCGGCCCGGCTCATCGCGCGCGCCGGGGTTGCCGGGCGGGTGGACCGTCGCCTGGGCGTGGACCTCGCAGATGCGCCCGACGACGTCGAGCCGGCCGACGTCGTCGTCCTCCACCGCGTGGTGTGCTGCTACCCCGACTACGAGCGCCTCCTCGGCGCTGCTGCCGGGCACGCGAGGCGCGCAATCGTGTTCAGCCACCCGCCGCGTCACCCCTTCTCGCGCGCGGCGATCGGCGGGTTCAACCTCCTCGCACGACTCACGGGGAAGAGCTTCCGGGCGTTCGTCCACCCGCCCGAGGCGATGGCCGCCGTCGTGCGCGCGCAGGGCCTCGACCCGGTGACGGTGCACCGCGGACTCGCGTGGCACGTGGTGGGCGCACTCCGCTGACCCGCCCCGCGCACCGACCCTCTGGCGCACATCCCCGCCCTGACGCACATCCTGACGCGAATTGTCGAGTTGAGCAGGGTGCGGACGGGACGCACCCTGCTCAACCCAGCATTTCCGGGGCGGAGGGGTGGCACCGGGGCGGAGGGGTGGCAGTGGGACCTAGTGCACCCTGGCGAGGGTGACCTTGACCGGGTTGCGCACGATGTCCAGGACCGGGGACGTGCGCTGCACGTAGTGGCAGAGCTCCTCGATCTCGTCATCGGACGCGTCGGCGTCCACGCGGTACCGGATCCGGATCCGGTCGTAGCCCGGGCGGACGTCCTCGGACAGGCCGAGGAACCCGTGGAGGTCCAGCTCTCCCTCGATCTCGAAGTCCAGGCTCCGCACGGCGATCCCCTTCGCCGCGGCGTTGTACACGAACCCGACCGTGAGGCACGAGGTGAGCGCGTGCAGGACTGCCTCCACGGCGTTGGGGCCGGCGTTGCCTCCGAGCAGCACGGGCGGCTCGTCGCCGGTGAGGACGAACGGCTCGGTGCGGGAGGTGTCCTCGGCGTTGGCGCCGTGGAACCCCTGGATCTCGGTGGTGCTCTTCCCCCCGCCCTCCCAGCGGGTGCGGGCGCGGAAGCGGAACTGCGCGATGCTCGGGTCGCCCTGGATGGCCCCGACCGTGTCGGTGAGCTGGGTGACGTTGACGCCGTTGAGCTCAACGGCCTCTGCTGGCGCGGACATGGCGTCCTCCTCGTGTCTGATCTGTGGTGCTGTGGATGGGTCCCCCGGGGGTCGTGCTGGGCGCCGTCGAGGCGCCCGCGCTAGAGGGGCTTCCTCGCGCGCAGGGTCATGCTGTGCGCGCCGAAGCCCTCCGCCGTGGTGCGGGTGGAGTGGCTCGAGCTCGCGGCGAAGTAGTCGAGGTCGGCGAGGAGTTCGACGCCGGTGAATCCGGCGGCGGTGAACATCCCGGCGTAGTCGGTCTGGGTGGTGGCGCCCACGATGCACTCGGCCCACAGGCGCGGCTTGGCGCGGCAGGCCTCCGAGGGGAGGTCCTCCACCACGATGTCCGAGATCTGCACCCATCCGCCGGGCCGGAGCACGCGGTGCATCTCGGCGATCGCGGCGGCCTTGGCGGGAACCAGGTTGATGACGCCGTTGCTCGTCACGACGTCCACGGATGCGTCCTCGAACGGCAGGCGCTCGGCGTTCCCCGCGCGCACCTCCACCCTCGCGAGGCGCGCGCCCGGGGCGCGGTGGGCGGCCTGGGCGTTGGCGGTGGCCTTCTCGCGCATCGCCTCCGTCATGTCGACGCCGTATGCGAACCCCGCGGGGCCCACGGCCCGTGCCGCGATGAGCAGGTCCGTGCCGGAGCCGGAGCCCACGTCGAGCACGGTGTCGCCGGGCTTGAGGACCGCGGCCGCGAAGGGGTAGCCGACTCCGGCGAAGGACTCGACCGCCGCGGCCGGCAGCGCGTCGAGGGCGTCCGCGGGGTAGCCCACGTACTCGGCGGCGGGCCGGCCGGTGGGGAAGTGGAACCCCTGGGCGGGGGTTGAGGCGACGGACGTGTACATCGCGACGACCGCATCGAAGATGATCTCGCGCTGGTCCGAGCTGATGACGACCATGGGAGGAGCCTTTCCGGAAGAGAGCCGAAGGGAGATCCGAGGGGAAGGGCCGGCAGCTGCGGCCCGGCCGGCTACTGCGGCGGCGGCCCGGCGAAGCCCGCGAGAAGCCGGTGCACGCGGTCCGCGACCTCCCCCGGAACCTGCTCGTCGCCGAGCTCGCGGATGCGCTCCCTGAGGGCGCGTTCGAAGTCTGCACGGGAGCAGCAGCTCCGGCACTCGTCCAGATGGGCGCGCAGCTCGGCGTCGACCTGTTCGCTGAGCTCGTGGTCGAGGTGCTCTGCGAGCACGCGGAGGGCCTCGGCGCAGCTCGTGATCTGTGTGGCCTTCATTGCTCCACCCCTCCGTCTCCTCGCATCCCGCTGGCCTCCCCCACTCTGCTGGCCTCCCCCGCGCGGCTGGCCTCCCCCGCCCCGCTGGCCTCCCCCGCCCCGTCGCCCCCCTGCGCCCCGCTGCCGCTGCGGTCCGCACGGTGCCCGTGCGCGCCGTCGTCCGGCTGGGCCGCACCGGGAGCCCTCGCCCCGCCGGGCCGCGCGTACTGCCACAGGTTCCTCTGCAGCATCGCGCGGCCGCGGGAGAGCCGCGAGCGGACGGTGCCCACCGGGACGCCGAGCGCCGACGCGACCTCCCGGTAGGAGAGCTCATGGACGTCCACGAGCACCACGGCGGCCCGGTACGGCTCGGGCAGGGACTCGATCGCGGCCTTGAGGTCCTCCCGCAGGAGGCTGTCGAAGAACTCCTGCTCGGGGTTGCCCCACCACAGCAGGATGGGCTGGTGGAGGCGTTCGAAGAGGGAGAAGTCCTCGGCGTCCGCGCCGATCGCCTCGGTCTCGGGCCGGGTCCGGGCGCTGCGGTACTGCGAGATGTAGATGTTCGTGAGGATCGTGAACAGCCAGCCGCGGAACGTGGCCCGGTCCGCGAGCGTGTCCAGCCGGTCCCATGCACGGGTGAGCGCCTCGGCCACGAGGTCCTCGGCGTCGCTGCGGTCCCGGCACAGCTTCACTGCGGCGCCGTAGAGCTTGGGCAGCAGCGCTGCCACCTCGCCGGCGAACCACGTGTGCTGCGCTGCTGTCCGCGGCGCCTCGGTTGCCATGGTCATCAGGATCCCTCACCTTCGCGCTGAGGAGGACGGCTCCGTCTGAAAAGGACGACGCGTCCGGCGCGAAAAGGTTCCCTCCCACCGTCTCGGGTACGGACGACGCCGGGCACGCACCCGCCGTCGTCCGCCTCCCCTGCGTGGTCCCCCGGGCACGCCAGCTTCAGGCCCGGGGACGCCAGCGTCAGGCGATCGGGGCGCGGTCGCCCAGGACCTCCTCGGCCGCACGACGCCCCATGCGCAGGGCGCCGTCCACGTGCTGGAAGCCCTCGCCCGCGAGGTCCGAGCACGCGAAGTGGACCGGGCCGACGGGGGTCCGCTGGTCGGCACCGTAGCGGTGCAGGCCGCCGAGGTCGAAGCTCGCCGCGTAGGCGCCGCGGGTCCACTCCTCGGAGCCCCAGTCGGACTCGTAGTAGACCTCGGGCGCGAGGGCCCGCGGCCCGAGCAGGTCCGCGATCGAGGCCAGGATCCGCTCCCGCCGATCCTCGGCGGGGAGGGCGAAGAGGGCATCAGCCTTCTCGTCCGAGACGAAGCCGACGAGCGTGCCGCGGGCGTCGCCGTGATTGGTGTTGTCGTAGACCTCCTGCACGAGCTGGCCGGCCCCGAAGCACGTTCCCGAGAGCCCCTCCTCACGCCAGAACGGAGTCGCATACACGGCGTGGACCTTGATCACGAGGCCCATCGAGAGGTGCTGGTGCATCTGGTGCTGGCGCCGCGGGAGCGCGGGCACGTAGGAGATCCGGCTGTACAGGTTCGGCGGGACGGCGAGGACAGCCCGGCGCGCGGTGACCGTGACCCGGCCGGCCGTGCCGCCGTCGGCCGTCACCCGCACCCCGCCGCCGATGCCAGCGAGAGCCTCACCCCACTCGAGCGTGCGCACGGGCGCGCCGAGCACGACGGCGTCGCCCAGCTCGGCGGCCATCGCCTCGCTCACGGACTGCATGCCGCCCACCACGCGGCGGTCCAGGATGAAGTCCTCGTCCAGGAGGTTGCTGAACGAGCCTGCCGAGGCCGCCATGAGGACCGCCTGGAGCGCCGAGAACGCGTGGGCGGGCTTGGTGAGCATGCCGCCGGCGATGAACAGGCCGACCAGGCTCACGGCCTCCTCGTCCGCGGACTGGCCGCGGAGCCAGTGCTGGAAGCTGACCGTGTCCAGCTCGCGGGCCCTGGGGTGCGCCCACGGTTCCTCCGGGCCGATCTCCGCGGCGAGGCCGTCGAGGATCTCCGTGATCCGGTGCACCTCGGCGAGGGTCCCGGCCGAGACCGGGAAGTCCTCGCCCGAGTAGACGTGACGCTGCCCGTCCAGGCCGATGTACACCGAGGCGCCCTCGCGGTAGCGCGGGAACGTGTCCTTCCCGAGCTCGTCCAGGAGGCCGAGCAGCTCGGTCTGGTCCGGGCTCACCCACTGGCCGCCGATCTCGAGGAACGCGCCGTCCACGGTGTCGCTCCAGGTGCGGCCGCCCACGCGGTCGCGCGCCTCGAGCACGACCACCCGCTCCCCCGCCTTCGCGAGGGTGCGCGCCGCCATGAGGCCGGCCGGGCCCGCGCCGACGACGACGACCCCCGCCTCTATCTCTCGCGGCTGCGGGTGGGTGGCGGGCTGGTTGTGGGACATGGCGGGTTCCTTCGACGGTGGAGGACGGGTGGGGATTTAATGAATGTAGTTCATTATGGGAGCCCCGACAAGCCCCTCCTTGGGGGTCACGTCCCCCAGCCATCTTGCGGGGTCACGTCCCCGCGCGAGGTCAGCCGCGCGTGGCCCGGACGGCGGCGAGGGTGCCGCGCAGACCGGCGACGAGGGCGTTGAGGCCCAGGCTGAACGCCGAGTCGGCGGCCGCGGGGCCGCGCGCGGGGCGGGCCGCGACGGCGTCGGCGAACGTCGGGGCGAGATCGCGCTGGTCCCCGACGTCGAAGATCCACTCGGGCGCGGCGACGTCCATCGCAGACCCGAGCACGAACGACTCGACCGCCACGATCACGTCCACGACCATGTCCTCCGGCCAGCCGCCCGCCGCGAGGCCCCCGGCCACGCGCTCGTACATGGCGAGGGAGTGCGGCGCGCCGGTGATCGGCAGGACCGCGATCACCGGGATGAGCGGCGAGTGCCGCGCGAACGCGTCCCGGTATGAGTGCGCCCAGCGCATGAGCGCGAGGTCCCAGGGGTCGCGCCCGAAGGCTGTGGTGTCGATGGTGTCGTTGACGTCGTCCTGGACCCAGTTGAGGACTTCGTCCTTGGACTTCACGTGGTTGTAGAGGGCCGACGGCGCGGTCTCGAGTTCGCGGGCGAGCGCCGCCATGGTGAGTCCGTCGTAGCCCGCGCGGCCGATGACGGCGAGCGCCGCCGTCGTGATCTTGCCGCGCGAGAGCACGGGCCGGGCGGGACGGCCGCGGCGGCGGGGAGCGGCGGGGCCGGCGACCTCGGGCGCAGGGGACTCCATGGATCGCCACTGTACGCGAACACGCGGATATGACCCCGCGACGGACGGACGTGGCCACGCGAGCGGCGAGAGGCGGCCAGGCGAGGGGAGGGGTTGACCGTGAGCCACCTCACTGCTCTAATAAACGAACGTCGTTCATTTATGGCGCATGAACCCAGCCCCACAGACTTCCTGAAGGACTCCCCATGCAAGAAATCCTGGCCCTGCAGCCCCCGGTGTCGTGGGCCCGCACGGACGAGACCCTCCCCGGAGCCCCGCCAGGGCGCCGGGCCCCCCTGCGCGTCGCCCTCGTCCAGCACCGCTGGCACGAGGACCCCGCCCGCACCGAGTCCGAGCTCGAGGACGGCATCCGGCGGGCCGCGGCCCGGGGCGCACGGGTCGTCTTCCTCCCGGAGCTGACCCTCTCCCGCTACCCCGCGGACACGCTCCCCGACTACACCCCGAGCAGCATCGCCGAGGACCTCGAGACCGGCCCCACCCTCGCGTTCGCCCGCCGCGCCGCGAAGGCCCACGGCATCTGCGTCCACGCGAGCCTCTACCGAAAGGCCCAGCACGGCCCCAGAGACGGCTCCGATCCCGGCGACGGGCTCGGGTACAACACCGCGATCCTCGTCGGCCCGGACGGCACTCTCCTCGCGGCGACGGACAAGCTGCACATCCCCGTCACCGAGGGCTACTACGAGGACAGGTTCTTCCGCCCCGGCCCCGAGACGGGCAGCCCGTACCCCGTCCACTCCCCCGCCGAGCTCGGCGGCGCCCGCATCGGCCTGCCGACGTGCTGGGACGAGTGGTTCCCCGAGCTCGCGCGGGTCTACTCGCTCGCGGGCGCCGAGATCCTCGCCTACCCCACCGCGATCGGCTCCGAGCCCGGCCACCCGGACTTCGACACCGAGCCGCTCTGGCGCCAGGTGATCGTGGGCAACGGGATCGCGAACGGGATGTTCATGGTCGTCCCGAACCGCTGGGGCTCCGAGGGCCTCGTGACGTTCTACGGCTCCTCGTTCATCTCGGACCCGTACGGCCGCATCCTGGTCCGCGCCCCGCGCGAGGGCTCGTGCGTGCTCGTCGCCGATCTCGACCTCGACGCCCGCCGCGACTGGCTCACCCTCTTCCCGTTCCTGACCACGCGGCGCCCTGAGACGTACGCCGCGCTCACCGCGCCCGTGACCCCGTCCCGCCCCTTCGGCGGGCCCCGCCAGGGTGAGGCGCACGAGGGCGAGGCGCACGACGCCGGGCACGCACCGTCGTCGCCCGTCCCGCCGAGCGCCGCGGCTGGCACCGCGCACGACGCCGGCCGCGCACCGTCGTCGTCCGTCCGGCCGGCGGCGCACGCCCTGGAAGGCGCGAGCGCATGAGCTGGCGCATGCCCGCCGAGACGGACCCGCACGAGCGGCTGTGGATGGCGTGGCCCTCCGGCGGCTACACGCTGGGGGACACGCAGGAGTCCGCGCACGAGGCCCGCGCCGCATGGGCGGCCGTGGCGAACGCGGCGCGGCAGTTCGAGCCTGTGACGATGGCGGTTCGGCCCGAGGACCGCGCGATCGCCGAGGCATACCTCGACCCGCGCGTGGACCTGCTCGAGACCGCGCTCGACGATGCGTGGATGCGGGACATCGGGCCGAGCTTCGTGCTGGGGACCAGTGGGGAAGCGGCTCCCGCCGGCGCGCCCCGCCTCGGCGCCGTCGACTGGGTGTTCAACGGGTGGGGCGCGCAGGACTGGGCCTCATGGGAGGACGACGCCGGCGTGGCCCGGACCGTCTCGGAGGCCGCGGGCGCGGTGCGCGTGCCCAGCGCGCTCGTGAACGAGGGCGGCGGGATCCAGGTGGACGGCCTCGGCACAGTCCTCCTGACCGAGACCGTCCAGCTCGACCCGGGCCGCAACCCCGGGGCGACGAAAGCCGGGGTCGAGGCGGAGCTCGCCCGCACCATCGGCGCGCGGCACGCCGTCTGGCTGCCCCGCGGCCTCACGCGGGACTCGCAGCGGTTCGGCACCCGCGGCCACGTGGACCTCGTCGCGGCGATCCCGCGCCCGGGAACGCTCCTCGTGCACGTCCAGCACAGCCCCGAGCACCCGGACCACGAGGTCACGGGCGAGATCCTCGAGGCACTGCGCTCCTCCCGCACGGCGGAGGGGAAACGCTGGGAGGTGATCGAGCTCCCGGCCCCGGCCCAGCTGCACGACGGCGAGGACTGGGTGGACTGGAGCTACATCAACCACACTGCGGTCAACGGCGGGCTCATCGCGTGCTCGTTCAACGACCCGCAGGACGAGAAGGCGCTCCGCATCCTCGCGGACGCCTACCGCGGGCGGCGCGTCATCGCCGTCGACTCCCGCGCCATCTTCTCCCGCGGAGGCGGGATCCACTGCATCACCCAGCAGCAGCCCCGGGCCCTCAGTGCTGTCCGCACTCCGGCCCCGGCGCTCGGAAGGAGTTGATATGGCACTGCACACTACAGACGTGACAGTCGGCAAGCACGAGCTCGGGGGCAAGGGCCTCCGCGGCGGCCAGATAGGCCTGCTCGCGATCATCGTCATGGGCGTCGCGACCGTCGCGCCGGCGTATGCGATCACCTCGAGCCTCGGCCCCACCGCCGGCTCGGTCGGCCTTCAGGTGCCGGTCGTGCTCCTGCTCGGATTCATCCCCATGTTCATGGTGTCCCTCGCGTACAAGGAGCTCAACGCCGCGCTCCCGGACTCGGGCACCACGTTCACGTGGGCGTCCAAGGCGTTCGGCCCGTGGGTCGGGTGGATGGGCGGGTGGGGCTTCCTCGCCGCGAACATCATCGTCCTGTCCAATCTGGCCGGCGTCGCCGTTGACTTCTTCTACCTGTTCCTCGCGGACGTCACGGGCAACGCCGCCCTCGCCGACCTCGCCGGGGACAGGCTCGTGAACATCCTCACGTGCCTCGCGTTCATGGCGGTGGCCGTGTGGGTGAGCGCCCGCGGGCTCGAGACCGCCCGCAACGTGCAGGTCGTGCTGCTCGTGTTCCAGGTGGGCGTCCTGGTGCTCTACTCGGGGATGGCGGTCGCGAAGGCCGCCGGGGGCGCGTCCGAGACCTCGATCCCGTTCGACTGGTCCTGGTTCGACGTGACCCGGATCCCCGACTTCGGGGCGTTCGCGGCCGGCATGAGCCTCTCGATCTTCCTCTTCTGGGGCTGGGACATGTGCCTGACCATGAACGAGGAGACCAAGGGAAGCCACCGCACCGCGGGCGTCGGGGCCACGGTCACGGCGGTCGTGATCCTCGCGATCTACCTCGCCACCTCGATCGCCTCTCTCATGTTCGCCGGCGTGGGCACGGAGGGGCTGGGGCTGGGCAACGAGGAGATCTCCGAGAACGTCCTGACCTCCCTCGCAGGACCGGTCATGGGCCCGCTCGCGATCCTGCTCTCCCTCGCCGTCCTGACCTCCTCGGCCTCGTCGCTGCAGGCCACCATGATCGGCCCGGCCCGCACCTTCCAGGCGATGAGCTTCTACCGGGCCCTCCCGGAGCCGCTGCGCCGGGTGGACGCGAAGGGGGTCCCGCGCGTGGCGGTCCTCGTGGCCGGCGGGCTCTCCGCCGCGTTCTACGTGGTCATGCGGATCGTGAGCGAGAACGTCCTCAACGACACGATCATGGCCCTCGGCATGATGGTGTGCTTCTACTACGCCGTGACCGCGTTCGCGTGCGCGTGGTACTTCCGCCGCACGTGGTTCGCCTCGGGCCGCAGCACCGTCATGCGGCTCGTCCTGCCGCTCCTGGGCGGGATCGGCCTCGCGGTGGTGTTCGTGCAGACCGCCGTCGACTCGATCGACCCGGCCTTCGGCTCCGGGTCCGAGATCGGCGGGGTGGGACTCGTGTTCATCGTCGGCGTGGGCATCCTCGCCCTCGGCGCGGTGCTCATGCTCGCCCACCGCGCGAAGGACCCGGCCTTCTTCCGCGGGGAGACGGTCCCGCTGGAGGCCGCGGCGGAGTAATGCCGCCGCGCGCTGAGCGGTGCGCCCGGAACGCAGACGGCAGGCACGACGGCGGCGGGCCGGGTCACGTACCAGGCCCGCCGCCGTCGCCCCTCTCCCCGTCTCGGGTACACATAATCCCCCCGAATCAGCGTTCCGGGTACACATAATCCCCCCGAATCAGCGTTCCGGGTACAGACAATTCCCCCGAATCAGCGTTTCGGGTACAGACAATTCCCCCGAATCAGCGTTCCGGGTACAGACAATTCCCCCGAATCACGGTTTCGGGTACAGACAATCCCCGCGAACCAGCGTTTCGGGTGCGTGCCCGACACGGACATGCACGACGCCCGGCACGCACCCGAAACGCTCCGCGTGCCGCCTTGCGTACGGCTCTACGCGCGCTCGGGGCGCGACTCCACCTTGGACGGATCGCGCTCGACGACGTCCCCCGCCTCGGGGTGGACCAGCACCGCGTCGACCCGCGCGAGGAGCTCGGGGGACAGCGTGACCCCGGATGCGGTGACGTTGTCCTTGAGCTGCTCGGGCTTCGAGGCGCCGACGATCGCCGCCGAGACGTTCTGGTTCTGCAGCACCCACGCCACGGCGAAGGCGGCCATGGACAGGCCGGCCTCCTCGGCGAGCGGGCGCAGCTCCTGGACGCGCTCGAGCACGGACTGCTGCATGTAGCGGTGCTCGTCCTTGACCGCGCCCGCCTCGGTCGCGAAGCGCGAGTCTGCCGGCGCCGTGGAGGCGCCTGGTGCGTACTTGCCGGTGAGGACGCCCTGCGCGATCGGGGACCACACGATCTGCCCGAGCCCGACCTCCTCGCTCACCGGCACCACCTCCGGCTCGATCACGCGCCACAGCATGTTGTACTGCGGCTGGTTGGAGATGAGCTGGATGCCCAGGTCCGTCGCGAGGGCGTGCGCGGCGCGGATCTCCTCGACCGTCCACTCCGAGACGCCGATGTAGTGGGCCTTGCCCGCGTGCACGATGTCCGCGAACGCCTGCATGGTCTCCTCGAGCGGCGTCTCGTAGTCGTAGCGGTGGGCCTGGTAGAGGTCCACGTAGTCCGTCCGGAGGCGGCGGAGGGAGCCGTTGATGGACTCCATGATGTGCTTGCGGGAGAGGCCACGGTCGTTCTTGCCCTCGCCTGTGGGGAAGTAGACCTTCGTGAAGATCTCGAGGCCCTCGCGGCGCACGCCCTGGAGCGCCTCGCCGAGGGCGGACTCCGCGCGGGTGCCGGCGTAGGCGTCGGCGGTGTCGAACGTGGTGATGCCGAGGTCCAGGGCGGCGCGCACGCACTCCGTGGCGGCGTCCTGGTCGATCTGCTCGCCGTGGGTCATCCAGTTCCCGTAGGCGATCTCCGAGACGTACATGCCGGAGCGGCCGAGCTTGCGGTATTCCATGGGGTTCCTTCCGAAAGAGGGTCTTCTGGGGTTCTGCGGTTCTGGGGTTCTGGGGTCCGTGGGGCTCACGGGGGCAGGGTGGAGCCCGCGCGGTCCACGGGTGGCGCGGTGGAGCCGCGGACCACGAGCCGCGGGCTGATCACGCGCGGCCCCGCCACCGGCGCCGCACCCAGCACTGCGAGGAGTGCGTGCGCGGCGGCGCGGCCCTGACCGGACACGTCGTGGTCCATCGTCGTCAGGTCGACGGCCCCGGCGAGCCCGTGGTTGTCGTAGCCCACCACTGATACGTCCTCGGGCACGCGCAGGCCCGCTCCCCGCAGCGTCCTGAGCGCACCGAAGGCGAGCTCGTCCGAGGCGGCGGCGATCGCCGTCGGCAGCCCCTGCTCCGCGAGGAGGCCGGCCACGGCGCCCGCTCCCCCGTCCACGCTGTTCTCGGCGGTGAGCACCCAGCGGGGGTCCTCGGGCAGCCCGGCCTCGGCGAGGGCGTCACGGTAGCCGAGCAGGCGCTGTGCGGGCGGCACGCCGCCGAGAGTGGAGCGCGGCTCGTGCCGTATGCCGAGGAACGCGATCCGCTCGTGCCCCAGGTTGACGAGGTGGCGGACGGCCGCCCGGCCCCCGGCCCTGTCGTCGACGCTGACGGACCCGGCGCCCTGCCGCTCCGAGCCGACGAGCACCACCGACTGGCCCTGTCCCTCGAGCGCCTCGAACTCGTCGGCGCCGAGCTGCAGGGCGACGACGATCGCACCGTCCGCGCGGCCGCGCAGCCCGGGCCCGGTGAAGAACGCGCGCCGCAGTTCCGCCGTGGAGAGCTCCACGAGCAGCACGTCGTACCCGTGCTCGGCCAGGACGCGGCCTGCCGCGGCGATGACCTCGGCGAAGAACCACTTGGCGAGCTCGGGGACGATCACGGCAACCGTGCGGGTGCGGCCGGTGGCCAGGCGCGACGCCGTGGGCGAGGCCGTGTACCCGAGCTCCACCGCAGCCTCCTGCACACGCTTGCGAGTGGCAGCTGAAATGCCCGGCACGCCGCGCAGGGCCCTCGAGACGGTGGACACCGAGACGCCAGAGCGCGCGGCGACGTCATGGACGGAAGGGGAAGGCACAGGACGAGACTAGTAGGGGTGACGCACATCTCGCAAGCGCTTGCGAAGTTTGCGGTGCCGTCTTCGGGCAGGCTGGAGAGCGCGGTTTTGCCCAGATCTCACGGCGACGATACGCCGCCGAAACACCCGCTCCCTACCGTTTCTCGGTACCGGCCGCGGGCCACTCCAGCGGCGGTCCCAGCGAAGGGGGCAGGCATGCAGAACCATCCCAAGCTCACCATCCGCCGCGTTCCGTGGGGCAACCCCGTCGGCCGCGACCTCCGCGCCGCGCAGCAGGCGGAGCTCGCCGCCCGCCGCGGAGGCACCGCCGCCGGGGAGATGGCGCACGACGCCGGGGACCCGCCGTCGTCCGCCGAACTCGCCGTGTTCCTCATCGCCTATGAGCGCGCCACCGGGCAGCCGCTCGGGTGCGGCGGGCTGCGCTGGCTGGACCGCGGGACGGCGGAGGTCAGGCGGGTCTACGTCCTCCCCTACGCGCGCGGTGCGGGGATCGCGAGCTCGGTCCTGCTCGCGCTCGAGGCCGAGGCCCACGACGCCGGGATCACCCTCGTCATGGCCGAGGCCGGGTCGGCGCAGCCGGACGGGAAGATGTTCTACGAGGCTGCGGGATACCGGCGCGTGCCCAACTTCGGCCCCTACCAGGAGCTCGAGGACTCCATCTGCTACGCCAAGCCGGTCATGGCGCCGGTGCGCGCCCACGCGGTTGCGGGCTGACGCACGAAGGGGCGCCCACCCGACGTCCTCACCGCCCCGTCTCGGGTACACATCACACCCCCGAAACCCCGTTCCGGGTACACATCAACGCGCCGAAACCCCGTTCCGGGTACGCACCAAGCTCCCCGCGCCCGCCCCCTACTCGGCCGCGGCCAGCTGCCCGCAGGCGCCGTCAATCTCCTTGCCGCGCGTGTCGCGGAGCGTGGTGGGGACGCCGGCGGCGCGGAGGGTCTCGATGAACTCGCGCTGCACGGCCGGCTCCGAGGACGTCCAGATGGAACCCGGTGTCGGGTTGAGCGGGATCGGGTTGACGTGGACCCAGCCGCGGCCGCGCTGGTTGAGCTTCTTCGCGAGGAGGGCGGCGCGCCAGGCGTGGTCGTTCATGTCCTTGATGAGCGCGTACTCGATGGACACGCGGCGGCCCGTGGCGCGGAAGTAGTCGTAGGCGGCGTCGAGGGCCTCGTCCACCTTCCAGCGGTTGTTGACGGGGATGAGCTCGTCGCGGAGCTCGTCGTCGGGCGCGTGGAGGGACAGCGCGAAGGTGACGGGGAGGTCCTCGTCGGCGAGCTTGCGGATCGCCGGGACGAGGCCCACGGTCGAGACGGTGATGTTGCGCGCGCTCATGCCCAGGCCGGCGGGGACCGGGTCGGCGAAGCGGTGCACGGCGGCCATGACGCGCTTGTAGTTCGCGAGCGGCTCGCCCATGCCCATGAAGACGATGTTGGTGACGCGCTCGTCGTCGTGTTCGCTCGTGCCCAGTTCCCCCGCCGCGATGAGCCTGTTCGCCGCCACGACCTGGTCCACGATCTCCGCCGTGGACATGTTGCGGGTCAGGCCCGCCTGGCCCGTGGCGCAGAAGGGGCAGTTCATGCCGCAGCCGGCCTGGCTCGACACGCACAGCGTGATGCGGCCCGGGTAGCGCATGAGCACGGACTCGACGAGGGCCCCGTCGAAGAGACGCCACAGGAGCTTGATGGTGTTGCCGTCGTCGGTCTTGAGGCGGCGCACCTCGGTCAGGAGCGGCGGGAACAGCTCGCCTACGAGCTCCTCGCGGCCCGTCTTGGGGAGGTCGCTCATGGCGGCCGGGTCCGTGGTCCAGTGCTGGAAGTAGTGGGTGCTGAGCTGCTTGGCGCGGAACGCCGGGAGTCCCAGCTCCTTGGCCTTCGCCACGCGCTCCTCGAGGCTCAGGTCCGCGAAGTGCTGCGGCGGCTGCTTGACGCGCGGGGACGCGAACTGGAGCAGCGGGCGGCCCTCGGGGGTGCGCTGCTGCTCCCAGCCCTCGGCCTTCGGGGTGACCTGGGGACGGGGCGCCTCGGACTGGAGGTCGGAACGGCTGGCGGAGGAAGTCATCCTTTCCATTGTTCCATGTCCGTTTGTTGATTCCACAACCGGGGACTATGATTCCGCTCTCCCGCAGGCCCCCTTCCGTTCCGGGTACACATCGGGGCGGGGTTTCGGCGTTTCGGGTACACCTCTCGCGCCCCCACGCGGTTTCGGGTACACCTCTCGCGCCCAACGCGGTTTCGGGGACAGATAGCTCGGCGATTTCCGTGTTCCTGGTACGCGCACGACGGCGCAGCGCACCCCGCCCGCCGCCGGCCCGCCTGCCGCTCCGGCTGGCCAGGCGACCGCTGCCGCTGAAGGCGAGTGCCCGGCGTCGTGCGCCGCTGCCGCGAGCCGGGACAACAGCGGGCGCATGCGTGCCACGACGGTACCCGAAACGCCAAAACCCGGCCCGGATGTGTACCCGAAACGGGGAAGGCCCCTCGCCCCGCGTACCCGAAACGCCAAAACCGGGTCCTGATCTGTACCCGAAACGGTCAGGGCGGGGCCGACTGCCCCACCGCGCGCTCGCCCGGCCCCGCAGCCCGCTCGCCCGGCCCCGCAGCCCGCTCGCCCGGTCCCGCCGCCTGCTGCGCGTAGAGCCGCGCGTACGCGCCGCCGGCGGCGACGAGCCCGGCGTGGGTGCCGTGCTCCACGATCCGCCCGCCGTCGACCACATAGATCACGTCCGCGCCCACCACGGTGGAGAGCCTGTGCGCGATCGCGATCGTGGTCCGCCCGTGCGAGGCGGTGTCCAGCGCCTTCTGCACCACGCGCTCGGAGACCGTGTCGAGGGCGCTCGTGGCCTCGTCCAGCACTAGCACCTCGGGGTCCTTGAGCAGCACGCGCGCAATGGCGATCCGCTGCTTCTCCCCGCCCGAGAGCCGGTACCCCCGCTCCCCCACCACCGTGTCGTAGCCGTCCGGGAAGGCCGCGATCGTGGCGTGGATGTTCGCCGCGCGGCACGCGGCCTCGAGCTCCTCGGCGGTCGCGTCCGGCTTGGCGTACCGGAGGTTCTCGGCGATGCTCGCGTGGAAGAGGTAGGTCTCCTGGCTCACGACGCCGATGTGCCGCATGAGCGATTCGCGCTTCAGCCCGCGCACGTCCCGGCCCGCGAACCGCACCGTCCCGGACGTGGCCTCGTAGAAGCGCGGGATGAGGTAGGAGACGGTGGTCTTCCCGGCCCCGCTCGGCCCGACGAACGCCGCGTACTGGCCGGGCTCGATGCGGAACGAGACGCCGTCCAGGGTCGCCCGCTCGCCGCCGCGCGCGTCGGGGTACCGGAACGTCACGGAATCGAATTCCACCTCGCCGAGCCGGGGGGCGTCGGCGGGGAGGGGGTGCGCACCGTCGTCGTCCGTGATGGCGGGCCGCAGGTCCAGGTATTCGAAGATCCGCGCGAACAGCGCGCCGGAGGTCTGCAGGTCCAGGGCCACGCGCATGAGCCCGATGAGCGGGAACAGGAGGCGGGCCTGGACGGTCGTGAAGGCGACGATCGTCCCCGCGGTGATCACGGCGCCGCCCAGCTCCCCCACCCCGCCGGTCAGGAGCCACCCCGCCACGAGGTACACGATCGCGGGGATCGAGGACATGAAGATAGTCACGAGCGCGAAGAAGTACTGCCCGCTCATGGCCTGGCGGACCTGGAGGCCCACGAGGTTCTGGTTCTCCTTGGAGTACCGCGCGATCTCGTCCGGCTGGCGGTTGAAGCTCTTCGCGAGCAGGATCCCGGAGACGCTGAGCGACTCCTGGGTGATCGCCGTCATGTCCGAGAGCGACTCCTGCGTCTTCGTGGCGATCCGCGCCCGCACCTGGCCCACGCGCCGCTGTGCGATGACGAGGAACGGCATGAGCACGAGTGCCACGAGCGTGAGCTGCCAGCTCAGCAGCACCATCGCGACGAACGCGGCGATGACCGTGACGATGTTCCCCACCACGCTCGAGACCGTGTTGGTCAGGACGCTTGCCACGCCGCCCACGTCGTTCTGCAGGCGGGACTGGATCACGCCGGTCTTGGTGCGGGTGAAGAAGCTCAACTCCATGGCCTGGAGGTGGCTGAACAGGCGCACGCGCAGCGAGCCCATGACCGTGTTCCCCACGGTGGAGGTGAGGTACGTCTGCCACACGCCGAGCAGCGCCGAGAGGACGTACGCGCCCACCATGAGCCCCACGAGCTCGGCCAGGTGCGGGAGGTCGGGCCCGCCGCCGGGCGGGAAGAGGCCCTCGTCGAAGATCCGCTGGGTGAGCAGCGGCGGGGCCACGGAGAGCGCGGCCGCCGCGAGCACGAGCACGACCGTCAGGGCCAGCGCCTTCCGGTGCGGCGCGAACAGCTCGGCGATGCGCCGCAGGAGGTGGGGGATCCTGGGCGCCTCGGCGTTGAGCTTCTTCTGCAGGGCGACGTCGCCGCTTCCGACGCGCCCTCCGCGCACGACGCCGCCGGGCCGCCCGGGTGGGTGCATGGACATGGGCCTCCTTCCGGGCTCGCGCGCCTACAGGAGCCAGTATGCGGCAGAGGGCCGAGGGGCCGGACGGGGTGCTGGCCTGGGTGCCCGAGGGGCTGCTCGCCTCGGGCGCCCCGCGCCTAGGGGGTGACCTTGTGGCGGCTCACGATCGAGAGGCGGTTGAACGCGTTCATCGAGATGGCCGCCCAGGACAGGGCCGAGTAGCGGGCGTCGCCGAGCTCGGCGCGGGCGCGGGAGAGGGCGGCGATGCGCTCCTCGTCCTCCGGCAGGAGGGTCACGGCCTCCGCGATGTCCAGCGCCGCGCGCTCGAGCACCGTGTACACCCCGGCCTCGCGCCACGCGGGCAGCACGTTGAGCTTCCGGGCGGAGACCCCCGCCTCGGCCGCGAGGCGCCCGTGCAGGTCGAGGCAGTACGCGCAGCCGTTGATCTGGGAGATGCGCACCGCGGCGAGCTCGACGACGTCGCGCGGCAGGCCGGCGTCGTCCGTCGCCTTGCGGACGGCGAGCGCGAAGGCGTTGATGGCCTTCCACGCGGCCGGGTCCGACTTGTCGAGGTAGAACGCGTGGGCCTCGTCGGATTCGGGGGCGGGATTGTGAGTCATGGACCCATCATGGCCTGTCCGCGGGCCCTCCGCCCCGCCCCCTCCGATACGGGGTCCCTGCCACCCCGACACGGGGTCCCTGCCACCCCGATACGGGGTCCCTGAGAGTGCCAGGGACCCCACAACCGCCCGCTAAGGACCCCACAACGGCCCGCCAGGGACCCCACAACCGTCCGGCAGGGAGCCCACAACGGGAGGGGGTGATACTACTTGCCCTGCCAGCCTGTGTAGCACTCGGCGATGTAGGCGCGGCCGTGCTCGGACTCGAGGAGGGAGCGGAGCTCGCCGAGCTGGCGGGCGCGGAAGAACGCGTGGTTCTCCTCGGTCGGGACCGTGTGCAGGAGCGTGGTCATCCAGTACGAGAAGTTCTGCGCCTTCCAGACCCGGTCCAGCGCCCGGTCCGAGTACGAGTCCACAAGGGCGGAGGAGCCGGTCGAGAAGAACGAGTCGAGGCCCTCGAAGAGCAGCTTGACGTCGTGCAGGGCGAGGTTCAGGCCCTTGGCGCCGGTGGGCGGGACGGTGTGCGCGGCGTCGCCGGCGAGGAAGAGGTTCCCGTACCGCATCGGCGCGTTCACGAACGAGCGGAACGGCAGCACCATCTTGTCGATGACCGGGCCCTCCTTGAGCTCGAAGCCGTTGCCATTGACCCGGGCGCGGAGCTGCTCCCAGATCTGCTCGTCGGTCCAGTCGGCGGCGTTGGTCTTGGGGTCGCACTGGAAGTACATGCGCTGGACGGTGTCGGTGCGCTGGGAGATGAGCGCGAACCCGTGCTCGGAGTTGGCGTAGATGAGCTCGTCCGCGCTGCGCGGGGCCTCGGTGAGGATCCCGAACCATGCGAAGGGGTACTCGTTGAAGTACCAGGTGCGCTCGTTCTCGGGGATCTGGAAGCGGCAGTGGCTGCGCGAGCCGTCCGCGCCGACGAGGATCTGGGCGCGCAGCTCGAACTGGGCACCGTCCGAGTCGGTGAAGAAGACCTTCGGCTGGCCCGTGAGGTCCGCGGTCGAGACGTCGGAGCACGAGTAGCGCACGTCCCCGCCGTCGGCCTCGCGACGCGCGGAGAGGTCGTCGAAGACGTCATTCTGCGGGTAGAGCCACACGGACTGGCCCACGAGGTCCTTGAAGTCGATCCGGTGGCTCTCGCCGTTGACCCGGAACTCCGTGCCCTCGTGCTCGTGGCCGTTGCGGAGCACGTTGTCGATCCCGGAGCCCACGAGCAGGTCCACGCTGCCGGCCTCGAGGATGCCCGCGCGGATGGTGGCGCTGATGTCGGCGCGGGAGCGGATCTCCACGACCGTGCTCTCGATCCCGGCCTGCGCGAGGAGGTGGGAGAGCATGAGGCCCGCAGGGCCCGCGCCCATGATGGCCACCTGGGTGGTGATGACGGTGCGATCGCCCATGATCGTTCCTTTCGGCTGGAGCCGGTCCGCGGCCCGCGGAGGCTGGTCTGCAACGAGTGTGGCGTGCCCGTCGGCCCAGAAGGACCCCGAATGCCATTCAACGGAAGAATGATTCCCCGCCGCGCGGGCATTGTGGAGGGCATCCGGGGGTGTTATGCCTTGAGGGCAGCGGCCCTCGGGCGCCGCACCCGCCAGCAGGACCTACCGCAAGGAGCAGCATGAGCGAGCACGCAGCGGACAACGACCGAGAGATCGCCCAGTGGAGCCGGCGTCTGGCCCAGGCCCTCCAGATCCTGGACTTCGAGCTGGATCAGGCGCTCGTCCGCCGGGTCGCGGAGGAGTCCGCGCGGAGCGTCTCCCCCGACGCCGGCCCCGTGAGCGCCCTCATGGTGGGCTACGCGGCGGGCCTCGCCTCGCGCAACGGCAAGCAGGAGACCCAGTCCGCCCTCGAGAAGGCGGCCGCGACCGTGCTCAGGCTCTGCGAGGACGGCACGGACGGCGGCCCGGACCGGAAGGGCTGGACCGACACGGCCCAGTGACGCGCAGGTTCAGGCGCCGGCGGCCGCCGCCGGCGCCTCACCTGTCCGGGCGCTCGGCTCGAGGCGCACGATGACGGCCTTGGACACGGGCGTGTTGCTCCCCTCCGCGACGCTGTCCAGGGGGATCAGGACGTTCGCCTCCGGGTAGTAGGCGGCGGCGCAGCCGCGCGGTGTGGGGTACGAGACGAGCCGGCACGAGCGCAGCACGCGCTCCCTCCCGTCGTCGTGAACTCCGTGCACGTCGACGAGCTGCCCGTCCTCGAGCCCCAGCTCGGCGATGTCCTCGGCGCTGACGAACACCACGTGGCGGCCGTTCTTGATGCCGCGGTAGCGGTCGTTGTAGCCGTAGATCGTGGTGTTGAACTGGTCATGCGAGCGCAGGGTCTGCAGGATGAGCGTGCCCTCGGGGCGCTGCAGGTACTCAAGCTCGTTGACGGTGAGGATCGCCTTGCCCGTGGGGGTGCTGAACGTGCGGGAGTCGCGCGGGCCGTTGGGGAGGAGGAACCCGTCCTTCTCCCGGATGCGGCGGTTGTAGTCCTCGCAGCCGACCACCACGCGGGAGATGTGCTCGCGGACCAGGTCGTAGTCCCGCTCGAAGCCGGCCCAGTCCGCGCTCGTCTTCCCGTCGAGGGTGGCGCGCGCCAGGCGGGTCACGATCGCGACCTCGGAGAGCAGGTTCGGCGCCACGGGCTCCACGGTGCCGGCGGAGCGGTGCACGGCGCACACGGTGTCCTCCACGGAGACGAACTGCTCGCCGCTGGCCTGCCGGTCGATCTCGGTGCGGCCCATCGTCGGGAGGATGAGCGCCTCGCGGCCGGTCACGGTGTGCGAGCGGTTGAGCTTGGTGGAGATCTGGACGCTCAGGTCCGTGTTCTCCATGGCCTCTTCGGCGACGTGGGAGTCCGAGATGGCGGCGACGAGGTTCCCGCCCATCGCGACGAACACCTTGATGCGCCCGTCCTTCATGCGCCGGATGCTCTCCACGGCGTCCACGCCATGGTGGCGCGGGGGCTCGAAGTCGAACTCCTTGCCGAGGGCGTCCAGGAAGGCCGGCGGCATCTGCTCCCAGACGCCCATGGTGCGGTCGCCCTGGACGTTGCTGTGGCCGCGGATCGGGGCGGCGCCTGCGCCCGGCTTGCCCATGTTGCCGCGCAGGAGGAGGAGGTTGATCATCTCCTTGATGGTGGGCACGGCCTTCTTCTGCTGGGTCACGCCCATGGCCCAGCAGATGATGACCCTCTCCGCCTTGAGGTAGCGCGCGGCGAGCTCGTCGATCTCCTCGCTCGTGAGCCCGGTGGCCTCCAGGACGGTCTGCTCGTCCAGATCCGCCAGGTGCGCCTTGAGCTCCTCGAGTCCCTCGCAGTGCTCGGCGAGGAACTCGTGGTCCAGCACGGTGCCGGGGTTCCTCTCCTCGGCCTCGAGGACGCGCTTCGAGACCGCCTGCAGCAGCGCCATGTCCCCGCCGAGGCGGATCTGGAGGTGCTGGTCGGTCAGCGTGGTGCCCTTGCCGATGACGCCGTCCACGCGCTGCGGGTTCTTGAACCGCATGAGGCCGGCCTCGGGCAACGGGTTCACGGCCACGATCTCGGCGCCGTTGTGCTTGGCCTCCTCGAGGACGCTGAGCATGCGCGGGTGGTTGGTGCCCGGGTTCTGCCCGATGAGGATGAGCAGCTCTGCGTTGCGGAAGTCGTCATAGGAGACCGTGGCCTTGCCGATGCCGAGGGTCTGGCCCATGGCCCAGCCGGAGGACTCGTGGCACATGTTGGAGCAGTCCGGCAGGTTGTTCGTCCCGTAGGCCCGCACGAACAGCTGGTACAGGAACGCGGCCTCGTTCGAGGTGCGGCCGCTGACGTAGAAGGCGGCCTCGTCCGGCGAGGCCAGGCTCTTGAGCTTCGTCCCGAGGAGCGAGAACGCCTCCTCCCACGAGATGGGCCGGTAGTGGTCCTCGCCCTCGGCCTTGTAGACCGGCTCCGTGAGCCGGCCCTGCATGCCGAGCCAGTACTCGGAGCGCTGCCGCAGCTCGCTGATCGGGTGCTCGGCCCAGAACTGGGACGAGATGACCACGGGAGTGGCCTCCCACGTGACCGCCTTGGCGCCGTTCTCGCAGTACTCGAACGTCTTCCGGTCCTCCGGCGGGTCCGGCCACGCGCAGCTCATGCAGTCGAAGCCGTCCTTCTGGTTCAGGGCGAGCAGCGTCTTCGAGGCCCGCCGGATGCCCATGTGCTTCAGGGCCGGCTTCATCGAGTAGTAGACGCCGGGCACGCCTGCGGCCCAGTGCTTCGGATGGTCCTTGACCTCGATCGTGCTCTCGTCGACTTCCTCGACTGGAGGCTCATTGCGTGTCACGTGGTGCTCCCCTCGGCCAGACTGGACGGTTGGCGGTGCGCGGCTCACTGCCTTCAGGCGTAGCAGTAATCCGGGGATACCCGCAATACCCTCAGGGCAACCCACCGCGCCGGCTTCTCCCGTCTCCGCCCTCTCCGTCCTCCCGGCTTCTCCGCTCTGGTGCCCGACGCCGGGCGCCCGCCGCCGGCGCGAAGGCGCGCCGACGGCGTCGTGCCTACTCCGCCTGGACGAGCTGGCGCGAGATGCCCCGCGCCGCCGTCTTGAGCGCCGGCACGATCTGCGGGATGCGAACCTCCGCGAGGGGCACCACCACGCCCACTGCGGCGACGGGCCGGCGCTTCGCGTCGAGGACAGGGACGGCGATGCCCCACGTGTCCGGGTCCACCACGCCGGCCAGCTCCGCGTAGCCCTGCGTCGAGGCGGCGGCGAGGAGGTGGCGGACGTGGTCCACGGTGGCCTTGCCGGTGGGGTCGCGGAACCGCGCGAGGTACTCGGCCTGGACGTGCTGCGGCTGGGCGGACATGAGCGCAACCCCTGCCGAGGAGACGTGCACGGGCATGCGGCCCGCCACCTTGGCCCGGTTCGCCACCGACCCGCGCCGCGAGAACCGCTCGACGAACAGCACGTCGTCGCCCTGGAGCACCGCGAGGTTCACGTTCTGGTTGAGGACCTGGTGGATGTCGTCCATGAACGGCAGGGCCGCCTGGCGCAGCACGAGGATGGGAGAGTTGCGGTTCACGAGCTCCCACAGCCGCAGCCCCAGCTGGACAGTGCCGCCCGGGGCCTGCTCGAGGAGGCGGTGCTCGGCGAGCTGGCGGACCAGCCGGTGCGCGCTCGTGAGCGGAAGGTCCGCACGGGCGGCGACCTCCGCGAGCGGGAGCGAGCTGACCCCCTCGGGGAACGCCTCGAGGATCCGCACGATCCGGTCCACGACCGAGTCCCCCGATGTCGAGTTGGCCACGGCACCTCCTCCATTGGGACGGGTTCAGATTCCATTCAATGGTGGCACGTGTCACAGGCCATAGCGTCCAGTGATACAAATCTCGCGTACCCAGCACGCCGTGATGGCACCGCAGCGGCGAGCGCTCTCCATCTCCGAGGTAGCCATGTCAACGATGACCCCCGCCCCGACAGCCCAACGCTCCGCATGGCCGGTATGGCTCTGCTGGCTCGCCATGGTCCTGGACGGGTTCGACCTCGTGGTGCTCGGCACCGTGATCCCCACGCTGCTGAAGACCGGCGACCTCGGCTTCACGCCCGTGGGCGCCACGCTCGCCGCCACCATCTCGCTCGTCGGCGTGGGCGTCGGGGCGCTCTTCATCGCCCCGCTCTCCGACCGGTTCGGACGGCGCCGCCTCCTCATCGCGTGCGTCGCATGGTTCTCGGTCTTCACCCTCGCGATCGTCATCGCGCCGAATGTCGCCGTCTTCAGCCTCTTCCGCTTCCTCGCCGGCGCGGGCCTCGGCGCATGCCTCCCCGCGGCCCTCGCCTACATGAACGACTATGCCCCCGCCGGTTCCGGCGCCAAGGCCACCACCCGGACCATGACCGGCTACCACGTGGGCGCTGTGGCCACGGCGTTCCTCGCGCTCATCCTCATCCCTGACTGGCGCATGATGTTCGCCATCGGCGGCGTGGCCGGCTTCGTACTGCTGCCGTTCCTGTGGTTCAAGCTCCCCGAGTCGCTCCCCCGGGCCGCCCAGGCCGCACCTGCACAGGCTGCACCTGCACAGGCTGCACCCGCGCAGGAAGCCCCCACTCAGGCCGCACCCGCACGCACCCAGGCCGCGCCGGCGGTGGGCGCGCACGCCGCCGGCGACTCGCCGTCGTCGCCCGCCACAGCCGGCGTGCCCGCCCGGCTCGGCTACCGCGCGCTCCTCGAGAAGCCGTACCCGCTCGTCGCGGTCGGGATCGCGATCGCATCCTTCATGGGCCTCCTGCTCGTGTACGGCCTCAACACGTGGCTGCCCACCCTCATGGCCTCGGCCGGCTACTCGCTGAGCTCCTCGCTCACGCTCCTGCTCGTGCTCAACGTGGGCGCCGTGGCGGGGCTCTTCGTGGCCGGCTGGCTCGCCGACAGGCACGGCGCCAAGCGCATCGTGCTCCTGTGGTTCGGGATCTCCGCCGTGCTGCTCGCGGCCCTGAGCATCAGGATGCAGAACGAACTCCTGCTCAACGCCGCGGTGTTCGTCACGGGCGTCTTCGTGTTCAGCGCCCAGGTACTCGTGTACGCGTGGGTCAGCCAGCTCTTCCCGGCCCGCCTCCGCGGCACCGCGCTCGGCTTCTCCGCCGGAGTGGGCCGGGTGGGCGCCATCCTCGGCCCGGCCGTGACCGGCACGCTCGTGACGCTCGGGATCGCCTACCCGTGGGGCTTCTACGTGTTCGCGGGCGCGGCCGTGCTGGCCGTGCTGGCGCTCGTCGCCGTGCCGCACGTCGTGCCGGGGCGCAAGGACCTGTAGGCGTCAGCCGGCGCGAGAGCGACACAATTCGCGTGGCTCATGCCCTCAGGCAGCTGGAACTGTGTCGACCCGTCCCCAACTGCACAACTCGTGCCGCTCAACGGCCGAAAATGGCCCGGCGGCCTCGCGGGTTGTGCAGTTGGGGACCGCACCAGCACCCCCCCCCGCCAAAGCGCCCCGGCCTTCCGCCGAGCGGAAGCCCGGACTGGCGCGGACGGGCGCTCGACAGGCTCTCAGCGGCGGGCCATCAGGTAGGCGGCCCAGCCGCGCGGCCAGCTCGGCAGCCCCGTCTCGCCGGCGATCCGCTCGACATCGAAACGGTCCGCGAACCAGCGCTCCGCCTCGCCGGGACGGAGCGCGAGCCCGCCGAACGGCAGGACCGCGGTCGCGGCCCGCTCCCAGAGGCGCGGCTCCCATTCGAAGCACCACAGCAGGAACCTCGCCCCGGGTGCCGCGAGCGGGACGACCTGCTCGACGTAGGCGGCGCGCTGCCGTGGGCCCAGGTCATCGAACGTGCCGTAGTCCACGAGCACGTCGAACGGGCCGCTGACCTTCGTGAGCCGCGTGAGGTCGTCCACCACGAAGTCCACGTCCACGCCTGCCTGGCGGGCCTTCTCCTCCGCCCTCGCGATGGCCGCGGGCGCGAAGTCCACGGCGGTGACCTCGAATCGGTGCTGGGCGAGGAACACGGCGTTGTCCCCTACCCCGCACCCCAAGTCGATCGCCCGCCCGGGCCGCAGGCCACCGGACTCGACGAGGCGGACCAGTTCCGCTCGCGGCCCGCCGACCCAGGGCGGGGTCCCGAACCGGTACCAGGAGTTGTAGAAGCCCTTCATCGCAGAACCCTCCGGACGCCCCAGCCAGCGCATGCGCCCAGCACCACTGTCGCGCTCTCCGCCCCCGTCCGGAAGGCCTGAGCGAACACAGGCGCGGGTTCAGGCTCGCCTCCGCCTTCCGCTCGGGAGGCATCGATGCTGGACTGGCTCCGTGGAGGTGCTGCGTCCGCGCTGGCTCACGCGCAACGTCGCGACGCTCTCGGGCGTGAGCTTCCTCCAGGATGCCGCGAGCGAGCTCCTCTACCCGGTCCTGCCGATCTTCCTCACCGCGGTCCTCGGGGCGCCTGCTGCGGTGGTCGGGGCCGTGGAGGGTGCGGCGGAGGGCGCCGCCTCGGTCACGAAGGTCGTGGCGGGCCGGCTCGCTGACCGTTCCTCGAAGCGCCGCCTCATCGGCCTGGGCTACGGGCTCGCGGCGGTCGGCAAGCTCGTCATCGCCCTCGCCTCGGCATGGCCGGCGGTGCTCGCGGGCCGCTGCGTGGACAGGCTCGGCAAGGGCATCCGGGGCGCGCCCCGGGACGCCCTGCTCACCCACGGCGCCGAACCCGCCTCCCGCGGCCGGATCTTCGGCTTCCACCGGATGGCGGACTCGGCCGGCGCGGTGGTCGGCCCCGCGGTCGGGCTCGGCCTCCTCGCCCTGGTCGGCGGACAGATCCAGCCGCTCCTGTGGGTCGCTGTGGTGCCCGCGGTCCTCTCGGTGCTGCTCGTCGCCGCGGTGCGGGAAGAGCGCGGGGACCCCGCCGCCGTCGTGCACCCCTCCCTCCCGCCCTGGGCACGGCGCCCGACGCCGAGTCCCCCGCCGCGTGCCGCGCCCCGCCTCCCCCGCGCCCTCCCCCAAAGCCTGCCGGGGCGCCCGCCGCCTGCCCTACCCCGGCGCCTGCGATGGCTCATCGGCGTGCTCGCAGTGTTCTCGCTCGTGAACTTCCCGGACGCGCTCCTGCTGCTGCGCGCACACGAGCTGGGCCTGCCCACCGAGGGCGTCGTGGCCGCGTACATCCTGTTCAACGTCGCGTACGCGGCGCTCTCCTACCCGGCCGGGGCCCTCTCGGACCGCGTGCCGCGGCATCTCGTGTTCGCGGCGGGGCTCGTGTTCTTCGCGGCCGGCTACCTGGGGCTCGGGCTCATCGAGGACCCGGCGTGGGTGTTCCCGATCCTGCTCGCGTACGGCGGGTTCGCCGCCTGCACGGACGGGGTGGGCAAAGCGTGGGTGTCGAGCCTCGCGCCGGAGGGGCTGCAGGGCCGGGCGCAGGGGCTCTTCCAGGGGCTCACGGGCGGCGGCATCCTCGTGGCAGGGCTGTGGGCCGGGTTCGCGTGGGGCGACGCCGGCCAGGTGCCGCTGCTGGTGAGCGGCACCGCCGCGCTGGTGCTCGCCGCCGTGCTGGTCGGGGCCGGGCGGCACCTCGCCGCCCAGCCCCACCGCCGGGCGGCATGACGCGGGGGTCCTGACGCGGCGCGCAGCCTTGTCCCCAGCGGGCTCGGGACCAGAGACTGGGGGCGTCCCGTGTGCCGGCGAGAGGTGGCCCTGTGGCTGTTCAGCGGATGGACAACGTCGCGATCGTCGTCGACGACCTGGAAGCGGCCGTCGCGTTCTACTCCGAGCTCGGCCTGGAGGTGGAGGGCAGGGCGTCGATCGAGGGCGCCGTCGCGGACGAGACCGTCGGGCTCGAGGGCGTGCGCACCGACATCGCAATGATGCGGATGCCGGACGGCCACGGCAGGCTCGAGCTGACCGTGTACCACCACCCCGCTGCGGTCAGCTCCCAGCCGCCGAGCCTGCCGCCCAACACGCTGGGCCTGCACCGCGTGATGTTCGCCGTCGACGACATCGAGGACACCATCGCCCGCCTCCGCCCCCACGGCGCCGAACTGCTCGGCCGGGTGGCGGACTACGAGGGCATCTACCGGCTCTGCTACCTCCGCGGGCCCGCGGGCATCATCGTCGCCCTCGCGGAGCAGATCGGCTGACGCAAGGCCCCGGCCCCGCCCCGGGCATAGCCAAATGGACTAATGCCGATGCTCTGTGGGAAACTTCACAGGTTTTGGGTGACGCGCGCCACTCAGGTCCACCGACTTCGCGCAGCCCCCGATCGCACCCCAAACGCTCTTCATGGAGGGAACCCACACTCATGAGCGATGTCCTGTCTGCCATCAATGGCGTGATCTGGAGCGACTGGCTCGTCTATCTGTGCCTCGCCACCGGCGTCTACTTCTCCGTCCGCTCGCGCTTCCTGCAGGTGCGGCACGTGAAGGGCATGGTCCAGCAGCTGTTCCGCGGTGAGAAGTCCGACTCGGGCGTCTCCTCGTTCCAGGCTCTGGCCATGTCCCTGTCCGGCCGCGTCGGCACCGGCAACGTCGCCGGTGTCGCCACCGCTGTGGCGTTCGGCGGGCCCGGAGCCCTGTTCTGGATGTGGACGGTCGCCTTCCTGGGCGCGTCCACGTCCTTCATCGAGTCCACGCTCGGCCAGATCTACAAGACCCGCGACCCGCTGACCGGCGAGTACCGTGGCGGCCCGGCCTACTACTTCTCCCGCGCCTTCGCCCACACCAAGGGCGCCGGCTTCTTCAAGGTCTACGGCTACATCTTCGCCGCCGTGACCGTCCTCGCCTGCGGTGTCCTCATGCCGGGCGTCCAGACCAACTCGATGGCCACCGCCATCAGCGGCGCCTGGACCCTCCCGTCGTGGACCGTGGCCCTCGGCGCGGCCGTCGTGCTCGCCCTCGTGATCGTCGGCGGCGTGAAGCGCATCGCGAGCGTCGCTGCGTTCGTCGTGCCGTTCATGGCCATCGCGTACATCATCCTCGCCCTGATCGTCGTCGTCCTCAACGCCGGCCAGCTGCCCGCGATCATCTCGCTCGTGTTCCGCAGCGCCTTCGGCATGGACGCCGCCCTCGGCGCGATCATCGGCCTCGCCGTCATGTGGGGCGTCAAGCGCGGCGTGTACTCGAACGAGGCCGGCCAGGGCACGGGCCCGCACGCCGCTGCTGCCGCCGAGGTCTCGCACCCGGCCAAGCAGGGCCTCGCACAGGCCTTCGCGGTCTACATCGACACGCTCTTCGTCTGCTCGGCCACCGGCTTCCTCATCCTCTCGACCGGCGCGTACCGCGTCTTCTCGGGTGGCAGCGAGGACGGCGCGGTGCTCGCCGACGGCGGCCTCCTCTCGGCCAGCGCCGTGGTGGGACCCCAGTTCGTCCAGGCCGGCTTCGACTCGGTCTTCCCGGGCGTCGGCGCCGCGTTCATCGCGTTCACGCTGATCTTCTTCTGCATGACCACGGTCATCGCCTACTACTACATGGCGGAGACCAACCTGCGCTTCCTCGTCGGGGACGCCTCGAAGAAGCTCCTCCCGGGCACCCGCGTGAGCATTGGCCGCGTGACCACCATCGCCCTGCAGGTCGCCATCCTCATCGCCGCGGCCTACGGCAGCGTGAACACCGCCGCTGACGCGTGGACGATGGGCGACATCGGCGTGGGCCTCATGGCCTGGCTGAACATCGTGGGCATCCTCGTCCTGCAGAAGCCGGCCTTCAAGGCGCTCAAGGACTACGAGCGCCAGGTCAAGCTCGGTCTCGACCCGGTCTTCGATCCCAAGCCCCTCGGCATCGTGGGCGCCACCTTCTGGGAGTCCTACAAGACGGCCGAGCGCGAGAAGGAAGACGCGCGCGTCTGACCTCTCGGCACCGGCTCTGGTTCGGAGCATCTGCCCCGGTTCGCTGCGGTCTGCGGCGGGCCGGGGCAGACGCACGACGGCGTGTCCCCCACCGCGCTCCCCCGCCCTCCTCGGGCGGGGGTGTGCAGGGGGCGCGCCGTTCGCGCTTTGGGGGCGCTCTCTGCCAGCAGCCTGGACGCGGCCCCCAGTGTGAACACGGCGTGAACCCTTCGCGCAGTGCTCGCGACGCTGCGCGGAACAGCTGCCGAAGATCACGGATGGGCTCCTCGATCCGGCGTTCTGGGCCAGCCTGCGCCCCTACGCTTGACGCCGTGATCGCACCCACCTCGAACTTCTCCCGGCTCTACGCCGCGTGCGCTGCCGTCGCAGCAGCCGCCGCCCTCACCGCCCCGGCCGCCTTCGCCGAGCCGGCCCCCGCACCGGCGCCTTCGTCGTCATCGCCGAGCGCGGCACCGTCGTCGAGCGCCACGCCGGACCCGACCGCGCAGGCCGGCCGCCTCGCCCTCGGCGCCGAGGACCTCCCCGAGACGCGGACGGTCACCCAGCTCGCGCCGGGCGTGACCCGGACCTCGATCACCCGCGGCGCGCCGAGCGCCTCGCTCTTCTGGACCGCCGAGGTCGCGGTGCCCTCCGACTCCCCGGACCCCGACGCTCCGGCGTCGGCCATCTCGAGCCGGGAGGGCGCCGAGCGCACCGCGGAGCGGCTGCGGGCCGCCGGGGTCGACGCCCGAGTCGAGCACGTCGTCTCCCCGCAGCTCGCGGATGCCGGCGGCGAGCTGGGCTACCGAGTCCGTGCCGGGAACGTCGCGACCAAGGCGGAGGGTGCCGGACTCGTCGCCCAGATCAAGGCCGCCGGCTACGCCTCCTCGCTCGTCTACACGGGCTGGGACGGCGACTCGGCCAGCGGGGACAACAGCCACGGCCAGTGGAAGCTCGAGGTCCTCACGATCGATCCGAAGGAGTACACCGGCCAGCTGGCCGCCTCGTTCGGCCCCGACCTGCAGGGACGCGAGAGCGTGACCGCGCTCGCCCAGGCGCAGGGCGCCCTCGCCGGCGTCAACGGCGGGTTCTTCGTCTTCGACCCGAAGGCTGGGGCGGAAGGCGACCCGGCCGGCGTCGGCGTCTACGGCGGGCGCACGCTGAGCGAGCCGGTCGGCGACCGCCCCGCCCTCGTCGTGGACGGCAAGCACAGCCGCACCTCGGTGGAACGGCTGCGCTGGCGCGGCACGGTGCGGGCGGGCAGCGAGCAGCTGGTGCTCGACGGCGTCGACCGCGTGCCCGGGCTGGTCCGCAACTGCGGCGGCACCGGCGACACCCCGACCTGGCTCCCCCTCCACGATGTGACGTGCACCGACGCGGACGAGCTGGTCGCGTTCACCTCCGACTTCGGCCCACAGACCCCCGCCGGCGCGGGCGTCGAGGTGGTCCTCGACGCCTCCGGGCGCGTGACCGAGGTGCGCGGGCAGCGCGGCATGGCGGTGCCGGCCGGCGCCCGCACCCTCCAGGCCACCGGATCCGCCGCCGTGCAGCTGCGCGAGATCGCGCCCGTGGGCCGCCAGCTCCAGGTCACCACCGGCCTGGTCGGCGAGGACGGGAAGGCGCTCGACGCCGGCAAGTCCACGAGCGTGGTCAACGGCGGCCCCCTGCTCATCCAGGACGGCGCCGAGAACGTGACCGCTGCCCGCGACGGCATGGTCCACCCGGGCAAGCCCAGCTTCTTCTACGGCTGGGTCCACAAGCGGAACCCGCGCACCTTCGCCGGCGTGGACGCCCAGGGCCGCACCCTCCTCGTCACCGCGGACGGCCGCCAGACCGACCGCCTCGGCCTGAGCATCAAGGAGACCGCGCAGGTCGCCGCCTCGCTCGGCATGGTCCAGGCGATCAACCTCGACGGCGGCGGGTCCACCGCGATGTCCGTCGGCGGGTCCCTCGTGACCAGCCCCTCGGGCGGCACCGAGCGCACTGTCGGCGACGCGCTGCTCCTCCTCCCCGGGCGGGAGACGGCCGGCTGAGCCGTCGGCTGGCTGACCCGTCGGCTTCCGGATCGCCTCCTCTTCCGGATCGTCCCCTCTGCCAGGACCGCCTCCACTGTCAGGACCGCCTCCTCTGGCAGGACCGCCTCACGGTCCTTGCGATCGCCCGGCGAAAGGCGCTCCCGCCCGCAAAGCGCGTTAGGGATGCGTAAAGGCCCGGGCGTAAATGCGGACGGCGCCCCTGTCTCGGCCCATCATTGCTTTCAGCTGACACTGCTGATGCTGATGGGCCTCCACAGACCCAGGGGCGGCGATCCGGAGGACACCGATGACGATACCCATGCACTACTCGATGCCGGAGAGTGTTCCGGGCCCCGCGCCGCAGAGCCCGCCCCAGACGCCGCTCGCCCGGTGGCTGCTGGAGAGGCGGGTCCACCAGCCGGTGGGGCCCGAGTCCCCGGAGGACCACACCGAGAAGCACAGCTGGTGGAAGGTCATGTGCCTGACGGGCGTGGACTACTTCTCCACGCTCTCCTACCCCCCCGGCATCGCCGCCCTCGCGGCGGGGGCGCTGTCCCCGCTGGCGACGCTTCTGATCGTCGCGCTGACCCTGCTCGGCATGCTTCCGATGTACCGGCGCGTGGCCAAGGAGAGCCCGCACGGCCAGGGATCCGTGCACATGCTCGAGGAGCTGCTGCCGTTCTGGCGGGGGAAGGTCTTCGTCCTCGTGCTCCTGGGGTTCGTCGCGACCTCGTGGATCGTGACGATCACCCTCTCAGCGGCGGATGCGACCGTGCACATCCTCGAGAATCCGTTCCTCCCGCCGGCCCTGGAGGGACAGGCGGTCCCGATCACGGTGGGGCTCCTTCTGGTCCTTGGCGGGGTCTTCCTGCTCGGCTTCACCGAGGCCGTGGCCATTGCGATCCCGCTCGTGGCCGCGTTCCTGGGGCTGAATGCCATCATCATCGGGCGGGGTCTCCTGGAGATCCTGTCCCATCCCCAGTCCTTGGACGCGTGGGCAAGTGCCCTCGTCGCGTCGGGCGGAGGCGGGCTCTCGGGGCTGCTCATCCCGGCCCTGCTGGCCTTCCCGCTGCTCGTGCTCGGCCTGTCAGGGTTTGAGACCGGTGTCAGCATGATGCCGCTCGTGGCCTCGAAGGGCAGCACACCGGAGCAGCAGCTGGCCGATCGGATCCGGAACACGCGCAAGCTCCTCACGGCCGCCGCGGTCATCATGAGCGTCTTCCTCATCGGGAGCAGCTTCGTCACCACGCTCCTGATCCCTGCAGCCGCCTTCCAGGAAGGCGGGGAGGCCAATGGCAGGGCTCTCGCGTACATGGCCCACGAGCAGTTCGGGGACGCCTTCGGCTCCGCCTACGACATCAGCAGCATCCTCATCCTCTGGTTCGCCGGCGCCTCGGCGATGGCCGGGCTGATCAACATCGTCCCCCGGTACCTGCCCTCGTACGGCATGGCGCCGGAGTGGGGACGCGCCGTCCGCCCCGTCGTCCTCGTCTACACGGGCATCAGCATCGCGATCACCATCGGATTCAAGGCCGATGTCAACGCGCAGGCCGGCGCCTACGCCACCGGAGTCCTCGCCATGATGGTCTCCGGCGCTGTGGCCGTCACGATCTCCGCCGCGCGCAGGGGTCAGCGCATCGGGACCGTGGCCTTCGGAACCCTCAGCCTCGTCATGCTGTACGCCCTCGGGGCCAACATCATCGAGAAGCCGGAGGGGATCATGATCTCGGGCTTCTTCATCGCCGGCATCATCGTGGTCTCCCTCGTCTCCCGGGTCAGCAGGACCACGGAGCTGCGTGCGGACAGCATCGAGTTCGATCCGACGGCCCGCCGCTTCATCGTCGACTCCCTCGACTACGACGGCCGGCTCAACCTCATCGCACACCGGCCCGATGTCCGGGACCCGGCCGAGTATGCGGCGAAGGAGGCGGAGCAGCGCGGCATGAATCCCGTCCCCGGGAGTGCGGACGTCATCTTCCTCGAGATCGACGTGGTGGACCCATCCGACTTCAGCGAGGCGCTGGTGGTCCGGGGCGTGGAAGTGGAGGGCCACCGGGTGCTGCGGGCCGCGAGTCCGGCGGCGCCCAATGCGATCGCCGCGATCCTGCTGGCCCTGCGCGACGCCACCGGGGTCCGCCCCCACGCCTACTTCGAGTGGTCGGAGGGCAACCCGCTCGCGCACCTCATGCGCTACCTCCTGCTCGGCCGCGGGGACACCCCGCCCGTGGTCAGGGAGATCATCCGCGAACACGAGCCCGACCCGGCGCGCCGCCCCGGGATCCACGTGGGCTGACCAGGGGCGAGCCCGGCCGGGTGCTTCCAGGATGGCTCCGCTGCGCTGCCGTCGGTCCGCCCCGCGCGCCTGCTCGGTTCGTCGGAGGACGATGACGGCCGCCTGGTCCTGCTGTTTGTGGACATTGCGCACCCTGGGCAGAGGCCGCTCGTCGCTCGTCGCCGGCGTGCTCCACAAACTAGGCGCGGACCACAACGCGTTCGGCTACCGCGGCTTCACGGCCGACGGCCGCGAGCTGCGGTGCTCCTCCGTGTACTTCCGCAACTCGGCCGGGCGCATCATCGCCGCCCTCTGCATCAACTTCGACGTCAGCACTCTCCAGCGCCTGCAGTCCCTCCTCCAGGGCCTACTGCCGGGGGCCGCCTCCGATTCCCCCGAGCAGCCGAACGAGTTCTTCGGCCGGGACAACGTTGCGGTGATGGATGCGATGGTCACCGAGGCCATCCGCGAGGTCGGCAAGCCCGTGGACCAGATGAGCCGCGACGACCGCATCGCCATCCTGACCAAGCTCGACCAGCAGGGCGTGCTGCAGATGAGGAAGGGCATCGACCGCATTGCCGCGCGGCTGGGGATCTCCCGAGTAACGGCCTACTCGTACCTTGATGAGGCGCGGAACCAGGACGGGGCCGAGTGACCACCGCACAGCACGAGGGCGCTCGATCGGCGCCCAGATGGGAGACAGGGACGCGGGGCCGATCTGCAGCGCGGGAAGCCATCCTTGCTACGGTTCCCACATGGCCCCGTCCGAATCGTTGCACCTCGCCGAAGCCCTCACCACGTTGTCGGGCGAACGGTGGCCGATCATGCTGGCGAAGCGGCACGTGCCGCCGACCCCGGGGCTGTACGCGATCTACGGCGACACGACTGCATGGACTGACCTGGGCCTCGACCCAGAGCCAAACTCGCCGCTGTATGTAGGCAAGAGCGAGGACAACCTTGTGCGTCGGGAACTCGACACCCATTTCGCGGTGGATCCGGCAAAGAAGACGCGGACTGGCAGCTCGACGGTTCGACGATCATTCGCCGCACTTATGCGCGATGCGCTCGAACTGCAGGCGATTCCGCGCAATCCTGAGAAGCCCGGCTACTTCTCTAATTATGGGCTTACACTCGACGGGGATACGCGGCTTACGGCGTGGATGCACGAGCGTCTGTCGATCGCAGTCTGGCTAAGGCCCACGACGCTCGCCCATTCCCTGAAGACCGTTGAGTCCGCGATCATTCACCGCTGGATGCCGCCCCTGAACATCGCGGACAACCCGCGCCCTCTCCCCCGGCTGCGCACGGCACGCGAAGCGATGACGCGTGAGGCGTCAGCCTCGCACCCTAGCGCGGCTTCTCGGCCACCCCTCGATGAGAAGCCGGCAAGAACGTCTGCGGCCCAGGAGCCCACGCCTGCGGCACGGGCGCCAGGGCTTGGGCCCACCCCCGTCGAATTGGCACGCGAACTCCGCAGGAGTCCCAAGACGGTGCGGCAGGCGCTGCGCGATAGGTACGGCAAGCTGGCCGTTACGGGCGACCGCTGGGGTGCGCTCACATGCGAGCAGGAGTCATACATCCGTAACCGCTTCCGCTGAGGCTGGCAGCACAGACCAACAAGCGCACGACGGCGGGCACCCACCCGCCGTCGTGCACTCGCCTCACACAACCTCAATCCAGCCCTACGGCGCGAGCTCCTCGAGGACCCGGCCCTTGGTCTCGATCACGAAGAAGACCGTGACGACCCCGCCTACGAGGGCGATCGCTCGGAAGGCGACGAATACCCGGGGGATTCGAAGCCGTCCATGATCCACGCGACCAGCAGCGGGCGGAGGCTCGAGCCGGCGCGCAACCAGGCGCTTCCGACAGAACGACAAGATGCCTCTTCAGTGGGTGTCCCCTCAAGCGATGCGGTGCCCCCCGGAGCTTTGCTCATCATACGGACTCACTCGGACGTTCAAGCATTCGGTCCGCATCAGGCAAGATGTCCCTCATGGGGGCTACCGATTTCGCGGCCGCGTTCGACAAGCTGCACTACTTCGCCGCCGATGCGCGAGATAAGGGCAGCACGTACGAACGGCTGGTGAAGCGGCATGTGGGGCTGGAGTCGAAGTACGCGGACCGGTTCTCCGATGCTTGCCCGTCACGCGACTGGCCGGTCCACAACGGGCATGCGACACAGCAGTTGACCACTACGGCCACCACGACATTGCACTCGACGTACCGGCTCAACAGTCAAGCCTGGACCGCCGCTCCGACATCGCCGCATCAATCTACTACTGGAGAGCATTCGTGACCGAGCATTCAAGCGCCCTAGTAGGATTCGCAGTCTTGAGAGCAAACTTTAACGCAGAGGCGCCGAGCTATATCGATAATTTCCGAGGGTTCGTATTGGGCGTTCTAGTGGAGGAGCACCCCAAGAGGCTCACACAGGATAAAATAGCCGCAGAGATCCGCGAGAGCTTTGGCATCGCCATTCCCGACCTTGTTGTAGGAAAAATCCTTAAAAGAGCTAAACGGACTCGCCTCATCGAGGGAGAACCTTCTGGGTATTCTTTGACCCAAGACGGACTCAAGGCCGCTCCCGCCATCAAGGGCATGCGTGATAAGTATCTCCGCCAGCAGAATGAACTCGAGGATCGTTTCTTTGAGTTCACCAAAGCTGAATTTCCGTTGCGACCCGAACTTCAAGAAGCACCTGCTGCAGAAGATCTTGTAAAGTATCTCGACCGCATCGCCGTTCCGGTGATTGCCAGCGCGGTACGAGGACGGCGGCTGGCAGATCTCGACTCCCGAACAGATGATCAGAGTCAAGATTCAGAGTACGTTGTGGCGCGCTTTGTTGCACATCTTCACGAACGAGACAGCGTTGGCTTCTCGTACTTGGAAGAATTTGCGAAAGGTGCGATCCTTGCTTCTGTGGTCACGCTGGACACTTCCACGTTTCGGAATTCGCTGGCCACGCTGTCAATCTACGTCGACACTCCCGTACTTATCGATCTTCTCGGCTATGGCGGTGTCCCGCAGGCGCTGGCAACAAGTCAACTCATAGACTTAGCTCGAGCGCAAGGAGCAACAATCTGCGCCTTCGAACATTCGGTTCGAGAGCTAGACGGCGTCATGCAGAGCGCAGAAAGCTTCTCTAGGAACACGCAAGGACGTGAGGCACGACCCATAGATCTTACCTTTCAGGAGCTACACTGGAGCGCTGCCGACATCGCCATTGGGCGACAAATGATCCCCAAGCGGCTCCAAGACCTTGGCATAGAAGTCCGCTCCACACCAGATGGCTACCGAGCATATGGCCTGGATGAAGAGGCCTTGGAACGGCATCTTCAAGAAGTAGTTCATTATCGGCATGAAAGCACGCGCCGTTATGACGTCGAGAGTATTTCTGCCATACATAGATTGCGGAGAGGAAGCTCCCACGGCTTTCTTGATCGCTGTGGTGCCGTCCTTTTGACCAATAACACGGAGCTCGTCCGCGCCTCCCAGCTCGTCGAAGGCGAACGGCATGACTGGCCACTAGCAATGTCAGATTCGGCCTTAGCAGGAATCCTATGGGCTAGGAGCCCTGCGGTCGCCCAGGATCTCCCGCGAAATATGGTTGTCGCATCTGCATACGCTGGAATGCAGCCAGAGGCGCATCTCTGGGCTAGATATGTTGACGAAGTCAAAACTCTAGAGTCTCGGGGTGAAGTCAGCGCTGACGAGGCCGTCGTTCTTAGGGCAACTGTCGCCGGCAAGAACGCTCTCATGGAAGAGACCTTGGGCCTTGATGCTAGAGTCAATTCAGATTCACCGCTTGCAGTCCTTCAACGATTACGGACAGAGATTGAGGAGCCGTTCCACAGAGAATTAATAGTTCGCGAAGGTGAAGAGGCGGCCGCATCGGCGTCGGCCGACTCCGCCGCCGCTGCTTGGCTTGAGAACGAAGGGGAGATTACTCGTATTTCGGCAGAGCTCGATGAACAGCGAGAGGAAGCCCAACGGTTGAGTTCTCAACTCGAGTCACTGCGTGACATCGAACGAAACCGCCGAACGAATATCGAGGCGTTCGCTCATCGACGGGCAGCGCTCTTGATCAAGGTTGCTCTTTGGGTGATAGTCGCCCCTCTAGTAAGCTTGGCGGGCCTAAAGCTTATAGATCCTCCTTGGTTGGCCCAGCTGTCGCCAATCGTTGGCTGGCTCGCGGGCGCATGTGCCGCGCTCGTTGCGATCTTCGCCATCCTCGACTCGTTGGGACAAGGAACCGTAACACAATGGCTCAAGTCATTAGAACGGCCCTTGGCCGATCGGATCAGAAGGAAGGCCTTGAGCCGAGCAGGCCTAGAGGTTTGAGGGCGAGAGCCGGTTTCAACTTGATGTCCCACCGGATCGCACTTGGGCGGCGAATTTAGGTTCTTCAAATCGATATTGGTGTGATCTGCCGTTGGCAAATTACAGCCTGCCAAGCGGCGTTGAGCGCACCGAATTGCGCGGCCGGGGCCCCGCGCGTGACAAGGCGCAGAGTTGAGCGAAGACTACGCCCAACCCACTTCCGCTCAGTGGAAGGCGACCCAGCACACTTGTCGGTGACCAGGACCACACTGGATCTAGAGGCACAGGCCCGGCCCCCAGCCGCGCCGAAGGTCACCAGATCAAGGAGTGCTGATGTCACTGGAGACTCAGGGAACGGGCTGTCCGTTCGGGTTCGGCGCTCAGGCGGGCACCGACACAGGTGCGGCGCCCGCTGGAGCCGGCCACGCGCCGTCGTCCGCCCCCGCAGCAACCCACGGCGCCACCCACCACGGCTACGAGCCGTTCCAGATGAAGAACCCGTTCCCGGCGTACGCAGCCCTC
Source organism: Sinomonas halotolerans (assembly GCF_039615075.1). Lineage (NCBI taxonomy): Bacteria > Bacillati > Actinomycetota > Actinomycetes > Micrococcales > Micrococcaceae > Sinomonas > Sinomonas halotolerans. The sequence goes on along the minus strand of NZ_JBDFRB010000005.1, from coordinate 115,166 downwards.
CGCGCCGAGGAGCCGGTGATGTACGACGAGCGGATCGACCTCTTCGTGGTCACCCGCTACGACATCAAGGCCGTCTTCGACGACTGGGAGACCTTCTCCTCCGGGAACGCTCAGGCGCCCGTCCGCAAGCGCGGCCCGCAGGCCACCCAGATCATGAACGAGGGCGGCTTCACCGCCTACTCGGGCCTCTCCGCCCGCATCCACCCGGAGCACACCCGCATCCGCGGCATCGTGCAGAAGGCGTTCACGCCGCGCCGGTTTAAGGTCCTCGAGCCCTTCATCCGCCAGAACGTCGCCGACCGCCTCGACGCGATGATCGCGCGCGGCCAGGACACAGCCACCCACCACGGCGAAATCGTCAAGGACCTCGCCTACGAGGTCCCCACCATCACCATCCTCACGCCCCTCGGCGAGGACCTCGCCAAGCTGGACGACTACAAGCGCTGGTCCGATTCGCGGGCCGCGATGACCTGGGGCGACCTCAGCGACGAGGAGCAGATCCCCCACGCGCACAACCTCGTCGAGTATTGGCAGGCCTGCCTCGCGCTCGTCGCGAAGGCCCACGCCGAGGGCGGCGACAACCTCATCGCGGACCTCGTCACCGCCCAGAAGGACGGCGCCGAGATCTCCGACCACGAGATCGCCTCCGTGGCCTACAGCCTCCTCTTCGCCGGCCACGAGACCACCACCACGCTCATCTCCAACGCCCTCCACCTCCTCGCCGCGGACGCCGCCGTCTGGGCCCAGCTCGTCGAGGACCCCAAGAAGATCCCCGGCGCGATCGACGAGGTGCTGCGCTACTCCGGCTCGGCCTAGAGGGTCTCGCCGCGTACCTCAGCTACAAGTCGATCCACCGCAAGTCCCGCTGACCCCACGCGTGGCCACGTCTCGCCCCACCCGCTGCGGGTCACATCCCCGAGGCCCGAGGCATGACGGCCCCGGACAAGACGACAGGCCCTCGGCTGCACAACAGGCCCGCGTGCGCACCTGTTGTGCAGCCGAGGGTCTGCTGTGTAGCCGAGGGCCTGCTGTTGAGGCTCTTGGCGCGTCAGGCGCTGACGAGCTCCTCGTCCGTTTCCTTCTCGGAGGACTTGGCGGCCTCATCCTGGGCCACGCTGGTCTGGGCCGCGCTGTCCTGCGCCGCACTGCCCTGGGCGGTCTGGGCGGTCTCGGCAGCCTGGGCAGCCTGGGCGTTGTCGGCCTGGGCCTCGACGGACTCGCCCGTCCCGCCAGCGGCGGTCACCTCAAGTGCCGTCGCTTCGGCAGCCTTCGCCTCGGCGGCCTTCGCCTCAGCAGCCTTCGCCTGGGCGGCCACGGCGTCGGCGGCGTCGAGCGCCCGCAGGAGCGGGCTCGAGGCGGCCTTGTCCAGCTGCTCGTTGAGCGCGCGGGCCGTTCCCAGCCCACCGGTCGAGGACGCCGCCGACTTGGCCGAAGCCCCGGCAGTCGCACCGCCAGTCGCACCGGCTGCAGCCGTGCCCGAACCCGTCGCGGCACTGGCTCCAGCACCAGCACCGGCTCCAGCGCCAGCGCGCGTGCGGGGCGCCGGTCGCTTGGCGGCCGGCTTGGCCTTCACGGCCGGGGTCTTGCCCGTGGCCGGCTTCGACGACGCCGACTTGGCCCCGCGGGCCGTCTTCGGAGCAGCCTTCTCCGCCTTGTGCGCGGGCCGCAGCGCGGCCTCGGACTCGCCCTCGGCGCCAGCCGCGGCTTCAATCCCGTGCGCCGAGACCATGGGAACCATCCCGGTGTGGACGCCGGCAGCCGGCGTCATGCCGTCCAGCCCGACAATCGGGACCATTCCCGTGTGCACGCCGGCGGCCGGCATCATGCCGTCGTAGCCGCCCACCACCGGGACCATCCCGGTGTGCGCCGCCTGCGCGCCCACCACGGGGACCATCCCCGTGTGCGGGCCGGCCTGCACCATCGGGACCATGCCCGTGTGGGCACCCGGGGCGACGGGGGCAGCCAGGGCGGCGGCAGCCGCGGCGTCGTGCGCCAGGGCTGCGGCGTCAGCGGCGGCTTCCTCCGGAGCATCCTCGACGGCGGCATCCGGCTTGGCCGCCGACCGCGCCGTGCGCGCGTGCTGGACCAGGAGGACTGTGAGGTGCGTGATCGCGAGGAGGACCACGGGCGGCATCGCGGCGACGAGCGCCGAGACGACCACGGGGACGTTCCCGTGCTCGGCCTGGACGGCCAGGATGGCGTGCACCGAGTTCGCCGCAGTGGAGACGATCGCGCCGAAGAACAGGAGCGACCAGGGGTAGAGCAGTGCACGGCGGCTGCGGCCGGCCAGTGCCACGATCGCGACCGTCGCCGCGACGATCATGCCGTCCACGATGATCGGCCAGATCCACGCGATCTCGGGCCTGATCCCGGCGCGGACGGCCAGGTCAGTCAATGCCGAGAAGCTCAGGACGAAGGCGCCGGACCCGATGATGATGGTCGAGGCGATCCCCGACGCAACGATCGGACGGGAGAGCGGTCTGGGGGCTGGGGCTGTTTTCGAAGGGCTCACGGTACCTGACTACTCGTTTGAAATGACGTGCCGGTGAAAAGTTACACGGTAAGGTGCCCCCTTCGCCTGTCGGGGAGGGGTTCTGGGGCTTCTGGTGGGGTTCTGAGGGCTTCCGGGGCAGGTGGGGGGCGGCGGGGGCCCGTCGCGACGTGCGCCGGCGCGACGAGAATTGTCGTAGGTGTGTGCGAGCCTTGGCTCATGGCAGAGGAACGCGTGTTCGACAGCGAGGCGGCCGCCCGGCTCGCCCGCCCGCGCGCGCACGACGCCGCGTCCCCGGCTTCCGCGGACACCCCGCCTGCCTCCGCGGGCACCCCGCCGTCGGCGGCCCCTCCGCACGCCCCCGCGCACGACGCCGCGTCCCCGGCTTCCGCGGGCACCCCGCCGTCGGCGGCCCCTCCGCACGCCCCCGGGCACGACGCCGCGTCCCCCACTTCCGCGGGCACCCCGCCATCGCTGGCTCTTCCCGTGCCTGTGCCGGTCGCAGACCTGCCGCTCTGGGCCGGTCCGCCCCCGGACGGGCCGGGCGACGGGCCGTGGGACAACGGCCTGCCCGAGGACACCGAGCTCTTCACACGGGACTTCGAAGACCTCGGGCTCGTCGACCCGATGAGCCTCGAGGAACCGCTGGGCCAGCCCTCTGACGAGGAGGCTGCCGCGGGGGAACTGAAAGACCTCGAATGGCTCGAGTCCACGCTCGCGGCGAACCTCCCGCCGGTGGAGCTCAGCCGCATCTGCGCCGTGCCGGGCGACCCAGCACGGCGCGCGGGGATCCGAACCGGGGGCAGTGCCCTTCCCCTCGGCCCGTTCGATCCGGATGTCCCCCGGCTTGACGACCCGGCGCAGCTCCTCGAGGACCTCGAAGCACTCGAGACGCAGCAGGCCTGCCTGGATGCCCACAGGATCAGCCTGCTGGCGGGGCATGCGGACCTGGTTGGGCGGTACCCGGGCATCAGCACGTCAGACGTCCCGGGCGTCGCAGCGTCCGAGGTGGCGGCGACGCTGCGGATCGCCCAGCGGACGGCGCGGGGCATGGTCGAGGAGGCTATGGCCCTGGCCGACCCGCGGATGTCCCCGGTCCTCGAGACCATGCGGGCGGGCCAGCTCACGAGGCGACGCGCCGCCGTCGTGCTCGACGCGTCCATCCCCGTGCCCGTCTCGCGCCTCCGGGAGTTCGCCGAGGCCGCCGTGCAGATCGCCGCGCCCGCCGACGGCGGCGTCAGGCCGACCGCTCCGACCCTCAGCAGACGCCTGCGCCGGCTCGCGGAGGACTACGCCGACGAGCCGATTGCCATCCGCAGGGCGAAGGCCGTCGCCGACAGGCGCGTGGACGTGGTCCCGGTCGGGGACGGCATGTGCTGGCTCAATGCCTTCCTGCCGCTCGAGACGGGCGCGGCCATCGACACGCGGCTCACCGCGATCGCGCGCAGCCTCCAGAGCCCGGCCGAGGAGCGGACCGTCAACCAGCTCCGCGCGGACGTCCTCGCCGACCTCGTGCTCAGCGTGCACGCGGCGCCGCACGAGGCGGGCGCCCAGAGCACCGCGCCCATCGGCACGGACGTCCAGATCACCACCTGCCCCGGGCTGAAGCCGGCGCCGCCCCGTACTGGAGACCTGCAGCCCGCGCCCCTGCCCGAAGCGGCCGCCAGCGACGGCCGCGTGCCGGGGACCGCTCCCAGCCTGCCCGGAGCGACAGGGCAGGTCCCGCCCGGCTGCGGGCCGCTGGGCGGGGTGCGGATGGAGCTCGTCGTGACCGTTCCCGCAGCCACGCTCGCGGGCGGCGGCGGCGCGGGCGAGATCCTGGGCTACGGGCCGATCGATCCGGAGTCGGCACGGAGGCTCGCGGCCCAGGCGTCGACGTGGACGCGGCTCGTTGTGTCACCCGAGACGGGCGCACCGCTCGCCGTCGGGCGGGTCCGTTATACCCCGACTGCCGCCATGCGCCGCTTCCTGGCCGTCCGCGACGGGACCTGCCGCTTTCCCGGCTGCGACAAGCCGGCCGCCGCGACCGAGGCGGACCATACGAAGGAATGGGCCGACGGGGGCTCCACCGAGATTGGAAACCTTGCCCTGCTCTGCCCTGAGCACCATCGGCTCAAGAGCCTCGGCCTCTGGAAGGTCCGCCACGCCGCACCACCACCTGCACCACCACCTGCAGGACCAGCACCCCGAATGAGTGCGAGTCCCGCGCAGGCGCCGAACCCGCCGCCGGGAACGCTTGAATGGACGTCGCCCTCGGGAAGGCGCTTCCTGACCTACCCGCACGCCGACCCGCCGCCGCCGTTCTGACCCAAGGCCGCGGGGGTACGGGAGCCCGAGAGCCTAGGAGCCCGAGCCTGCATCGCACGGGATGCACCAGCTGCAGGACAGACGCACCTTCACTGTGCTCCCGGCCGCAGCTTCCCCCCGACGAGGGCTTCGAGGCGTTCAAGGACATCGCTTCCGGGGGCGGGGAGGTAGGCGATGATGCGGAGGGCCGGGGCGTCGGAGGGGACGAGCTGGTGCTGTTCGAATTCGAGCCGCCCGGCCTCAGGGTGCAGGAACGTGCGGGCCCGGGAGGCGAAGCGGCGGATCTCGTGGTCGTCCCAGGCGCGGGCGAAGTCCTCGCTGTCCGCCCGCAGGCGCGTGATGAGCTCGAGATGGGCGTCGCGGTCGGCGCGGGAGCCGGCCTCGGCGCGGTAGTCGGCGAGGAAGCTGCGGCTCGTGTCCTCCCAGTCGGGAAGCATGCCGCGCACGTACGGGTCGGTGAACGTGAGGCGCAGCAGGTTCCGCTCGCCGGCCGGGACGGTCGCGATGCCGGGGAAGAGCGCCTCGTACCCACGGTTCCACGCCCCGATGTCCCACGTCGCGGTGACGACGAAGGCCGGCGAGGGGTCGAGGGCGTCGAGCAGGTTCTGGATGTGCGCCGGCACCGGCTCGGGGGCACCGGGCGCCTCCCGGGGGGCGGGCGCGAAGCCGCTCAGCCCGAGGATGTAGTCATGCTCAGGTGCGGTGAGGCGCAGGTGGAGGGCGACGGCGTCGAGCACCTGGCGCGAGGGGTTGATGTCCCGCCCCTGCTCGAGCCACGTGTACCAGGTGACCGAGACGCCCGAGAGGAAGGCGATCTCCTCCCGCCGCAGGCCCGTGGTGCGGCCGCGCCCCACGGGCGGCAGCCCGTGATCGGCCCGCACGGCGCGCTCGCGGCGCTTGCGGAGGAACGCGCCGAGCTCCTTGCGGCGCGCCTCGGCGGGACTGGAAGATCCCGCAGACCTTGCGGAGCCGGCGGAACCGGCAGCAGTGGCCGAACCGGCGGAACCCGCAGATTCCCCAGATCCAGCAGAGCCCGCAGCAGTGGCGGAACCGGGAGCCTCCATGGGCAGCCTCCTCGAACGCTAGTAGTCCCACTACTAGTATTACGGGAGTCTGGCCGGGGTCCGCGCGCGCGTGATGGGGTGATCCCATGCCAGCTCTTCGCTCCCGTACCGTGACCCATGGCCGCAACATGGCGGGCGCCCGCGCACTGATGCGCGCGTCCGGCGTCGCCAACTCGGACATCGGCAAGCCGATCGTCGCCGTCGCGAACTCGTTCACGGAGTTCGTCCCCGGCCACACGCACCTCGCTCCGGTGGGCAGGATCGTCTCCGAGGCGATCCACGCGGCGGGCGCGGTCGCCCGCGAATTCAACACGATCGCCGTCGACGACGGCATCGCCATGGGCCACGGCGGCATGCTCTACTCGCTGCCCTCGCGCGACCTGATCGCGGACTCGGTCGAGTACATGGTCAACGCGCACTGCGCCGACGTCCTCGTCTGCATCTCCAATTGCGACAAGATCACGCCAGGCATGCTCATGGCCGCCCTGCGCCTGAACATCCCGACCGTGTTCGTCTCTGGCGGGCCCATGGAGGCCGGCCGGGTGACGCTCACGGACGGCTCGGTCCGCTCGCTCGACTTGGTCAACGCGATCGCGGACGCCGTGGACGAGACGATCTCGGACGAGGACATCGACCTCATCGAGCAGAACGCGTGCCCCACGTGCGGCTCGTGCTCGGGCATGTTCACGGCCAACTCGATGAACTGCCTCACCGAGGCCATCGGCCTCTCCCTCCCCGGCAACGGCTCGGTCCTCGCCACGCACACCGCGCGCAAGGCGCTCTACGAGCGGGCGGGGGCGACCGCCGTCGAGCTCGCCAAGCGCTACTACGAGCACGACGACGACTCCGTCCTCCCGCGCTCGATCGCCACCGCGAAGGCCTTCGACAACGCGATGGCCCTCGATATCGCAATGGGCGGGTCGACCAACACGATCCTGCACCTCCTCGCCGCGGCGCAGGAGGCCGGCGTCGAGTACGGCCTCGCCGAGATCGACGCCAAGTCCCGCACCGTGCCGTGCCTCGCGAAGGTCGCGCCGAACGTGGCCAAGGACAAGACGTACTACATGGAGGACGTGCACCGCGCCGGCGGCATCCCCGCGCTGCTCGGGGAGCTCAACCGCGGCGGCCACCTCCACACCGACGTCCACTCGGTGCACTCCCCCGACCTCACCTCGTGGCTCGACGCGTGGGACCTCCGCGGCGGCAAGGCCACCGAGGAGGCCCAGCGGCTCTGGCACGCGGCGCCGGGCGGGCAGCGCTCCTCGACCGCGTTCTCGCAGTCGAACGAGTGGACCTCCCTCGACACCGACGCCGAGGGCGGCTGCATCCGCTCCGTGGAGCACGCGTACTCGAAGGACGGCGGCCTCGCGGTGCTGCGCGGCAACATCGCTATCGACGGCGCGGTCGTGAAGACGGCGGGGGTGGACGAGTCGATCTGGACGTTCGAGGGCCCGGCCGTGGTGTGCGAGTCGCAGGACGAGGCGGTCGAGAAGATCCTGAACAAGACGGTCAAGGAGGGCGACGTCGTCGTCATCCGCTACGAGGGGCCGAAGGGCGGGCCGGGCATGCAGGAGATGCTGTACCCGACCTCGTTCCTCAAGGGCCGCGGCCTGGGCAAGAAGTGCGCGCTCATCACCGACGGACGCTTCTCGGGCGGCACCTCGGGCCTCTCGATCGGGCACATCTCCCCCGAGGCGGCCTCCGGCGGCACCATTGCGCTCGTCGAGAACGGCGACCTCATCCGCATCGATATCCCGAACCGCTCGATGGAGCTCGTCGTGGACGCCGCCGAGCTCGACGCGCGCCGAGCTCGGCTCGAGGCCACGACCGGGTACCACCCCGTGAACCGCGAGCGTCCCGTCTCCGCGGCCCTTCGCGCCTACGCGGCGATGGCGACCTCGGCGGACAAGGGCGCCGTGCGGGACGTCGACGCGATCACGCGCCTGACCTCGCCCCAGGCCCCGCAGCCGGTGGGCTGAGCCCGCTGGGCTGGGCGGACTCTTCGGAGTTCAGCGGAGCAGCCTCGCGTACACCACAAAATTGTCGTCGAATTCGCCGGTTGCCAAGTTGTAGCCATCGCACGTGATCAGGCGAAGTTCTGGGCCTTCTGTATTGCCATAGACGGTGAGGGTGGGGAAGGCATCCTTCGCATACTGTTCGCCGCGATAGACCGCGAAGACGGCTCGCGTACCGTCTTCCCGCGCGACCTCGACAATGTCTCCGACTGCAAGGTTCCGCACGTGGGCGAAGACGCCGGGTCCACCGCCATAGGCATTGACGTGTCCCAGGAGAATGGCAGGTCCGCGTTCTCCAGGGGTCGGGGATTCCTTGTACCAACCGGCCGGCGCACCGGGGTCTGCAGGCGGCACCTCGAGCGAACCGTCGTCCTGCAGCCCGAGTCGGATCAGCGCCGACCAGGTGCCGATCGAAGGAATGGCCACAGACACCGGCGTCGACGCTGCCATCACCGGCGACTCGGGGGCCGCGGCCTCCGGCGCAATCGTCCCGCGTGACGGACTGGACGCCCCCTTCGACGGGACCAGAGACGTCCTCGCGGAGGACACCGTGGGTGCAGAAGATCCCGCGGATGGGCCCGGCATAGCGTGCGCGGGCGAGGTCGCCTGCGCAGTGGCGGGCGAGATCGCCGCGGCCTGAGGCCCGGCCGCGCTGCTGCAGCCGGTGAGAATCAGCAGAGCGGGCACCGCAGCCGCCAGACGACTGCGGTGGCAAGGTCCTCGGAGGATCATCGGTGGAGCAGCCGATCCGAGATGTGCCGCCGGGGCTATCCCCTTCCGGCGTTGGCCCGCCGGACCACGTAGGTGCCGCCTGCCACTGCTGCGAGGATGAGGCCCCCACCGAGAGCTGCTGCACCCAACGGATTCGGGCTTTCCACAGTCACTCCGGTAGCCGCCCCACCCACGGGCATCTGGACAACCTGATTGCCCGGTCCCGGTTCCGGCCGGTAGGCGAATGCGGCGTTCTCGCATCCGATTCCGTCATTGTCAGCGTCGAGATGCGGGCCATAACCGGGAGCGCCCGCAGGAATGTTGTACACGCCCACCGCAGCTGCCGCACCGCAGCTGGGATAGGCCGCGACCACGGCCGCCGCAGGTGTTGCCGACAAGCCCAGAAGGCCCGCCGTCGCCACCAATGAGAAGATTGTCGAAATCCTTTTCATGCTTCCCCCCGAGTTCGGAATGAGACGTCGAATCAAGCCAGAAGGCGAATTGCCCTCGGATCCAGAGGCGCGCGCGAGAGGAAGAACCTCGACTGTGGAGTCCTTCTCCGTGCGGGAGATGACGGCTCTACGCGCATCCCCGATTCCTGCCATTTCCTCGGCAGTTGTATTGCAGGCATAAAGTACAAACTTCATGGCAGCAGCGCAAGCCTCCAAAGCGACATCGCCTGCCAAATTTCCCGCACGGGCGGCGAATACAATGAGCCGGCACGGCCGCAAGAGGCGACCCAGCAGTCTTGAGACGTGACCCCGTATGAGAGGGGGCCCGGGGCCGGAACGCCGCGGGGCTACGCTGCCCCGACGGCGCGGGCGGCCTCGGCGATGCGCTGGGCGGCTTCACGGAGCTCGGGCACGAGCTGGGCTGCCTCGACGTCCCGCTCCTCGCTCGTGCCGGCACTGTCGAGCCGGGCGGGGAGGGCGACGTTGATGGCGGCGACCGCCCGCCCTTCGGCTCCGATGACCGGCACGGCCACGGAGCGGAGCCCCACCTCGAGCTCCTGGTCGACGACGGCGTACCCCGCCTCGCGCACGCGCGCGAGCTCGGCCTCGATCGCCTCGCGTGAGGTGAGAGTGCGGGGCGTGAGGGGAGCGAGCTCGGCGTGGGCGAAGTAGTCCGCGAGCTCCCCCGGCGAGAGCGCCGCGAGCAGCACCCGGCCCATCGACGTCGCATGCGCGGGGAACCGGGTCCCCGGCGAGATCCCGACCGTCATGATCCGCCGCGTGTGGATGCGCGTGAGGTAGACGATGTCGGTGCCGTCGAGGATGGCGAGGGACGTCGACTCCCCGTGCCGGTGCGAGAGGTCCTCGAGGATCGGCTGCGCGAGCTCGGGCAGGCGCTGCCCGGACAGGAAGGCGTACCCCAGCTGGAGCACGAGCGGCGTAAGCGAGAAGAGCCGCCCGTCCGTGCGCACGTACCCCAGCGCCACGAGCGTGTGGAGGAAGCGGCGGGCCGTGGCCCTGGTGAGCGCGGTCCGGACCGCGACCTCGGAGAGGGTCATCTCCTGGTGCTCGGCGTCAAAGGCCCGGATCACGGCGAGCCCGCGCGCGAGCGACTGCACGTGCGCGTCACTGGCGCCGGCAGGCACAGCACCGGCAGGCACGGCACCGGCAGGCACAGCCTCAGTCATCGATTCCTCCAGAGCTCGTGCAGATGGGGCACACGGGGTTAGAGCCTAGGGCCTCATGCGCCCGCGGCGATCAGCGGCACGTCCATGAGCGACTGGAGCTCCTCGAAGGCGATGCCGAACGTCTCACGCACGCGAACGCCGTCGGACGTGATGAGGAAGACGGCCTTGTCCGTGTACACGCGCGTCACGCAGCCCACGCCGGTCACGGGGTAGGTCAGCTCGGGCACGAGCTTGGACTTCCCGTCCTTGGTCAGCAGGGTCATCATGACGTAGACGTCCTTGGCGCCGGTCGCGAGGTCCATCGCGCCGCCGACGGCGGGGATCGCGTCGGGCGCGCCCGTGTGCCAGTTCGCGAGGTCGCCCGTCGCGGAGACCTGGAACGCGCCGAGCACGCACACGTCGAGGTGCCCCCCACGCATGATCGCGAACGAGTCGGCGTGGTGGAAGTAGCTCGCGCCCGGCAGCTCGGTGACGGGGATCTTGCCCGCATTGATGAGGTCCTCGTCGATCTGGTCGCCGGTCGCGACGGGGCCCATGCCGAGCATGCCGTTCTCGGTGTGCAGGGTGATGTCCTGCTCGTCGGTGAGGTAGTTCGAGACGAGGGTCGGCTGGCCGATCCCGAGGTTCACGAACGAGCCGGGCGCGATGTCCCGCGCGACGAGCCGCGCGAGGTCGTCCCGGCCGATCGGCGCGTCGGAGGTCTGGGGGACGGTGCTGGCCTGATGGATGCCCTGCACGCCCTGGCCCGTCTGCACGCCCTGGCCCGTCTGGCTGCCGTGGCCCCCCTGCGCGCCCCGGGTGCCTTCCGCCGCCGTGGTGATGTTCGACGTCGTCTGCTCGCTCATGCGCTCAGCCCACCTTCACGATCGTGTTGACGTAGATGCCCGGGGTAATGACGTTCTCCGGGTCGAGGCCGCCCACGGGCACGATCTCGGCGACCTGCGCGATGGTCCGCTTCGCGGCGGCAGCCATGATGGGCCCGAAGTTCCGCGCGGTCTTGCGGTAGACGAGGTTGCCCCTGCCGTCCGCCTTGAGCGCCTTGATCAGCGCGACGTCGGCGTGGATCGGGGTCTCGAAGACCTGCCACTTGCCGTCCAGGAGGCGCGTCTCCTTGCCCTCGGCCAGCATGGTGCCGTAGCCCGTCGGGGTGAAGAAGCCGCCGATCCCGGCGCCGGCGGCGCGGATGCGCTCGGCGAGGTTGCCCTGCGGGACGAGCTCGAGCTCGATCTGCCCGGCACGGTACTTCTCGTCGAAGTGCCACGAGTCGCTCTGCCGCGGGAACGAGCAGATCATCTTCGCCACGCGGCCCTCCTTGATCAGGAGCGCGAGGCCCTCGTCCGCCTGGCCGGCGTTGTTGTTGACCACGGTGAGGCCCGTGGCGCCGCCCTCGAGCAGCGCGTCGATGAGCTCGAACGGCTGGCCGGCGTTGCCGAACCCGCCGATCATGACGGTCGAGCCGTCCTCGATCCCCGCCACGGCGTCCGCGACGGTGTCCTTGAATTCCAGCATTCCTGGTCCCTGTCCTTACTTCTGCCCGCTGCGAGCGGTGACGTTCTCGAGCACGACGGCGAGGCCCTGGCCCACGCCGATGCAGATGGCCGCGACGCCCCAGCGCTCGCCGCTGGCCTGGAGCGATCGCGCGAGCGTGCCGAGGATGCGCCCGCCGGACGCGCCGAGCGGGTGGCCCATCGCGATCGCGCCGCCGTGGCGGTTGACGATCGCCGGATCGATCTTCCACGCATCGAGGCACGCGAGGGACTGCGCGGCGAAGGCCTCGTTGAGCTCGACGGCGCCGACCTCCGCCCACGTGATGCCCGCCTTCGCGAGGGCGCGGTTCGCGGCCTCGACGGGGGCGAACCCGAAGTACTGCGGCTCGTTGCCCGCCGCGCCGCGGCCGGCGATGCGGGCGATCGGCTCGAGGCCGAGCGTCCCGGCGGCGGCCTCGGAGCCCAGCAGCACGGCGGAGGCGCCGTCGGAGAGGGGGGAGGCGTTGCCGGCGGTCACGGTGCCGCCCGCCGTCGTGCCAGAGCGGTCGCCGTTGTCCTTGCGGAACACGGTCTTGAGGCCGGCGAGCTTCTCGGCGGAGGAGCCGGGGCGGATGCCCTCGTCGCGGGAAAGGTCCGTGCCCGGGACCGGGACCACGAGGTTGTCGTAGAAGCCCTCGTTCCACGCGGCGTCGGCGAGGTTGTGGGAGTTCGCGGCGAACTCGTCCTGGCGGTCGCGGCCGATCGCGTGGCGCTCGCGCAGCTGCTCGGTCGCCTCGCCGAGGGACACCGTCCACTCCTTGGGCATGTCCGGGTTCACGAGGCGCCAGCCGAGTGTGGTCGAGGCGAGGGTCATGTCCCCGGCCGGGTAGGGCTTCTCGGTCTTGGGCAGGACCCACGGCGCGCGGGACATCGACTCGACGCCGCCCACGAGGACGATTTCGGCGTCGCCCACCGCGATCTGGCGGGAGGCGATCATCGCGGCGTCGAGGGACGAGCCGCACAGGCGGTTCACGGTCGTGCCGGGGATCGAGACGGGCAGGCCCGCGAGCAGCGTGGCCATGCGGGCCACGTTGCGGTTCTCCTCGCCGGCGCCGTTGGCGTTGCCGAAGACGACCTCGTCGATCGCGCTGCGCTGGCCGTCGGCGCCCGCGGAGGAGCCGCCGGACTCGAGGGCCTCGGCGGTGAGGCCCGGGGCGCGGTCCACGATCGAGCGGACCACGTGCGCGGCGAGGTCGTCCGGGCGGACCCCGGCGAGGCCGCCGCCGAACTTCCCGAACGGCGTGCGGATGGCGTCATAGACGAATGCTTCGGTCATGGATTGTCCTCGGTGTCTGCATCTGTATCGGTGTCTGCGTCTTCATCGGTATCTGCGTCGATCTGCGCCAGGGTCTCCTGGGCGACCTTGAAGGCGGTGTTGGCGGAGGGCACCCCGCAGTAGATGGCGCTCTGCAGGATCACCTCCTTGATCTCGTCCCGCGTGAGCCCGTTCCGCAGGGCCGCGCGGACGTGCATCGCGAACTCGTCCCAGTGGCCGTGCGCGATCATCGCTGTCAGGACGGCGACCGAGCGCATCTGCCGGGACAGGCCGGGGCGGGTCCAGATGCTGCCCCACGCGATGCGCGTGATCATGTTCTGGAACTCGGCGGTGAACTCGGTCGTGTTCGCGTTGGCGCGGTCCACGTGCTCATCGGAGAGCACCTCGCGCCGCACTGCCATCCCGCCGTCGTACAGCTCGCGCTGGGTCGCATCCGGCTGGACGGCGCCCGCGCGGGGCTCGTCGACCCAGTTCGCGCCGGCCTGCTGGAAGGTGCCTCGCTTCTCCTGGCCAGGCTGCTGGAGGCTCATCGCGCACCCTCCTGAACGTCGGCAGCGCGCGCGGACACCGCCGCGCGGAAGTGGTCGCGCAGGAGGCCCGCCACCGTGGCCGGATCCTCGGCAGGTGCGATGTGGGCAACCCCCGGAAGCTCCACCGCGGTGCCGGACGGGACGGCGTCGGCCATCCAGCGGGCGTCGGCGTAGGGGCTCACGGTGTCGTGCTCGCCGGCGATGGCGAGGAACGGGACGGCGATCCCGCCGAAGCGGCCCCGCACGTCGTAGCGCGCGAGGGCGCGGCACACGGCCGCGTAGCCGAAGCGGTCGGCGTCGCGCAGGGCGTGCAGGAGGCGCGACCCCTCGGCCGGGTGCTCGCCGAGGAAGCCGGGGGCGAACCACGCCTCGGCCGAGGCCTGGATGCGGATCGCGGTGCCCTGGGCGGCAACGGCGTCGGCCCGCTCGTTCCACGCCTCGGCAGCGCCGAACTTCGGCGAGGAGCACAGCATCGCAAGGCTCAGGAGCCGGTCCGGGTGCGAGAGCGCGAGCTCTGCGCCCACGGCCCCGCCCACGGAGTCGCCGGCGTAGTGGAAGCGGACGGGCTGGCCGGTCTGGGAGCCTGTGCCGGAAACGCCAGCTGTACCCGGAACGCCCGCTGTACCCGAAACGCCAGCCGGAGGGATGATCGAGTCCACGAGCGCCACGACGGCCTCCGCGAGCTCGGCGAGCGTGAACGCCCCGGGCGCGGCGGCGTCCTCCGGCGCGACTCCCGGGGAGATCCCGTGCCCGGGGAGGTCCCAGCCGAGGAGGTCGTAGTCCTCGCCGAGGAGCCGGGCGGCCGTCTCCCACATGACGGTGGACGTCCCGAGCGACGGCCCGAGCACCACGAGCTCCTTCTGTCCGAACTGCTCGCGCGGGCTCAGCCGCACGGCCTTGATCACGGGCACGCTCATGCGCGCATCACTTCCCTTGCGTCTTCGGTGGGGTCTGGGGGCGGGTCTCGTAGGCGAGGAGGATGCGGTCCACGATCCCCGCCGCGTCGCCCTGGTAGCCGGCGGGGTCGAGGATCGCGTCGAGGCCGGCGTCGTCCAGCTGGTCCTCGCGCACGACGGCGCGCAGCCCCTCGCGCAGCACGCGCGCCTGGCGCTGGGCTGCTCCGGGCGCGCCGGCATCGGGCACACCGACATCTGCGGCGGCGGTACCCCCGGCGGCGGCAGCGAGAGCCTGGTCCACGGCGGACTGGATCGCGTCGCGGCCGCCTTCGGCGAGGGGTGCGAGCTCGAGCATGATGCGTTCGCTGACCAGGAGCGGGCCCGACAGGGCGAGGTTGGCGCGCATGCGCCCAGGGAAGACCCGCAGGCCTTCGGCGAGCTCGCGCAGCGCGGCCGCGGAGCCGGCGGCGAGCCGGAGCAGCGCGCGCAGGGCGGGCCATTCGGTGTGCCAGGCGCCGCCCGTTCGCTCGTCCTCGGACAGGGCCGAGGCGAGGGCGAGCTGGGAGACGTGCCCCGGGGCCTGGAGCGCCGCGGAGCGGATGAGGGCCGAGAGCGCGGGGTTCTGCTTCTGCGGCATCGCAGACGAGACGCCGCGGCCCTCCGCGATCGGCTCGCCGAGCTCGGCGATCTCGGGGCGGGAGAGCAGCATGACGTCGTTGGCAACGTGGCCAGCGGCCGCCGTGGCGACGGCGAGCGCGTGGCCGAGGTCCGCGACCGGGCCGCGGAAGGACTGCCACGGGGCCACGGCCGGGTCGAGGCCGGACCGGTGGGCCCAGTCCGCCGCGAGGGCAGCCGGCTCCGCGCCGAGCGCCACGAGCGAGGCGTTCGTGGAGGCCGCTCCCCCGCACTGGACCGGGAAGCGGAGGGCGGAGAGCCTGTCCTCGGCGTGGGCGACCCCCTGGAGCCAGTTCGCCGCCTTGAGCCCGAAGCTCGAGGGCAGCGAATGCTGGGCGAGGGTCCGGGCGACCTGGGGGGTCGTGCGGTGCTTGGCGGCGAGGTCCGCGAGCGCGTGGCCCGCGGCCCGGAGGTCCGCGAGGATGCCCACGACGGCGCGGCGGGCCACGAGCATGAGCGCCGAGTCGAGCACATCCTGGCTTGTGAGGCCGCGGTGCACGGAGGCACTGTGGGCACTCCCGTCCCCTTCGGCACCAGCCTCGACTGCCGTCCTGAGTTCCTTCACGAGCGGGATGACCGGGTTCCCGCCGCCTTGGCCGGCGACGGCGAGGCGGGCCGCGAGGGCGACCAGACCGGCGTCGTGCGCACCTGAGGCAACGCGGCCAGCGTCGTGCGCACCCCCGGCGACC
The DNA here is from genome assembly GCF_039615075.1 of Sinomonas halotolerans. Lineage (NCBI taxonomy): Bacteria > Bacillati > Actinomycetota > Actinomycetes > Micrococcales > Micrococcaceae > Sinomonas > Sinomonas halotolerans. The sequence goes on along the minus strand of NZ_JBDFRB010000005.1, from coordinate 99,347 downwards.
AGACCAGCATCGCGCGCACCTGAGGCAACGCGGCCGGCGTCGCGCGCACCCCCGGCGAGGCGCTCGGCGGCGTGCCGCACCGCCCCGCCTGCCCCGGGCCCCGCGAGGTCCGCGTCCTCGAGCGCCTCGGCCCAAGAGGCCTCGAGCTCGAGCATCGCGGCCACGACCGCGGCGTCGCCGGTCGCGTCGGAGAGGGCCGGGGCGGCCCAGACCGGGGAGAGGAGGCCGAGGTCGGCGCGCGTGAGGGGCGAGGGGTCAGGTGCGGCGTTGCTGGTCATGGTCCCGAGCCTGCCCTACGCCTGGCCCTGGTAGTCGAGGAACACGGTCTCGTCCTCGCCCTGCAGCCGGATGTCCCAGTGGAGCGAGCCGTCCGCGAGGCGCTCGGCGATGAGGGTCTTGCGGCGGGCCGGCTCGAGGGAGGCCAGGAGGGGGTCGTTGGCGAGGGCCTCGGTGTCCTCGGGAAGGTACACGCGGGTGAAGAGGCGGTTCAGGAGGCCGCGCGCGAACACGACCACCGAGATGAACGGCGCCTTGCCCGGCTCCGTGGGGCCCGGGTTGACCGTGGTGAAGACGAACGTGCCTGTGTTCCCCACCGGGACGCGGCCCCAGCCGGTGAACGCATAGCCGTCCCGGACCAGGGAGCCGGTGCGCTGCGGGACGTTGCCCTGCGCGTCGGGCTGCCAGATCTCGAGGAGCGCGTCCGGGATCGGGTCGCCGTGGCCGTCCGTGACCGTCCCGTGCAGCTGGACGCTGTTCGGCGAGCCCGGCGGGACGAGCTCGCCGCCCTTCTCGAACGGCAGCGCGTAGCCGTAGAACGGGCCGATCGTCTGGCCGGGGGTGGGGACCAGGGCGCTGGCCTGCTTCTCAGTGCTCATCGGCAGTTCAGTGCTCATCGGCAGTTCAGTGCTCATCGTCGCCCTGCTCTCCGTACGCTTCGTTCTCAGTCCAGGTACGCTCCGGGCCGGAGAGGACGATGTCCCACTCGTAGCCCAGGGCCCATTCGGGCGAGGTGAGGTCGTGGTTGTACTTCGCGACGAGGCGGTCGCGGGCGTCCTGGTCGACGATCGACTGGTAGATCGGGTCAAGCGGGAAGAGCTGGTCGCCGGGGAAGTACATCTGCGTGATGATGCGCTGGGTGAACTCCGTGCCGAAGAGGCTGAAGTGGATGTGCGCGGGGCGCCACGCGTTGAGGTGGTTCTTCCACGGGTACGCGCCGGGCTTGACGGTGAGGAACTCATAGGAGCCGTCCGGGCCCGTGATGCAGCGGCCCACGCCGGTGAAGTTCGGGTCGATCGGGGCCGGGTGCTGGTCCCGCTTGTGGATGTAGCGGCCGGCCGAGTTGGCCTGCCAGATCTCCACGAGCTGGCCCGCGACCGGGCGGCCATCGCCGTCGAGCACCTTGCCGCGCAGCACCATGCGCTCGCCGAGCGGCTCGCCGTTGTGCTGGATGGTGAGGTTGGACTCGAGTGCGTGCACGTCCTGATGGCCGAACGCCGGGCTGTGCAGCTCGATCGTCTCGGGGTCCGCGTGGTGCAGGCTCTTGGTGGGGTGCCGCAGGATCGAGCTGCGGTACGGCGGGTAGTCGATGCGGGGCTGCGTCTCTGCGGACGCGCCCTCTGCGCGTGAGGCCTTGTACGACTCCTCAATGTCCCGGATCTCCGCGCTGACAATCGCCTGATTGTCCGCCGCTGCGTCCGACGACTTGACGGGCTCGCCCATGGGTCCTCCTCCTCTGGCTCTAGCGTCTCTGCTGGTCTGCCCCGCACTCCGACCGGACCTCTGCCAGAGTAGCCGCACGTTCGCATGATGCACAAGTGTTCGCGATGCGAACGAAATGCAGGGTCGCGACAGGCTCACGGGGACTCCGATCAGCGTAGGACGCGCGTCACAGCATCCCCAGAGGACTTCCGTTCAATGGGAAGAATCCGGCTGCCGGGGTGGGAGCGGGGGGCCCGGATCCGCGGGGCCCGCGGACGAGGCGCCGCGTCAGGCCCGCGCGGGCTCGCCGATCCCCTCGGTCACGGCCCAGCTCGCGAGGAGCTTGAGCTGCTCCTCGGCGCGCGAGCCGGGGACGGCCGGGTACACGGTGAGGGTCAGGGCAGGGTCCTCGGACGGCACGAGGGCCTCGAACATGAGCTCGATCTCCCCCACCACCGGGTGCCGGAACACCTTGTTCCCCGAGTAGTGCCGGCGCACGTTGTGGGCAGCCCAGAGGCGGGCGAACTCGTCGCTGCGCGTGCTCAGCTCGCCCACGAGGTCCGCGAGGCCCTTGTCGTACGGATGCCGCCCCGACTCCGTGCGCAGGAGCGCCACGTTGTTGTTGGCCGCCGTGGCCCAGTCCGGGTAGAACTCCCGCGCGCGCGGATCGAGGAACAGGAACCGCGAATGGTTCGCGGGGCGGCCGGAGGGGTCGAGCGGGGGATGCGCGTCGAGCGGCGGGTGAGTCCCGGCGTCGTGCGCCGATGCGTGCGCGCCCACAGCGCTGGAACCCACGGCGTGCGCACCCTCCCGCTGCAGCGAACCAGCCTGGACCGGAGTGTCCGAGGCCGGCGGCGGGGTGTACAGCGGCGAGTAGAGCGCATAGCCGAGGCGGTTCGCGGCGAGGATGTCCATGCGCCCGTTGCGCACGAACGCGGGGGCTGCCGTGATCGCGTCCAGCATGAACTGCACGCTCGGCCGCAGGGCCTGGCGGGACGGGCGCTGGCGGGCGTTGGGCGAGGCGTTCGCGGTGCGGGCGAGGTCGAAGAGGTGGTCCCGTTCGGCGTCGTCCAACCGGAGCGCGCGGGCCAACGACTCGAGGACCGACTCCGACGCGCCTGCCAGGTTCCCCCGCTCGAGGCGCGTGTAGTAGTCCACGCTCACCCCCGCCAGGAGCGCGGCCTCCTCGCGGCGCAGGCCGGGCACGCGGCGGTTGCCGCCGTACACGGACAGGCCGGCCTGCTCGGGCGTGATCCTGGCACGGCGGCTCACGAGGAAGTCTCGCACCTGGGCGCGGTGTTCGGCGTTCGGCATGCATCCACGCTACGCGAGCCACGCGGCGGCGAGGGAGGCACTGGCAGTACTGGTCAGCTCCGGCGCACGACGGCGGCCCCCGGTTTGGGTGCCGGGGGCCGCCGTAGGTGCCGCCCGAGCGGCGCGGCCTGCGCGCCGCTCGAGAAGGCTGGCTATGCGAACGTCGAGGCGTCGATGACGAACCGGTAGCGGACGTCCGAGGAGAGGACGCGCTTCCAGGCCTCGTTGATGTAGGTGGCCTCGACCAGCTCGGTGTCCGGGAGGATGCCGTGCTCAGCGCAGAAGTCGAGCATCTCCTGGGTCTCCCGGATGCCGCCGATGCTCGAGCCGGCGAAGGAGCGGCGGTTCCGGAACAGGGTGAAGACCGTGAGCGGCAGCGGCTCGGCGGGGGCGCCGACGTTGACCATGGTGCCGTTGCGGCGCAGGAGCGAGAGGTACGCGTCGAGGTCGATCGGGGCGGAGACCGTGTTGAGGACCAGGTCGAAGCTGTTCTTGAGCGTCTCGAACGTCTGGGCGTCCTCGGTGGCGTGGTAGTGCTGCGCGCCGAGGGCCAGGCCGTCCTCCTTCTTGGAGAGGGTCCGCGAGAGCACGGTCACCTCGGCGCCCATCGCGACGGCGAGCTTGACGGCCATGTGGCCGAGCCCGCCCATCCCGACCACCGCGACCTTCTTGCCCGGGCCGGCCTCCCAGTGCCGCAGCGGCGAGTACGTGGTGATGCCCGCGCACAGCAGCGGCGCGGCGGCGGCGAAGTCGAGCGCCTCGGGGACGCGGAGCACGAAGTCCTCGTCCACCACGATGTGGGTGGAGTAGCCGCCCTGCGTGATGGTGCCGTCCGCGTCCACGCTGCCGTAGGTGCCGACGTTGCCGTTGAGGCAGTACTGCTCCTCGCCGGCCCGGCAGTTCTCGCACTCACGGCACGAGTTCACGAGGCAGCCGACGCCGACCCGGTCGCCGACCGCGTGCTTGCGCGCCTCGGCGCCGACCTCCGCGACGACGCCCACAATCTCGTGGCCCACGACGAGCGGGTGCTTGACGGGGCCCCAGTCCTCGCGGACCGTGTGGATGTCCGAATGGCAGATCCCCGCGTACCTGATCTCGATCAGGACGTCCTTGGGGCCGAGGTCCCTGCGGGTGATGGTCACCGGCTCCAGCGGCGCGTCCGAAAATGGGGCTGCGTAGGCGTTGACAGTCAGCAACGGGTTCTCCTTGTTTCTGGTGATCGCGTGTCTGGTGATCGCGTGTCAGGTGATCGCGTGTCAGGGTCTCGTGTCTGGTGATTTCCCTCCACGAGCCTAGGCCGAGGGGCAGGGGCGTGAGAGTCCCTGCCAGTACCCCTTTCGGCCGGGCGGTTTTTCGGCCGGACGGTCTCCCGGGAGCCCTGTCCGGGCAGCCCTACCCCTATCCGGGGAGCGGAACGTCCGGGGCGTCGTCCTCGTCGCCGTAGGCCCTCTCCTCGAGGTCCCTGGCCTTCTCGTCGCCCTTGTCGGAGGCGATGCCGGTGTCGTGCTGGAAGCCATCCAGCCGCTCCTGGTCCGGCTGGACCTCCTCGGGCTGGAAGTGCTCGGGCTGGAAGCCTTCGCTGCGCTCTTCGCTCATGACGCCTCTCCTCTGCAGTCGGTTATGGCAGTCGATCGTTCTGGCAGTCGATCGATTCTGGCAGTCGATCGATTCTGGCACTCGGTCTCAGGGGAGGTACCCGACCCAGCGGCGCTCAACCCAGCCCGGCCGCGACTCCAGCGCGTCTGCTACCGCCCGCCGTCGATCTTCCGGCTGCGCTGCTGCACCGCCTGGGCTCCGTACGGGTACACGTCCAGATCGGGCTCGCTGACGCGGGTGAGCTCGGCGGACTGCTCGGGGTCGAGGCGCAGGTCCGCGGCCCGGAGGTTGTCGGCGAGCTGCTCGCGGGTGCGGGCGCCGAGGATCACGGAGGTGACAGCGGGCTGGTCGGCGACCCAGCGCAGCGCGACCTGCGCCTGCGAGACACCGTGCGCGTCCGCTGCGGAGGCGACGGCGTCGATGATCTCCCACGTCTTCTCGCGCGCATTGCGCGGCTCCCACGCCTCCATGCCGCGCTGCGGGTTCTCGCCGAGCCGGGTCGCGCCCGTCGGCGGCGTGTTCCTCTGGTACTTGCCGCTCAGCCAGCCCCCGCCGAGAGGAGACCAGGGAAGGAGGCCGAGGCCGGCGTCGAGCGCCGCGGGCACGATCTCCGACTCGATCCCCCGCATGAGGAGGCTGTACTGCGGCTGGAGCGTCACGGGCGCGGCCCAGCCGCGGGCCTTGGCCTCGTAGGCGGCCTTGGTGATCTGCCAGCCGAGGAAGTTGGAGAAGCCGTAGTAGCCGATCTTCCCGGCGCCCACGGCGTCGTCGAGGAAGCGGAGGGTCTCCTCGATGGGCGTGTGCGGGTCCCACGCGTGCATCTGGTACAGGTCGATGTGGTCCACGCCGAGCCGCCGCAGGGACGCGTCGAGGGCGGTGCGGAGGTGGCGGCGGGAGGTGCCGAGGTCGTTCGGCCCCTCTCCCATGGGGAAGCGGCCCTTGGACGCGATGACCATCTGGTCCCGGTGGTCGGGGTTGGCCGCGAGCCAGCGGCCGATGATCTCCTCCGAGACACCGCGGCTGTAGACGTCCGCGGTGTCGAGGAGGTTTCCGCCCGCGGCCGCGTAGTCGTCGAGGAGGGCGTGGGAGGTCGGCTCGTCGGCCTCCGCCCCGAAGGTCATGGTGCCGAGGGCGAAGGCCGAGACGACTGCGCCGCTGCGGCCGAGGGTGCGGTATTCCATAGTGCTCCTTGTCTCAGGGAGATGCTGTCTGAAGAGGCCTAGTCCTCGTACTCGGCAGTTCCTGCGGGCGGGTAGTCCTCGTCGTCTCCGGGCAGCCCTTCGGCCTGCTCGAGAAGGTCCGCCTCGTTCGCCTCGGCCCCGGCCTCGGAGAGCGGCCCGCCGCCTCCGGGCAGCGCCGAGGTCCGCTGCTCGAGCACGTCCGCCTCCGACGCCTCCAGCGGCGTCCCCGCTACGGGCTCGTCGGGGCCACCGGGCCCGGCCGGGATGCTCTGCTCCACTGCGTCTGCCTCAGGCACTTCGTCCGTCATCTCGAGACTCCTGTCGGATCCGGTGGGGCGGCGGGGGCGCCGGCCCTCCCACAGGCATACCCGAGCGCGGAGATTCTGAACAGGGGCTCTGCGCACCTCGCGCCGCCCGGCTAAGGCCGGGCCGCCGCCTGCGGCGGGACCTTGAGGCTCCCGTACCGCTCCATGCGGTGCCACCTGAGGTGGACGCCCGCGAACGCGGTCACGACGGACTGGATCACCACGAGGTACATGAGCTGGCGGTACACGAACTGCTGCAGCGGGAGGGTCCACAGCGGGCCGAGCCGCTCGCCGTCGAGCCGGAACGCGTACGCGGCCATGAGCACCTGCACGAGCAGGAAGCCCAGCCACACGGCACCGATCCGCACGGGGTCGAGGAAGAACAGCCCGTACACGGCGAAGACGTCCACCACGGGCGAGAACAGCGGCAGGAGCACCTGGAGCACGAGCAGGTAGCCGAGCCCGCGCCGGCCCAGCTTGCCGGCCTGGCCGCCCTGGACCACGGCCCCGCGATGCTTCCACATGGCCTGGAGCGTGCCGTAGCACCAGCGGTAGCGCTGCTTCCACAGCGCCCCGAGGGTCGCGGGCGCCTCGGTCCAGGCGAGTGCGGTCTCCTCGTAGACCACGCGCCAGCCGTCGCGGCACAGCGCCATGGTGAGGTCGGTGTCCTCGGCGAGGGTGTCGCTGCTGACGCCGCCGACGGCGAGGAGGGCGCCGCGGCGGAACGCGCCGATCGCTCCAGGCACCGTGGGCATGCATTCGGCCAGGTCGAAGAGGCGGCGGTCCAGGTTGAAGCCCACCACGTACTCGATGTGCTGCCACGCCCCGAGGATCCCGCCCCGGTTCGCCACCTTCGTGTTGCCGGAGATGGCCCCCACGCGCGGGTCCGCGAAGGGCTGGATGAGGGCGCGGACCGTGTCCGGTTCGAACACGGTGTCCCCGTCCACCATGACGATGATCTCGTGGCTCGCCGCCGCGATCCCCGCGTTGAGCGCGGAGGGCTTGCCGCCGTTCTCCTTCCGGATGAGCACGACGCCGGGCATCCCCAGTGCCTCGACGATGTCGCCGGTGCCGTCGGTCGAGCCGTCGTCGACGACGATGATCTCCACCGGATGCGTCGACGCGGCGATCGAGCGGACCGCGGCCTCGATGCCCGCCGACTCGTTGTACGCGGGCACGACCACGGTCACGGGGTCCAGCACCTCCGGCTGGGTCGGCACCCCGGAGCGCCGCCGGCCCCGCGAGGCCGGGCTGGTCTGGGATGCCGGGATAGCCTGGGAACCCGCGCCGGCCAAAGAACCCGCGCCGGCCAGGGACGCTTGGCCGGCCATTGCCGCCCTGGCCGCGCGGGCCCTGCGGGACTGGCGGCTGTGCCGCGCGGCGAACCCGAGCACGAGGGCTGCGCGGATGAACGTCACGGCGCCGGCGGCGACGAGGGCCCATGAGATGGCTGTGACGAGCCAGTCGCTGAGCCGCACGCCCCACACGAACGCCGTGCCGCTGACCTGCTCCGCAAGGGTGGCCGGGCGCGTCGCGTCGATCCCGAGCGCGTCACCAACAGCGGTGACCCGGTAGCCCTGGGCCTCGTAGCGCTCGAGGAGACCGCCGAGCGCGGCGACGGTCTGCGCCCTGTCTCCCCCGCCGTCGTGCATCAGGACCACCTCGCCAGCCGGGCCGGGCCGGGCGGACGGACCCGCCTGCCCCTGCCCCGCCGCGCCAGCACCCGTACCAGCACCCGCTGCCGCGGGCACTTCGAGGCTGCGCCGGATGGCGTCCACGCCCGGGTTCTGCCAGTCCTTGCTGTCCAGGGTGCTGAGGACCGTGAGGTAGCCGTCGTCGGCGGCTGTGCGGACAGCAGACCACGCGCTGCCGGTCATCTCCTCGGGGACGGAGCTGAAGGGCGGGCGCAGGAGGGCGGCGGTGCGTCCCGTGGTGCCGGCGATGGCCTGCTGGCTGCCGCGCAGCTCGAGCTGCCGCTGCCATTCGGGAACCGAGCCGAGGTCGGCGTGGGTGAGGGTGTGGACGGCGACCTCGTGGCCCTCGTCCACGATCCGGCGCATGAGGTCCGGATGCTCGATCGCCTCGGAGCCGACCACGAAGAACGTTGCGTGGACGCCGTGGCGCGCGAGGACGTCGAGGACGCGCGGGGTCCACTCGGGGTCGGGGCCGTCGTCGAACGTCAGGGCGATCGTGCCCGCGGGCGGGGCCGCGGTGCGCACGTCGCCGCCGCGCGCGTCGACCACGGGACCGCCAGCGCTCACCTCGGCGGGGACGGGCTGGCTCTGGGTCTGCTGGGTCTGGGCGGACGACGCCGGGGAGTCGCCGAGCGCGCCCACCGCACCGAGGTGCGAAAGACGGCCCACGTAGCCCTGGATGGTGAGGGCGACTGCGAGCGCGATGAGGGTGGTCGCGAGGACAACCCAGTGCGCCCGGACCCGCGGCGCGGCCCGGTTGCTGCGGCGCGGGCTCATGGGCGCGTGGGGCGGTCGATCTGGCCGGGTGGGGTGTCCGCCTGGCCGGGGGCGGCCGTGGCGCCGGAGCCTTGGCCCGGCGCCTCTGTGGGGGCCGGCTGGGCGGGCACGGGCTCAGCCGTGGGAGCTGGCGCGGGCGTCGTGGCGGTGGGCGCCGGGGCCTGCGGGGCGGGGGCCACAGCCGCGGCCACTGCGGGAGCGGGAACCACCGGGCCCGTCGGGGTGGGGGCCGGAGACGCGCCGGAGGGGGCAGGCCGGGGCTCCGGGGCCCCGCGCGGGGCTTCCGCGACCGGCCGTGGAAGGTAGGGTGCCGCGACGTTGGGGCCGCCGAACAGGGCCACCATCAGGAGGACGAGGTACCCGGCCACGAGGATCCCCGCGAGGGTCCAGACGTGGCGGACGCGGCGGAGGCGGCGTCCTGAGGAGTCGACAAAGACCGGCCCGTCCCCCATGCCGGCCCGGTCGGAATTCTTCCGGCGCGCAGCGCGCCGCGGAGAGCTCTCTGGATCGGTCATGCGCCGTCCAGTGTAGCGGGGAAGCCCGGAAGAGTCAGATCGGGTGGCGGATCCTGCGGATTCGGGGGGGCAGCGCCGGGTAACGGGAAGCCGAGCGGAGGCCTGCGCTCTCCGCCAGCCATCCAGGCGCGCGACCGCAGGGGTCGGGCCATGAGCCGAAGGAGCGCATCATGATCGAGCGCGGCAGCGACAAGCACGGGCCGCATCTGGACGACCAGATGAAGCACGAATCCGAAGGCGACATCCAGGGCGGACGCCCGGCGCACGCGGAGGAGTGGAAGGACAAGGAGCCGTTCCCGGACGAGACGGACGACATCGAGACCCGGGCCGCCGTCGACCGGGACCTAGGAGCCGAGGGCACCGGGGCGCAGCAGCCCTCGGCTCCGGCGGAAGACCGGGGCCAACGCCAGGACCCGGGCCAGGGCAAGGACCAGTAGGCGCCAAGAATCCCCGCGCAAAGGAGGAGAAGCATGCTGTCATGGCTCAAGGACAAGGCAGGGCCAGGAGGCGCGGCGGCGTACGCTGCGCTCCTGTGCCTGGTGGTGCTCGCCGTGAGCGGCGCCGTAGGCCTCGCGCTGCACCAGCCCTGGCTGTTCCCGAGCCTGGGGCCGACAGTCATGCTCTTCTTCGAATCCCCCGAGCAGAAGGCCTCCCGGCCGCTCAATTCCCTCGTCGGCCACGGCGTGGCCCTCCTCGCGGGGATCGCCGCCTACCACGGGTTCGGCCTGCACAATGCCGAGTCGGCCGCGGCCGGAGGGCTCACCGTGGCCCACCTCTGGGCGGGCGCGCTGTCAGTCGCGGTGACGACCCTCGCGCTCACCTGGCTCAAGACCCCGCACCCGCCCGCCGGAGCGACGACGCTGATCGTGAGCCTCGGCATCCTGAGCGGGCCGATGGCCCTCCTCTCGATGGCAGGGGCCATCCTCCTCGTGACCGCCCTCGGCTGGGGGCTGAACATGCTGCTCGGCACGCGCCCGAACACTGACCCCTCCTAGAGGCCAGGCCTCCCTTCTGCGCAGGCCTTCTGTCCTGAAGACGCCGGACGTACCCTGTACCCGTCCCGAGTGAATCGCCCGCAGGACTCTGGGGCCCGGCGAGGCGGAATCAATGCCGAAGGAGCGCCCCATGTCCACGAACCCGACCAGCACCCCGAACGTCGTCCGGACCCTGGACAGGAAGTCCCACGACGATCCCGACGAGCGGCGGACCCCCGAGAAGTCCCAGATCGACGTGGTCCATGTGGGGGACTACACGATCGGCCGGTTCTCCTTCGAACCCGGCTGGCGCTGGTCCGAGTGCATCAAGCCCGTGGTGGGGACCGAGAGCTGCCAGAACAACCACGTCGGCTACTGCGTCTCGGGCTCCCTCACCGTCCGGCTCGCCAGCGGCGAAGAAGCCACCGTGAACGCGGGCGACTCCTACACGATCCCCCCGGGCCACGACGCATGGGTCAACGGCAGCGAGAAGTTCGTCGGGCTCGAGTTCCTCAGCGCGGCGACCTACGCGAAGGCCGAGTAGCGACCAGGGCGCCGGGCGGACCAGAGCGCCGGGCGGACCAGAGCGCCGGGCGGACCTGAGGGCCGGCCGGACCCTCAGGTCACGAGGGCCTGGGTGGCGCTCTCCTTGAGCTTGCCGTTGGCCCACTTCATCTGCCGGAGCGTCTGGGGGTGGCAGCGCTGGGCGACCTCCAGCAGGTCCCGGTGCTTGATGCCCTGGGCCGCCTGGGCCACGAGCTCCCAGTCCACAGAGACGCCGGCCGCCTTGAGGTAGACCTCGCGCAGGTCCCGGAGCAGGAGCAGCGCCGGGGCCCGGCGGCGGCCTACGAGCTCGGTGCCCTTCTCCACGAGCGCCCGGACAGCGCCTCGGTCCTCCCCCGCCTCGGGGTCGAGCCGCTGCCCGTACCGCTGTGCGATCTCGGAGAGCTCGCGGACATGCTGCTGGGACCAGCGGGCCAGATCCTGGGCGAGGTAGAAGATCTCGTGGTCCGTCTTGTGGCGCTCCGAAATCTTGAGCAGCTCGTGGGCGAGCTCCGCCTCGGAGCGGTGCAGCTCCTCGAGGGCGAGTCCGATCTTCATCGCGTTCCTCCCTGCTGGGCTGACGCCGCCGGGGCGGACGCCGTCGTCGTCGGCGCGGGTGCCGGGCCCTCCCCCGGGCCGAGCCGGGTGAGGCGCGCCGCCGCCGTCTTGAAGATCGGCTGCTTGGAGCACGCGTCCCAGTCCGTGATGGTGAGCTCGTTCGCCGCGCGCCCGGGCGAGCCGTCGCCGTCGGGCGCGCGCCCGCCCTCGGTGTCCCAGTAGCCGTAGTGGAAGGGCAGGAACAGCACGCCGGGACGGATGCCGGAGACGCGGGCCTGCGCACGGACGGAGCCGCGGGGGCTGGCGACCTCCACGAGGTCGCCCTCGGCGATGCCGGCCGCGGCGGCGTCCTGCTCGGAGACCTCCACCCAGACCTCCGGCGCCGCGGCCTGGAGCTCCGGTACCCGGCCCGTCTTGGTGCGGGTGTGGAAGTGGTAGAGCGTCCGGCCAGTGGTGAGCATGAAGGGATAGTCCACGCTGGGGCCCTCGTGCGGGGGCAGGTACTCGGCGGCCTTGACCATGGCGCGGCCGGACGGGTTCATGGCCTTGTACTCGGTCGGCTCGAGCGGCGCGCCCGTCACGAGGTCGCGGCCGTAGCTCTCGCAGTACTCGGGCGCGGCCCAGAACTTCCCGTCCGCATAGAGGCGCTCCGTGCCGTCGGGGCTGTCCTCGGTGCAGGGCCACTGGATGCCCGAGCCGCCGCGGAGCTTCCCGTACGTGAGCCCCGAGTAGTCGCAGGGCCGGCCCCGGCTGCACTCCTTCCAGGCCTCGAACGCCGACTCGGCGGCCGTCCACTTCACGAGCGGCGCGCCGTCCTTGTCCGTCAGGCCCAGCCGGTGGGCGAAGTCGATGAAGATCTCCAGATCCGCACGCGCCTCCCCCGGCGGGTCGACGGCCTTCTCCGAGAGGTGCACCGTCCGGTCCACATTGGTGAAGGTCCCGGTCTTCTCGCCCCAGGTCGCGGCGGGGAGGACGACGTCGGCGAACTGGGCCGTCTCGGACAGGAAGATGTCCTGGACCACGAGGAACAGCCGCTCCTGCCCCAGGATCGAACGGACCCGGTGGAGCTCGGGCAGTGAGACGGCGGGGTTGGTGCCGCTCACCCAGAGCATCCTGATGGAGCCCTCCTCGGCGTAGCGCATCATCTGCATGACGTGCGTGGGCGGCGAGTAGTGCGGGATGTCCATCGGGTCGATGTTCCACACGCGGGCCAAGTCCTGGATGTGCGCGTCGTTGCTCCAGTTGCGGAAGGCGGCCAGGTCGCCGTCCGCCCCGCATTCGCGGGTGTTCTGGGCCGTGGGCTGGCCGTTCATCTGCAGGATCCCGCAGCCCGGCCGGCCGAGCATGCCGCGGATGATGTGGATGTTGTTCACCTGGACGGCCGCGGCCGTGGCCTGGTGGGACTGGTAGAAGCCCTGGAGCACCGTGCTCAGGAGCCTCTCGGCGCGGCCCAGGACGGCGGCGGCCTCACGGATCTTCTCGGCCGGCACGTCGCAGATGCGGGCCGCGGTCTCGGGCGTGTACCCCTTGACCTGTGCGACCAGGTCCTCGTAGCCCAGCGTGTGCGCGTCGATGTACGCCTGGTCCACCCACCCGTTGGCGATGATCTCGTGCAGGATCCCGTTCATGAGGGCCACATTCGTGCCGGGCAGGGGCGCGAGGTGGACGGTCGCGTGGACGGCCACCTGGGTGGGCCGCGGATCGACGCACACCACCTTCGGCGGGTTCGGTCCCGCGAGCCGGTCCAGGATGCGCATCCACAGCACGCTCTGCGTCTCCGCCACGTTGTGCCCGAAGAGGGCGATCGCGTCGGCGTGGTCCACGTCCGTGTAGGACCCGGGCTGGCCGTCGCAGGCGAAGGACTCCTTGAGGGCCTCGGCAGCGGTGGCGGTGCAGAGCCTCGTGTTGCCGTCCACATGGTTCGTGCCGATGCCGCCGTGGGCGATCACGCCGAGGGTGTAGTACTCCTCGGCGAAGAGCTGGCCGGTCGTATAGAAGCCGAGGGCGCTGGGGCCCTGCTCCTCGAGGAGCTCCCTGGCCCTCCCGGCGACCCGGTCCATCGCGGTGTCCCAGTCGGTCTCCACGAGGCGGCCGCCCTCGCGCACGAGCGGGCGGGTGAGCCGGTCCGGGGAGGCGTTGGCCTGCCACCCGTACAGGTCCTTCACCCCGAGGCGGCCGCGGTTGACGCGGTCCACGGCGCGGCCCCGCACTCCCGCGATGCGGCCGTCCTTGACCGCAATGTCCATCGCGTCGCCGTTGGAGTGGAGGATGGAGGCGGTCTGCACCCATCGGTCCACCGCGCCCGGCTCGAGGCCCTCCTCGAGATACTCGTCCACGCGCACGGGCCATTCCCCGCCCGGCCCGAAAGGGGTGCGCTCGCCCCACGGCTGGCCGATCCTGTCCCGGCCAATCCTGCCCTGCCCGATCCTGTCCTGGCCGATCCTGTCCTGGCCGATCCTGTCCTGCGATCCACTGTTCGCCGCCATGGCCTCGTTTCTACCCGGGCCGGCCGCTCTCAGACCAGAGCCCGTGAAGTTGCCGATGCAAACAATTTTCTGGCGACCCCGCCCAGCCGCGCGAGCCGGGCGGCGGAGGCGGCAGGCCGGCGTCGTCCGTGAACGCGTACCCGGACCACAGGCGGGCCAAAGCCTCCTGACAGGTTCACCCGCGACTGTTGGGTCAGGCGCGCATCACCGCCGCCCGCACACCACTGGAGGCAAGCATGAAGATCACCCAGCGCATGGCCTATCTGACGGCGTCCGCCGTCGCGGCAGCCGGCCTCATGGGCGCCGGCGTGGTGGCCGCCAACGCGGCCGCGACGCCGAGCCCCTCCCCGAGCGCGTCCAGCTCGGCGAGCCCGTCCACTGGCGGCCAGTCCACTGGCGGGCACGGCGCCGGGGGCCAGCACCGCGGCGGCCACGAGCACACGGCGGCGAGCGCGGAGGAGACGGCCAAGGTCACCGAGGCCGTCAAGGCCAAGGACGCCAACGCGGAGGTGACCGAGGTCCGCAAGGACCCGGACGGCTCGTTCGACGCGATCGGCACGAGCAACGGCAACCGCGTCCACTACGAGGTCAGCGCCGACTACGCGACAGTGACCGTGAACGAGGGCGGCGGCCGCGGTCCCGGGGGGCACGGCGGCGGGCACTGCGGCGGGCACAGCGACGACGGCCAGGACGCGGGCGCGAGCAGCGACGGGGCCGACGCCAGCACCAGCAGCGACGGCACGTCGCAGAGCTGAGGGGACATGACCCCGCAAATGCTGTGGGGCGTTGCGGGGTCATGTCCCCTCTTCCCGTTGCGGGGTCATGTCCCTAGGGCACGTCCAGGATCTCGCTCCGGATGAGGAAGCGCTTCCCCTCCGGGGCCTCGAGGGAGAAGCCGCTCCCCCGGCCCGCGACGACGTCGACCGTGAGGTGCGTGTGGGACCAGTACCCGAACTGCTCCCGGGACATCCAGAAGCCCACCTCCCCGCGCCCGGGGAGGTCGAAGAGCCCGAGCTGCACGTCGGCGTCGCCCGTGAGGAACTCCCCGGCGGGGAAGCACATGGGCGCGGACCCGTCGCAGCAGCCTCCGGACTGGTGGAACATGAGCGGGCCGTGGCGCTCCCAGAGCGAGTGCAGCAGCGCCAGCGCGGGCGCGGTCAGCGCGACCCGGGAGAAGTCCTCCCCGGGCCGCACCGGCCGTGCCGCGAGCGCCGCCCCGGCAGGAACAGCGTCCATCAGAGTGCTCCCATCAGAACTTGATGACCACGCGGCCGTCGATCTTGGCGTGGTGCATCTCGTCGAAGACCTGGTTGATCTCGGTCAGGTCCCGGGTGTGGAACGTGGGGTGGATGAGGCCGCGCGCGTAGAAGTCGAGCGCCTCCTCGAGGTCCTGGCGCGTGCCGACGATCGAGCCGCGGATCGTGAGCCCCTTGAGCACGATGTCGAAGATCGGCGCCGGGAAGTCGCCGGGGGGCAGGCCGTTGAACACGATCGTCCCGCCGCGGCGGGCCATGCCGATCGCCTGCCCGAACGCGGCCGGGTGGACGGCCGTGACGAGGACGCCGTGCGCGCCGCCGGTGGCCTCCTGGATGGCCGACGCCGGGTCCTCGGCGAACGCGTTCACCGTCACCTCGGCGCCGTGCTTCTTCGCGAGCGCGAGCTTCTCGTCCGCGACGTCCACGGCGGCGACGCGCATGCCCATCGCGACCGCGTACTGCACCGCGATGTGCCCGAGCCCGCCGATGCCGGAGATGACGACCCACTGGCCCGGCTTCACCTCGGTCTGCTTGAGGCCCTTGTACACGGTGACGCCCGCGCACAGGACCGGCGCGACCTCGTACGGGTCGGAGCCCTCGGGGATGCGGGCGGCAAACTTGGTGTCGACGAGCATGTACTCGCCGAAGGACCCGTCCACCCCGTAGCCGCCGTTCTGCTGGGACTCGCACAGCGTCTCCCAGCCGGTGCGGCAGTACTCGCACGCGCCGCACGCGCTCCACAGCCAGGCGTTGCCCACAAGGTCGCCCACGGCGAGGTCGGTGACGCCCTCGCCGACCGCGACGACGGTCCCGACTCCCTCGTGGCCCGGCACGAGCGGGAGCTTGGGCTTGACGGGCCAGTCGCCCTGGGCGGCGTGGAGGTCGGTGTGGCAGACGCCGCTCGAGACGAGCTTCACGAGCGCCTGGCCCGGGCCGGGCGCGGGGACCTCGAGCTCGTCGACGGAGAGCTCCTGGCCGAAGCCGTGGACGACTGCTGCTGTGTAGGTTGAGCGAAGCTGGCTGGTCATGGTCATGCTCCTTTGCATGGCGGGTTGGGGGCGGTAGGCGAGGCGCACGACGGCGGCGGGTCACCGGCGTCGTGCGCCTCGCCTCGCTGGTGAGCGGGCTGGGAGGGGACGGCCTAGAAGAAGCCGAGCTTCGACTCTGCGTACGAGACGAGCATGTTCTTGGTCTGCTGGTAGTGCTCGAGCATCATGAGGTGCGTCTCGCGGCCGATCCCGGAGGACTTGTACCCTCCGAACGCGGCGTGCGCGGGGTAGGCGTGGTAGTTGTTCACCCACACGCGCCCCGCCTCGATCTCGCGGCCCGCGCGGTAGGCCACGTTGCCGTTGCGGCTCCACACGCCGGCGCCGAGGCCGTAGAGGGTGTCGTTGGCGATCTCGAGGGCCTCCTCGTAGTCGGAGAACTTCGTGACCGAGACGACCGGGCCGAAAATCTCCTCCTGGAAGATGCGCATGCCGTTGTGGCCCTCGAAGATGGTGGGCTCGACGTAGTAGCCGCCGGCGAGCTCGCCCTCGAGGGCGGCGCGCTTGCCGCCGGTGAGGACCTTCGCGCCCTCGGCCCTGCCGATCTCGATGTAGCTCAGGATCTTCTCGAGCTGGTCGTTGGAGGCCTGCGCGCCGATCATCGTCTCGGTGTCGAGCGGGTTGCCCTGCTTGATGGCCTTGGTGCGCTCGACGACGTCGCCCAGGAACTTCTCGTAGATGCCCTCCTGGATGAGCGCGCGGGACGGGCACGTGCAGACCTCGCCCTGGTTGAGCGCGAAGAGCGTGAAGCCCTCCTGGGCCTTGTCGTAGAAGGCGTCGTCCGCGGCGGCGATGTCCTCGAAGAAGATGTTCGGGCTCTTCCCGCCGAGCTCGAGCGTGACCGGGATGAGGTTCTGCGAGGCGTACTGCATGATGAGCCGGCCCGTCGTCGTCTCCCCCGTGAACGCGATCTTGCGGATGCGCGGGCTCGAGGCGAGCGGCTTGCCGGCCTCGACGCCGAACCCGTTGACGATGTTCAGCACGCCGGCCGGGAGGAGGTCCGCGATGAGCTCGGCGAGGACGAGGACGCTCGCCGGGGTCTGCTCGGCGGGCTTGAGCACGACGGCGTTGCCCGCGGCGAGGGCGGGGGCGAGCTTCCACACGGCCATGAGGAGCGGGAAGTTCCACGGGATGATCTGGCCGACGACGCCGAGCGGCTCGTGGAAGTGGTACGCGGTGGTGTGCTCGTCGATCTGCGAGAGCGAGCCCTCCTGGGCGCGGATCGCGCCGGCGTAGTAGCGGAAGTGGTCCACGGCGAGCGGCAGGTCCGCGGCGAGGGTCTCCCGGACGGGCTTGCCGTTGTCCCACGTCTCCGCCACGGCGAGCATTTCGAGGTTCTCCTCGATCCGGTCCGCGATCCGGTGCAGGACGAGGGCACGCTCGGCGGCGGAGGTCTTGCCCCAGCCGGGGGCGGCCTTGTGCGCGGCGTCGAGGGCGAGCTCGATGTCCTCGGCCTGCGAGCGCGCGACCTCGGTGAAGACCTTGCCCGTGACGGGGGTGATGTTCTCGAAGTACTGGCCGCCGACCGGGGCGACCCACTCGCCGCCGATGAAGTTCTCGTACCGGTCCTTGAAGGTGACCTTGGCGCCCTCGGTCCCGGGGAAAGCGTAGACGGTCATGGCGAAACTCCTTTGTCTCTGGGGCAGGTGGTGCCAGCCCTCGGCCGGTCCCGCCGTCGGGGCCGGTGCTGGCTCGAGCGTAGGAGCGTGGGGGTTGCGGGGGCGTTGCAACGATGTGGCGCGGGTCACAGGGTGCCCGCCCCGGGTTGCTGGGCCCATGAGCGGGCCCTCCCCATTGGGCTTGAGTTCGCCCCGCGTTTCCCCCTCGGCCCCTCCTTTGTTGCAGATGCGAACTAGCGTCCTTGCCGCGGCGCAATCCGTCGCCGCACCCCATCAGGAGGAATCCACTATGAAGCGCACGATTGCGGCGCTCGCCTCGGCCTGCGCGGTCGGAGCGATCATCACCGGCTCGCTCGGCGCCGGCGCGGCCGCGCCGGCCACGGCAGCCCCGGCCCCCGACGGTCGCATCAAGAACGTCATCTACATGGTCGGCGACGGCATGGGCCGCACCCATGTCACGGCAGGCCGCGAGCGGTTCTACGGCGCCAACGGCCGCATGGCCATGGAGACGATGCCGTCCCACGGCTTCGTGAGCACCTACGCCGTGGAGGAAGGTTCCGCGCAGCCAGGCCAGCCCGGCTTCGCCCCCAACCTCGTGACCGACTCCGCCTCCTCCGCGACCGCCTGGTCCTCCGGAGTGAAGACGTACAACGCTGCCCTGGGCGTCGACGCCAAGGGCGCCGTCGTCCCGACCGCGATGGAGATGGCCAAACAGGCCGGCTACCGCACGGGCAACGTCAGTACCGCCGAGATCACGGACGCGACGCCGGCGGGCCAGATGAGCCACGCGCTCGCCCGCGGCTGCCAGGGTCCGGTGTACTCGGCCAAGTCCTGCCAGAAGCCCGACGTCACGGGGTCCGCCGTGCCCACGAGCGACCTGCGCGTGACGCCGATTGCGAAGCAGATTGCGCGCAACGGCACGGCCGACGTAATCCTCGGCGGCGGCCTGAGCCGCTTCGACGCCGAAGATGAGAAGGCGCTGCGCGACCAGGGCTACGACGTGCTCAGCTCGCCGGCGTCGCAGAAGGTCGCGACCAAGGACGACCTCGCGAAGGCTCAGAGCGGCAAGGTCTTCGGCCTTTTCAACAAGGGCAACCTCACGATCGAGAAGTCGAAGCAGGACAACCCGTCCTCGCCGCAGGCGCTCGAGCCCACGCTCGCGGAGATGACCAAGAAGTCCATCGAGTTGCTCGGCCAGGGCGGTGAGAAGGGCAACGGCTTCTACCTGCAGGTCGAGGGCGCGCTGATCGACAAGCGCTCCCATGCCAACGACGCCGCGCAGACCCTCGAGGAGATCAAGGCATTCGACGACGCTGTTGCCGCAGCCCTCGACTTCGCCAAGAAGGACGGGCACACGCTCGTCATCGTGACCGCGGACCACGAGTGCGCTGGCTTCAACATCATCGAGAAGGGCTCCTTCACGAATGCTGAGGCCGCCAACCCGCCGGGGAACATCGACGGGGGCAACCCTGCCAACAACTCGACGCCGAGCCGTCCCTACAGCGCCAACACGAAGGACGCCTCGCGCTCGACCGGGATCGTCAACGGCGCCGGCTCGAACGACCCGCACAACTTCGCGCCAGCCACCTTCCGCACCGCCGACGACCCGACCAGCGTCAAGGACGGCAGCCCGGAGGCCAGCCTGTGGCTGACGTACCTCTCCGGCAACCACACCGGCGCTGACGTTCCCGTCTACGCCTACGGTGCCGGCTCCGAGAAGCTGCAGGGCACGGTGGACAACATCGACCTGTTCGGCATCATGGCGGATTCCCTCCGCCTCCGCTGATCACCTCCTCCGCTGATGCCCGGGACGGCCTCCAGCCGCCCTCCCGGGCATCAGCACCCCAAGCACCCGAGCACCCGAGCACCAAGGATCGCCATGAAGACCTTCGCCACCCTCGCCCTCGCCAGCGCCGCCCTCCTCGCAGGATGCGCAGCGCCGGGCCAGCCGGACACGGCGGCACCCCAGCCCGTCTCCGTCCAGACGGCCCTGCCCGGCCTCACGGCGCCCACCGGCGAGCCCGGCCTCCCGTCCCTCCACGAGGCCCACCCGAAGCCCGGCCAGGCCATTCAGGCGGCAGGGCCTTTCGACGACCGCTTCGAGATCGAAGGGCTCGCCTTCGACGGCAAGGACGTCAAGGGAACCATCCGCATCACCTCCGACGTCAGCGACCTGCTCGAACTCCAGGTCCTCGCCGGCTTCTACGACGCCGACGGCACGCTCCTCGGGACCGCCCGGTTCGAACACCACCTCGACGAGAGCGAGGGCCACCAGCACGCTGGCCCCCCGAGCGAGGTGGAGGAGTTCAGCATCGCTGCGCCGGCTGCCGCGGGCAATGCAGTGTCGGCCGCCGTGGGCGTGCCGGTGCTCGTCAACGAGTGACGAGCACCGAATGAGGGCCCGGCCCGGCGCGGATGAGACGGCGCCGGGCAAGTTTCTCCTCGGACGGGGAATACCGAGTGGTGCCATTCGGTTATTCACGATGGCGGCACCCCGCCGGCCCCCCATCCAAGCAAAGGACAGACCATGCGCTTCGCAGTCTTCGGCACCGGAATCGTCGGACAGACCATCGCCCACAAGCTCGTCAGCCTCGGCCACGAGGTGGCCATGGGCACGAGGGACCCCGAGGCGACCCTCGCCCGCACCGAGCCGGACGGCTACGGCAACCCGCCCCTGAGCCAGTGGCTCGCCGAACGCCCCTCGGTCCAGCTCATGGCGTACGCAGACGCCGCCGCCTTCGGCGAGGCGGCCGTGAACACCACGGCGGGCAACGGCTCGCTCCAGGCCCTCGAGGCGGCGGGCGCCGGGAACCTCGCCGGCAAGGTCCTCATCGACATCGCCAACCCCCTTGACTTCTCCCAGGGCATGCCCCCGGCCCTCAACCCGGTCAACACGGACAGCCTGGGCGAGCAGATCCAGCGCGCCTTCCCCGAGACCCGCGTGGTCAAGACCCTCAACACGATGAACGCGGCCATCATGGTTGACCCCTCCCTGGTGCCCGGGCAGCACAACGCGTTCGTCTCGGGCAACGACGCCGAGGCCAAGGCGTTCGTGGTCGAGCGGCTCGTGGAGTTCGGGTGGCCGCGGGAGGCCGTCATCGACCTCGGCGACATCAGCACCGCGCGCGGCACCGAGATGCTCCTGCCCGTCTGGCTCCGACTGTGGGGCGCGCTCGGGCACGCGGACTTCAACTTCCACATCGCGGTGGCATGAGCCATGGAGCCCGCGCCGCGCCGCCGCACACTCGTCCTCGTCGCCCATCCAGACCTCCCCGCGTCCCGGGTCACGGCGCACCTCGCGGAGGCAGCCGGGGCGCTGGAGGACACCACCGTCCATGATCTCGCCGCGGCCTACCCGGACGGCCGGATCAGCGTCACGGACGAGCAGCGCCTGCTGGTGGAGCACGACAGGATCGTGTGGCTGTTCCCGTGGCACTGGTACTCGGTGCCCAGTGCGCTCAAGGCCTGGATGGACCAAGTGCTCGTCTACGGCTTCGCCTACGGCGCGGGAGGCACCGCGCTGCACGGCAAGGAGCTCCAGCTGGTCACCTCGACGGGCGGCCCCGAGAGCTCGTACGCACCGGACGGGCACAACGGCTTCACCATGGGCGAGCTGCTCGCGCCGATCGCGGCCACGGCGAACCTCACGGGAATGCGGCTCGCCGAGCCGCTCGTCCTGTTCGGGGCCCGCACGGCCTCCGACGAAGAGCTGGGCCTCCACGCCGAGCGCTGCCTCGCGCTCCTGGCGGCCTGAGCCGTGGCCGGGACGCGGAATCCCCACAGCGCCGGGCGCCCCCGCTCGGCGGAGAAGGAGGCGGCCATCCTCAGCGCGGCGCTCGGGCTGCTGGCCTCCCAGGGCTACACGCGCATGAGCCTGGGCCAGGTGGCCGCCACGGCCGGGGTCAGCACGTCCACCATCCACCTTCGCTGGAAGACGAAGGCGGACCTGGTCACCGCGGCGCTGGCCTCGGCCCGGATGGCCGATGCCCCCCCGGCCAGCGGAGACCTCAGGACGGACCTCATCGCGATCCTGGTCGACTTCTCGGCGACGATCGAGAGGGTCAACGGCATGGCCCTCATCGGGACCTGCCTGGCCGAGGAGGCGCACACGCCCGAGCTCCTCGCGCTGCTCCGCCAGCGCACGGTCCTCCCGCGGCGGGCCCTGCTGCGCGAGGCGCTCGAGCGAGCTCGGGCCGCCGGCGAGTTCGAGGCCGAGGACCTCGAACCGCTCGTCTCCGCGCTCCTCGGGCCGTTCTACGCGGACTACATGGCCGGGCGCTCGGGGGACCCCGGGTGGGCGGCGCGCGCCGTGGACCTCGTGCTGGCGGGACTGCGCGGCTTGCCCGAGGGGCCGGGGATCGCCTACAGTTGAAATACCCCCAGGGGTATTTCGTGAATGTCCAGCAAGGAGAATCCCATGTGCAGCCCCGCAACGTGCTCGACCTGCGGCAAGGTGACGTGGACTGGCTGCGGCCAGCACGTCGACAAGGTGCTCGCGAACGTCCCTGAGAGCCGCCGCTGCCCCGGCCACGGCAACGCCCCGCGCTCGACGAGCTTCCTCGCGAAGCTCTTCTCGTTCCGCTGACGGGCGGGGCGCGGGCGGGAGGCCCGGCGCGCCTCAGCCCCCGAGCTTCTCCAGATGCGCGACGACGGCTGCCCGCCTGGGCGACCGCGGCGGCAGGAGGCGGAGAGCGGTGCGCCACGCCTCGTCGTCGTCCGTCGCCTCCGGGAGCGCGAGGTAGCTGAGCACGACGTCGACTGCCGCACTCCCCACGACGGCCTCGCGGAGCGTGGCGGAGAGCTCGTCGCGCAGCTCGGCGATGGCCGGCGCCTCCGAGCGCGGCAGGAGCTGCCCGCTGTAGGCGCCGAGCGCCTGGCGGTGCGAGCCGCGGACGAGGAGGGCGAGGGCGGTCATCGAGTCGACCTCGAGGCCCTCCACCCGGTACGGCCGCGAGAGCAGCGTGACGCCCATGCCGGAGGAATCGAGGGCCCTGCGCAGGCGCACGAGCTCCGCGCGCAGCGTCACCGCCGGCACCGGCTCGGCGTAGAGGCGCTCGGCGAGCTCCTCCGCGCTGAGCCCGCGCGGGTGCGCGGCGAGCAGCACGAGGATCTCCGAGTGCCGCGCGCTCACCGTCAGCTCGCGGCCCCCGCCGCGCAGCACGCCCTGGTCGCGGCCCGTCACGGACAGCACCGCGCCGGGGCCCCGCGCGGGCGGGCCCTCGCGGCGGGGCCGCTGGGGCACGCCGGCAGGGCCGAGGGCGCGGAGGCGCTCCTCCACCGCGGCCGCCGTTGCGCGCAGCCACGGCATGGCATGCCCGCCCACCGCCTGCTCCCCGCCGGTGAGGTCCACGACGCCGATCGGCCCGCCCGTGCGCGGGTCCCGGATCGGGATCGCCGTGCACGAGAACGGCTCGGCGAGGGGGCTGAAGTGCTCGGGCCCGCGGATCTGGACCGGCGCGCCGGTCGCGAGCGCGGTGCCGGGGGCCGAGGTGCCCACGCTGGCCTCCGACCAGTCCGCCCCCTCGAGGAACGCCATCTCCTCCGCGCGGCGGCGCACCGTCCGGTCGCCGCCGAGCCACAGGAGCCGCCCGTCGGCGTCGCCCACCGCGACCAGAACGCCCGAGTCCTGCGCGGGGCGGATGAGCAGATCGTCGATGACCGGCATGATGCGGGCCAGAGGGTGGGCCTCGCGGTAGTCCGCGAGCTCCTCCTCGGCGAGGATGCTCGTCACCGCGGCGTCCTCGCGGCGCGGGTGCACGGCAAGGGAGCGCCGCCAGGACTCCTCGACGACCTGCGAACGCGCGGGAGAGCCCGTGGGGTCCGGCCCCGCCGACTGCAGCCGTTCTGCGCGCACGCCAACCCACCTCTTCATGTGCTGGGAATCACAGTCTAGCCCGCGCGCGCCACCCCCAGCCCTCCCGACAACCCGGGGTCACCTCCCAACAACCCGGGGTCACCTCCCAACGACCCGGGGTCACCTCCCAACAACCCGGGGTCACCTCCCAACAACCCGGGGTCACCCCCCAACAACCCGGGGTCACCCCCCAACAACCCGGGGTCACCCCCCAACAACCCGGGGTCACCCCCCAACAACCCGGGGTCACCCCCCAACAACCCGGGGTCACCCCCCAACGATCCGGGGTCACCTCCCAACGACCCGGGGTCACGTCTCAACGACCCGGGGTCAATCAGTCCGAATCGTCAATCCGCTTGAGCAGGTCGCCCAGGGCGTCGCGAATCTCATCGTGGTTGTACTGCGACGCCCGGCTCTCGCCGGAGATCACGGCGCAGCGGTGCACCTTCTCCAGGTCGCTGAAGGGGAACTTGTAGCGAGCCTTGACTTCGCCGTCGGCGTCGTCGTCCACGCCGAGGAACCAGCGCGAGTACTCCGCCTCGCCCTCGCCCTCGAGGTAGCGGCTGAGGTCGTCGGTCGAGGGTGCGTGCTCGCTCCAGTCGTCGCGCACGTCGCGGACCACCTTGCCCTCGCGCACCAGTTTCTTCGCGTGGTCGTAGGCCTCGCGGTTGAGCTTCACAGTCATGGTCTCCTCCTCGCGCACGACGCCGGCACTCGCCATGCGCTGGACGGTTACCCGGCCGCGGGCGAGGCAATCCGGGGACCCCGCATCGCAGAGAAGTGACCCCGGGCCGTTGGGAGGTGACCCCGGATCGTTGAGACGTGACCCCGCATCGCAGAGAAGTGACCCCGGGTCATTGGGGACGTGACCCCGCATCGCAGAGAAGTGACCCCGGGTCATTGGGGACGTGACCCCGCATCGCAGAGAAGTGACTCCGGGTCATTGGGGACGTGACCCCGCATCGCAGGGAGGTGACCCCGGGTCGTTGAGAGGTGACCCCGGGTGTTGGGGCGGAGGGTCAGCGGCGGGCGGCCTGTTCGGTCCGGGCCAGGTGCTGAGCCGCGTGTCGGACGGGGGCGTTCGGGGCCCCGTAGCCGTCGTACCCACCGACCCTCTGCACGACCTCGAAGAACACGCTCCCCACCGTGGCCGTGTAGAAGTGCAGGAACTCGCCCTCGGCGTCCCGGTCGTAGAGCAGGTCCAGCTCGCGCAGGGTGCCGAGGAACTCGGGAGCGAGGCCGAAGCGCGCGTCGAGGTCCTCGTAGTAGTTCGCCGGGATGGGCAGGAAGGGCAGGCCGCGGCGCCGGCAGGCACGCGCGTGCGTCACGAGGTCTGGGACCTCGATCGCGATGTGCTCTGCGAACGTGTCCTGCACGGTCCCGCGCACCGAGTCGGCCTGGCCCCACGGGGCAAGGTTGAGCGCGAGCCGGACGGCTTGGTCCCCTGTCTGCATGACCTGCGAGCGCACGAGCCCCGCCGGGCTCGAAACGTCCAGGGAGGGCTGCGGCGTGAGCGCGAGGACCGACGAGTAGAACAGCACGGCCTCGTCGTAGTGCTGCCATGGCTGGGCGAGGTTGATGTGGTCGATCCGGGCAGCGTGAGCGGACGACGCCGGGCCCGCACCGCCAGCGGGCGCCTCGCCCCGGGCGTGGGCGGCCGGGGTGGAGCTGCCCGCCGGAGTGCGGGAGGCGTCGTCGTGCACGCCCTCGCCGAACTCCCGCATCCAGCGGGCGTCCTGGCACAGGAACACGGCGGAGCCGTCCGGCGCCCAGACGGCCTGGAGGACTTCTTCCCCGGCCTGCGACGCGCGCGGCACGGGCGTTGCCTTGAGCTGCACGGCCCGGGCGACGGCGGTGACGGCGTCCTCGACGTCGAAGGCCAGCGCCGAGACGGCCGGGGCCACCCCGCGGGCGCCCTGCCCGTTGAGCACGACCCGCGCCCCGCCGAGCGTCCACAGCGAGACGGGCTTGGTGCGGTGCTCGCCGCGCGAGGCGAAGCCGAGCTGGGCGAGGAGCCGCTCGAGGCTGCGGGTGAGCGGCGCCCCACCCTCGGACATGACCTCGACGAAGTTCACGCCCGTGGGCGGCGCGACCTCGGGGAGCGTGCGCAGGCGCATCGCGACGGGATATGACCCCGCACTGGGATGTGAGCCCGCAGGGGGACATGCCCCCGCATCGGGCGCGCCCGTCCCGCCGGAGAGTGCCAGGCGCTGCGCGGTGCGCTCCTCGAGCGAGACGAGCGAGCGGATCGCGTCCACGGCCGTGCGCTCGGGGTCGGACTGCCGGAACGTGTCGTTGAAGACCTCGAGTGACACCGGCCCGTTGTAGCCCGTCCGTGCCACATGGCCGAGGAAGCCCGGCAGGTCGAACTGCCCCTCCCCCGGGAAGACGCGGTGGTGGCGGCTCCAGGACAGGACGTCGAGGGAGAGCTTGGGGGCGTCCGCGACCTGGACGAAGAAGACCTTCTCCCCCGGGATCGCCTCGATCCCGGCCGCGTCCGGCCCGCCCGACGAGAGGCGCGAGAGGATGTGGAAGGTGTCCAGGCACGCGCCGAGGCTCGGGTGGTCCGCGGCCTCGACGAGCCGCCACGCGTGCTCGAAGTCGTTCACGTACGTGCCCCACGCGAGGGCCTCGTACGCGACCCTGACCCCGTGGTCCGCGGCGAGCTGCGCGAGCCCGTGCAGCTGCTCGGCGCGGAGGGCGTCGTCGTCGATGGACGCGGTCGCGACGTTGCTGCAGACCAGAATGGTCTCGATCCCGAGCCGGCCCATGAGCCGGAACTTGGCCTCGGCGCGGCGCAGGTTGGCCCGGTATAGCCCGTCCGGCACGGAGTCGAGATCACGGAACGGCTGGTAGAGGTCCAGGCCCAGGGCGAGGTCGGCCGCGAGCGCGCGCACGTCCTCAGGGCTCAAGGGCGAGGTGACGAGGTCCGTCTCGAAGACCTCCACGCCATCGAACCCCGCCTTCGCGGCGGCCCGGAGCTTCTCCTCAAGCGTGCCCGAGAGGCACACGGTCGCGATGCCGGTGCGCATCAGGACGCCTTCGCCGGGAGGATCCCGACGGCCTCGCCGGAACCCTGCCCGGCCCCGAGCGACTCCCCGGAATCCCGCGCCTCCGCCTCGACCATCGCCAGGAAGTGGGCCCGCATGCGCTCGGCGTCCGGCTCGAGGCCGGTGAACATGCGGAACGCGTCAACGGCCTGGCCCACGGCCATGCGCCCACCGTCGAGCACGCGGCAGCCGGCGGCGCGGGCGTCGGCGAGCAGCTGCGTCTCGATCGGCCGGTACACGATGTCCGCGACCCAGTGCCGCGCCTCGAGCAGGGACGTGTCGAACGGGGTGCCCGGGTGGGCGGCCATCCCGAGCGGGGTGCAGTTCACGACGCCGTCCGCGGCCTCGAGCAGCGAGGCGATCTGCGCCGTCGTGCGCACCTCGACGGACGCGGCGGGGAAGTGCCGGCCCAGCTCGGCGGCGAGCGCGCCCGCGCGGGAGGGGTCGACGTCGACCACCGAGAGCCGCTCGACGCCGGCGGTGAGGAGGGCGTACGCGACGGCGGAGCCGGCCCCGCCCGCGCCGACCTGGACGGCGCTGCCCAACGCGGCGCCGGGCAGGCCCGCGCGGAACGCGGAGAGGAAGCCGGAGAAGTCCGTGTTGCGCCCCAGCGTGGTGCCGTCGGGGCGGATCAGGACCGTGTTGACGGCGCCGAGGCGGGCGGCGTCCTCGTCGATCGCGTCGAGGTGCTCCATGACGAGCTGCTTGCACGGGTGGGTGATGTTCAGGCCGTTGAAGCCGAGGCTCCGGGCGGCGCGGACCAGCTCGCCCACGCTCTCCGGGGGCAGGCCGAGCACGGCCAGGTCGATCGGCCGGTAGAGGTAGCGCAGCCCGTGGGCGGAACCCTCGGCCTCGTGCATCGCGGGGGTGAGGGAGGGGGTCACGCCGTCGCCGATCAGGCCGATCAGGAACGACTCCGATGTCAGGCTCATGTGATCCACAGTACACCCGTTTCTGCAACTTGTTGACGTGTTGCAGAAACGGTGCCACTCTGGGATAGTCGCTGTGATGGCGGACACAGCGTCCGGCCGGCAGCGCCGGCTCACCAGCTCAACGAGGAGGTTCGGATGGCAACGATCGCAGACATCGCCCAGGCGGCGGGGGTCTCGAAGTCCACCGTGTCCCGCTCGTTCACGCGCCCGGACTCGGTCAACGCCGAGACCCGGGAGCGCATCCTCGCCGTTGCAGCACAGCTGGGCTACACCCCCGCGCCCGCCAAGGCGGAGACCACCGGGACCATCGCGCTGTTCATCCCGGACATCGCGAACCCGTACTACCCGCCGCTCGTCAAGGCCGTCCAGGCGGCCTGCCGGCGGCAGTCGCTCTCGCTCATCGTCGTCGATGGCGAGGGCGACCCCGAGGCGGACGCCGAGGAACTCGAGCGGATCATCGGGCACGTCGACGGCGCGCTCGTGTTCGCCCCGAGGCTCGACGCCGGGCGCCTCCGCGCGCTCGACGCCGTCTCCCCCGTGGTGCTCATCAACCACGCCGCGGACGGGCTGCCGTCCGTGATCCTCTCGGCCCCCGAGGGGGCACGGCAGGCCGTGGAGCACCTCGTGGCCCTGGGCCACCGCAGCATCTCCTACCTCGCGAGCCTCGAGGACAACTACTCGAGCCGCGTGCGCCTCGCCGCAGCGGAGGAGGCCGCCGACCACCTCGGGGTCACCCTCCGCGTCCTCACCCACGCCAGCCCGACCTACGAGTCGGGCGTGCGCGGGGCCGACCTCGTGCTCGCCGAGCCTGTCACGGCCGTGATCGCGCACAACGACCTCATGGCCCTCGGCTGCCTCAACCGGCTCGTGGACCGCGGGGTCGAGGTCGGCAAGGATGTGAGCGTCATCGGCTTCGACGACATCTGGCTCGCCTCCGCCTCCCGTCCCACCCTCACGACGGTGACCACCCCGTACGACCGCGGAGGCGCCGTCGCCCTCCGCCTGCTCACCGAACGGATCGGCGACCGGGACCGCCCCGCCGCCACGATCCACCTCTCAGGCGACCTCACGGTCCGCAACAGCACCGGCCCCGCGCCGGCCACGCTGGACTGACCCGGCCCCGCCGCCTGCGCGGGCTCCCCGAGCGCGCGGCGCCCCTGCCGCACGGCCGGAATGCCGGCGTCGTCCGTCCCCTGCCCCTACCCTCCGTGTCCCCCGGACCACCCTCCGTGTCCCCCGAAAGGCGAGACCATGACCACGATTCCCGGTGCCGCGAGCGGCCCGCTCGACAACGCCGTCGATCCCGACTTCACCTCGCCCGAGGACCAGCAGCGCCGCCTCCGGCGCGCGAAGAAGGCCGCCCTCGCCGCCTTCCTGGGCGGCGCCCTCGAGTACTACGACTTCTTCGTGTACGCGACCGCGGCCTCGCTCATCTTCTCCAAGATCTTCTTCCCCTCCGGTGACCCGACGGTGGCGCTCATCGCCTCCTTCGCGACGTTCGGCGTCGCCTACGTGGCCCGCCCGTTCGGCGCGATCTTCTTCGGCCACCTCGGCGACCGGATCGGGCGCAAGAACACGCTCGTCCTGACCCTCGTGCTCATGGGCGCGGCGACGTTCCTCATCGGCCTCCTGCCGGACTTCAACACCGCCGGGTACCTCGCGCCGATCCTGCTCGTGGTGCTGCGCCTCATGCAGGGCCTCTCGGCCGGCGCCGAGACCGCGGGCGCCTCCGCCCTGACCATGGAGGAGTCCCCCGTGGGGCGGCGCGCGTTCTTCCCCTCCTTCGCCATGAGCGGCATCTCCGCCGGAATCGTCCTGGCCTCCCTCGTGTTCCTGCCCGTCGCGGCGATGGACGAGGCCGCCCGCCTCTCGTGGGGCTGGCGCATCCCGTTCTGGTCCTCCCTCGTCGTCCTCGTCGTCGCGTACCTCGTGCGCCGCTCGCTCGAGGAGCCCGAGGTGTTCGAGGAGAAGGCCCAGCACAAGGACCTCGTGAAGCTGCCCTTCATGGACATGCTCAAGACCCACCCCGCGCAGTTCTTCCAGGTCGCGCTCATGTCCTTCGAGACCGTGACGAACACGTTCATGCAGTCGTTCGGCCTCGCGTACGCCGTCTCCGTGGGCATCCCCGCCCAGACCATGCTGTGGGTCAGCATCCTCGGAAACGTCCTCGCGATCGCCACCCAGCCGCTCGCCGCGTGGCTCTCTGACCGGTTCGGCCGCAAGCCCGTGTTCCTCGCCGGGGTGTTCGGCTCCACCGCGCTGATCTTCGTGTACTTCTGGGCGATCTCGACGGCGAACATCCCCCTCGTGTTCGTGGTCTCCACCCTCATCACGGCCGGCACCTACGCGATGTCCAACGCCATCTACCCGGCCTGGTTCTCGGAGCTGTTCAACGTCCGCGTCCGCTACTCCGGCATGGCGTTCGGCCTGCAGATCGGCATCCTCTGCGCCGGCTTCACCCCGCTGCTCGGCACCGCCCTCGTCGGCGGGGTCCCGGCGAACTGGGGCCCCGCGGCCTGGATCGTGGCCGGCTCCACGGTCCTCGCCGTCATCGGCGCCCTGTGGGCCAAGGAAACCTACCGCACGCCGATCCACGAGCTCGGCAACCCGGTGCACGGGAGCAAGTAGGGAGGGTCTGGCCACGCGTTCCCCAACGCGTGGCCAGATCTCACCCAACGCGTGGCCAGATCTCACCCAACGCGTGGCCAAGGAGCAGGGGAGGCACCTCTCAACATGCGGTTGAGGGATGCCTCCCCTTTCCTGAACAGTCTCGCCGCGGGCCGCGGGCCAGAAACCCCTTGCTCGAGGCCCCTCCCGCCTCAGCTTCGGACAGCAGCCCGCTCCGGCCCCTCCCGCCTCCGGCAGTCAGGTCTGCCGCAGGTCGCGGCCCAAGTCGAGCACCCTCTCGAGGAGTGCGCGGTCCCCGGGGTCGTCATACCGTTGTGCCAGTCCCCCGGAGGCTGCGTCGAGAGCTTCGGGCAGCGCCGGGAACACCGCGAGCAGTTCGTCCCAGATCTCCGTGACGGTCGCACACACCCGATGCCTTCCGCCGGCCGACCGCACGGACCACCCCGAAGCGTGGGCGGTGATCCGCACGGTTCCCGGCTGCGGGCAGAGTCCTTGCAGGATGCCCGCTACGACGAGGCTCCCCCGAGTGGTCCTGCCGGAGGGAAACACAGGGTCTGCTGCCACCGCCCGTCCGCATGCACCACACACCCGGCCGACTCCTTTCGCTCATGGCCTGACCTCTCCCTCACGGCATGACGTCCCCGGAATTGGGGCCCAGAGTCTGGCCGACGAAGAGGTTCCCACCCGGGTCACTCGCCAGGAGCAGGGCCGAGGGGGCGACCTCCTCCGGCGTGCCGAACCGCCCGAGGGGCAGCTCGGCCCGCTTGGCCTTCTTCCAGTCCTCCGAGATCCCCTCGACAAGGGGTGTCTCGATCGGCCCGGGAGCAATGCTGTTGGCCAGGACGTTGTCCGGCGCGAGCTCGAGCGCGAGCGACTTCGTGAAGCCGATGACCCCGGCTTTGGCCGCACTGTAGTGCCCGAGCCCCAGACCGCCCTTGATCCCCAGCTGGGAGGCCACATTGATGATCCTCCCCCACCGCTGGGCACGCATCGGCCCGATCACCTCGCGGCAGCAGAGGAACACGCCGGTCAGGTCCACATTGACCGTCTCGTTCCACTGCTCAAGGCTCATGTCCTCCACTGCCGACTCGGTCAGCAGTCCTGCCGAGTTGACGAGGACGTCGACCGTGCCGAACTGCTGACGGACAGTCCCGAAGGCCCGCCGGACGCTCTCCTCGACGGCCACGTCGACGCCGATCACGTCCGGCCCGTCGGCACGGTCGAGCACCACCACCTTGTCCCCGTTGTCCCGGAACGCCTCGGCGATGGCGCGGCCTATGCCGCTGGCGCCGCCGGTCACCGCGATCGTCCTCGCGGTCGCCCATCTGCGCTCGCTGCTCGTGCTCACGTCGTCAGCCTCCTATGCCCGCATCTTGACCGTCAGGCCGCCGTCGACCACCAGCGCCTGCCCGGTGACGTAGTTCGCAGCCGGAGAGGTGAGGAAGCCGATGACCTCCGCTACCTCCTCCGGCCGCCCGACGCGGCCCCACGGAATGTCCCGGCCGGCCCGCTCGAGGCCCTCTGGGCCGAGTGAGTTGACCGGGTCCAGGGACTGCGGCGTCTCGATCAGACCGGGGATCACGGCGTTCGCGCGGACCTGCCGCGGGCCGAGCTCCACGGCGACGCTCCGGACCAGGCCGAGGACCCCGGCCTTGGCTGCCGCGTAGTGGGCGTGCTCCTCCCAGCCGTAGACTCCTCCGGCGATGGATGACACCGCGACCATGGATCCACCTTCCGACATGTGGGCGGCACCTGCACGGAGCGTGCGGAGGACGCCGGTGAGGTCCACGTCGAGCATGTCGTTCCACCGCTCGTCGAAGAGCTCGTGCAGCGGAGCGTTGCGGAGGATGCCCGCGTTGGCGACGGCGTAGTCCAGGCGACCGTACTCGTCGACCGCCCGGCGGGCGAAGGCATCGACAGACTCGGTGCTCCGGACGTCGACCTCGTGGATCACGCCGGCTCCGCCTGCGTCCTTGACCCGACGGAGGGTCTCCTCGGGGTCATGGGGGTCGCCGGGGAAGGTGCCGATGACTGTCCGCACGCCGCGCTGGGCGTAGTGGACAGAGAGCGCCCGGCCGATCCCGCTCGCAGCGCCGGTGACGATGGCGACTTCGAACTCAGGCACGGGGGTGGTCCTCCAGGAGTGCTTCGACGGGGGGCTTGGCGGCGATCATCAGCAGTCCCGACACGAGAGTCCCGAGGGCACCGATCCAGAGAGCCGCGGTGCCCGTGCCCGCGTTGGCGGCCACTGCCGTGAAGAGCGCGCCGCCGAGGATCACGCCCGGCTGGCTCATCGCACCGATGAAGGTGGTGCCCGTTGCGCGGCAGCTCACCGGGTAGCACTCGGCCATGAAGTACTGGATCGCCGCGTAGGGACCCACGAGGAAGAAGAGGCCCGCACCGTAGGTGAGGATGATGAGGAACGGGGTCTGCGCCAGGGGGCTGAGCATGATCGCGAAGGAGATGCCGGAGATGATCCAGCCGCCGATGATGGTCTTCTTGCGGCCGATCCGGTCGCCCATCCAGCCGTGGAAGACGTAGCCGAAGTACGCGAGCAGGTTGATGACGATCAGCATCCAGAAGGCATCGGAGAGCTCCACACCCTTGGCGTTCTTCAGCACCGAGCTGCCCAGGACGCTGAAGATCATGATGCCGAAGAAGTTCACGATCCATGCGAGCGAGAAGACGATGGTGTTGCGCCGCAGGTGGGACTCCCAGATGCGCTTGAGCGGCGCGGCGGAGGAGTGCTCGACGCCGTAGGAGGCGGCCAGTGCGTGTGCCTCCTCGGGCCTGCCGTGCTTCTCGAGCTGGGTGAGCTTGGCGTGGAGCTCGAACTGAGGCGTCTCCCTGAGCTTCTTGGCGATGAGCCAGACGATGATCGCCGCGGGAACGGCAGCCATGACGTAGAGCGCGCGCCAGCCGAAGGTGGGCAGGAATGCCAGGGCGAGTGCGCTGGCGAGCAGGAAGCCGAGCGGCCAGCCGCCCTGGATGAAGGAGTAGTGGAACCCGGGGCGCCTGCGCTTCTCCTCGTCCTCGGTGACCTGGTAGACCTCGTTCATGTAGGTGGCGTTCACGGCCTGCTCGGAGAAGCCCAGACCGCCGAACGAGCGCACAGCCACCATCAGGCCGTTGCTGATGGCACCCAGCCCGGCCGGGAGGATGGCGGTGAGGCCTGAGACGACTGCCGTGCCGCCAATGGTCGTCATCATGCCCTTGCGGCGACCGAGGCGGTCGATGATTGGACCGATGCCGAAGCAGACCACTGCTGTGCCGACGGCGATCCATGTGTTGATCGCGTAGGCCTCAGACTCGGTCCATCCGAAGGACTCCTGCATGGCCGGCAGCAGGGTGCCGAACAGGCCGTAGTCGAAGACCGCGACGGTCCACGCGAGAAGTGCGAGCACTGTCGCCACGCGGGTGTCCCGCTTGCTGAACTGCGGGAAGCGCCGCTTCTCGTTGGTATCCGGCGTCGAGAGGTCGACGCTCGTCGGGTGAGTGCTCACTTGCTGTCCTTCCGGGGGTTGCGGGCGAGGAACGAGTCGGCGATCTGGTCGAACTGCATCCAGGTGACGCCTTCGTGGCTGTTGATGTGCTCGATCAGGCGCTCGAGCATGAGGAGGACCTGCGGGCGTCCCGAGACGTCGGGATGGATGGTCATGGTGAAGACGGCCTGGTCCATTTCGCGGTAGACCCAGTCGAACTGGTCCCGCCACATCTGCTCGATGTCCCGTGGGCTGACGAAGCCGTGGGAGTTGGGCGCTGCCTTGATGAACATCATGGGAGGCAGGTCGTCGAGGTACCAGTTGGCGGGGATCTCGACGAGGTCGGTCTCCTCGCCGCGGACCAAGGGCTCCATCCAGGTCTCGGCCGGCTCGCTGTAGTCGATCTTCTTCCAGCTGTCGCCGACGCGGACGTAGTAGGGCTCGAAGTCGCGGTGCATGAGCGAGTGGTCGTACTTGATCCCCCGCTCGAGGAGGATCTCGTTGGTCACCGGGGAGAACTCCCACCACGGTGCGACGTAGCCAGTGGGACGCTTGCCCGAGACCTTCTCGATGAGGTCGATGGACCGGTCGAGGATCGCAGTCTCCTGCTTGCGGGTCATGGCAATCGGGTTCTCGTGCGAGTAGCCGTGCACGCCGATCTCGTGCCCGGCGTCCACGATCATCCGGGTGAGGTCGGGGAAGGTCTCGATCGAGTGGCCAGGGACGAACCACGTCGAGGGAAGCGAGTACTTCTCGAACAGGCGGAGCAGCCGTGGGCCGCCCACCTCGCCGGCGAAGAGGCCGCGCGAGATGTCACACGGCGAGTCCTCGCCGCCGTAGGAGCCGAGCATGCCGGCCACGGCGTCGACGTCGACGCCGAAGGCGACCTGGATGTCTTTCGTCATTTTCTGTGCCTTTCTGGGGTTGGGGGAACGGAGGTGCTGCGGGAGGAAGGTCAGGGGCAGCCCCCTCTCGCTGCGAAGCTCTCGGAGATCTCGGAACGGGTTCTGCCGAGCCGCAGGAGGAGGGAGAGCAGGATCAGGGACTGCGAGGGACGCAGCAGCCCGGAGGGGATTGCACCGGCCGTGAGGAGGTCTGCGCCACCGCCGGCTCCGTAGACCGGGACGACTGGGCCGGCGTGCACCCGCGTGCTCGTGACGACGACGGCGCCCAGCTCGGTTGCCTCGGCGACGGCTGCGCACAGCGCGGGGTTCGCATTGCCGATCCCGGTGCCCTGCAGCACGATGCCTGCGGCCCCGGCCTTGAGGGAGGCGTGCAGGAGAGCGGCGTCGGCACCGGGATACGAGGCCACGAGGTCGACCCTGCAGCCAGCGTCCTGGAGCGGCTCGGGAAGCGGGAGCGGCTCAGCCCGGGACGGCCGGTCATCCGAGAGCGCTACGACCCCGTCGGCGGCCACAGCGCCGACGACGCCGAAGTCGGGGTTCCCGAAGGCCTGCTGGCGCTCCGTCTCGGTCTTCCGCACGCCGCGGGCCGGGAGCACATCACCGGCGAAGCAGAGCAGGACACCACGGCCGGCGGCCGCCGGGTCGCCTGCCAGGGCGATGGCGCGGCCGAGGTTGTCCGGACCGTCCGGATCGGCAGCGTCCGCAGACCTCTGGGCACCCGTGAAGACCACCGGTCTGCGGTCGTCATGGACGAGGTCTGCGAGGAAGGCGGTCTCCTCCATCGTGTCCGTGCCGTGGGTGACAACGACTCCGAGGACCGCTGGGTCCGCGAGCGCCTGCCGGATCCGTGCGCAGACGAGCAGCATGTCCTCGAAGCGCAGGGCGTAGGAGCCGGCCTTGAGCACGTCGATGACCCGCACAGGGAACGCTGATGCGCCGCTGCTCTCGAGCAGCTCTGAGGCTCCATCGGAGGCCAGGGCAGCCCCACCGAGGTCAGGCCGTGCCCGGGACGAGATGGTGCCACCGGTCGCGAGCAGCACAACGTGCGGCTCCCTGTGGCTCGTGGTCATGTCTTGCTCCTGACGTCTTCGACGGGCGGCGCCCAATCGATTGGGTAGCCCGAGCGTAAGCGGGCTGCGTTTCAAGGAAGGGCGAGTTTCGGCTTCCGGCCGGTTACGGTCCAGGACTGCGTCCAGCATCTTCCGGCCACACCAACCCAATCGATTGGGTTGGTTGGTGGAAACTCTAGGGTGTGGTCTGAATCACCGTCAACCCTCCTTGTCGGACATTGCGGTCGGACGGTGCAGAATGGGATTCCGCAAGGGGAGGAAGAGCCGATGGACAATCACACGAGCGAGAGGGCGGTGACCCTCAAGGACCTGGCACGCCAGTTGGGCATCCATCCCTCGACGGTCTCCCGAGTGCTCCATTCGGACCCCGTGGTCGCCCGCGGAGCAGCATCGGAGTCGACCGCCAGGCGCGTGCGCGAACTCGCCGCAGAGCTCGGCTATTCGCCGGATCCCCAGGCAACGAGCCTGCGGACCCGCCGGACGCATCTCCTCGGCGTCGTCGTGCCGCGCCTCTCCGACCTGGTGCTCGCCATCATGTACGAGGGTGTCGAGCAGGAAGCGGCCGGGATCGGCTATTCCGCCTTCGTCACCAACTCCCGCGACGATGCGGGCGAGCAGCGCCGGAAGGTCGAGCTCATGCTGGCCCGCCGTGTCGACGGACTGATCATCGGCGACTCCCATCTCGATGGAGACCTCCTTCCAGAACTGCATCGCAGAGCCATTCCGTTCGTCCTCATGAACCGCCGGCATCCCGGGTTTCCCTCCGCCACGTGCGACGACGTGCGAGGCGGTGAGCTCGTGGCCGAACACCTGTGGGCGCAGGGACACCGCAAGGTCGCAGTGATCGCCGGCGAACCCTACGCGAGCACCGCCGTCGACCGGACCAGCGGGTTCTCCGAGCGATGGCGAGCCCTCGGAGGTTCGATGCCGGAGGAGGCGATCGTGTGGTCCCGCTTCGACACCCAAGGAGGCCGGGAAGCCGCGGAGAAGATCCTCGCCTCCGGCGTAGACCCCACCGCGCTGTTCGCCGTCAATGACTTCGCTGCCATCGGCGCCATGGGCGCCCTGCGCTCCCGCGGGATGACCGCGGGACAGGACTGCGCGGTGGTCGGCTTCAACGACACCTCCTTGGCAGCCGAGCTCCCCATCCCGCTCTCCTCGGTGCGTTCACCCATGGCCGAGATAGGGCGGGTTGCCGTCCGGCTGCTCACGCGGGTGCTCCGTGGAGAGACGGTCGAGCCCGTCCTGCTCCAGCCGACCCTCCAGGTCCGCGAGAGCAGCGCCTGAGGCTCCGGTCCTCCGGCCCCGCCGCCACCGCGCCTCCTCGCACCGCGGCGGCGGAGCGCGGACTAGGCCTGGAGGGAGGCCAGCGCCCTGCCCAGGAAGGCCGCTCTCTCCTTGCGCGCAGCCAGAGCCTCCTCCTGGGTCACGGCCACGAACCGCGTGGAGGTCCCTGGGGCCGCACGGGCCAGGAGGTCCATGTCCGCGCTGATGACCGTCGCGACCATCGCATACCCACCGCCGGAGACGGCGTCCCGGTGGAGGATGATCGGCTGGGTGCCACCCGGGATCTGGATCGAGCCGACGGCGTATCCGGCGTCAACGATGTTGGACGGGTCCGAGCCCGCGCCGAACGGCTGCTGCCGCTCCTTCCACTCGACTCCGGGGCCGGAATAGCGGATGCCCATGCGGTCTGCCACAGGAGTGACCTTCCACTCGCCGTTCAGGAGGCTGTCCAACCCCGCCTCGGTGAGCCGGTGGTCATACAGGCCGAGGACCACTCGGACGCTCTGCTCCCGGCTGAACTCCGGCCGGAACTCCTCGGGGAGCTCCCGACCGATCCCTCCGCTGGCGCCGTCCACGGCCGCACCAACGGGGACGATGTCGCCTGACTCGAGCTTGCGCCCGTTCAGCCCCCCGATTCCGCCCAGGAGGTATGTGGACCGGCTGCCCAACACCGAGGGCACGTCGATCCCGCCCGCCACCGCGATGTAGAAGCGGGTGCCGCCCTGGAGCGGGCCGAAGCTCAGCTCGTCGCCCGCCGCAAGGTCCAGACGGGCCCACTCCGGGCGGGGCTCACCGTTGACCTTCACGGTGACCGGCGCCCCGGTCACCGCGATCTGGGTGGCCTCGGAAGCCACCAGGACCGGGCCGAGGTAGGTGCACTCAAGCACTGCCAGGTCGGGCGCGTTGCCGACAAGGGCATTCGCCATCTCTGCGGAGTACTGGTCCATGGATCCGCTCTGCGGGATCCCCACGTTGTAGTGCCCGACACGCCCACGGTCCTGGACCGTGGTGGACAGGCCAGGGCTCTTGACCTCAAATGCCATTGAGGGCCTCCATGAGTTCTCGGTTGTAGCGCTCGGGATCCTCGAGCGCCCGGTGCAGCTCGAAGACGACAGGCGCCTGCCTGTAGCGGAAGGTCCCGTCCTCGACCTGTTCCTGGATCGCGTTGTACTCCCGCTCGTCGACGGGCCGGAACTTCACAACGTCGCCCGGCCGGAAGAAGACCATGAAGTCAGCGAAGTCCGCCAGGGACTGCTGCGGGTCGTAGATCGGCGCGGCGGCGACGCCGAACATCTGGTATCCGCCCGCTCCCCGCACTGAGTAGATGGCGCCGAAGCAGCCGCCGTGCCCTACCGTCAGCTTCGGGGTGTCCGTCCGCGGGCTGAGGTACTTCGGCACCTCGAGCTGCTTCTCCCTGTCCACGAGCTGGAACAGGAAGGGAAGCCCGGCGACGAAGCCCACCATGGAGACCAGCCACGGCTGCTCGTGGTGCCGGCGGATGAATTCCGCGGCGTCCTGGAGGCCATTGACCCTGGCCGCGTAGTCCAGGTCGGTGCCCTCCGGCTGCTGGTGGAAGCCCTCACGGAAGCGCTCGGCGACCTCGGCGGTGAACGGGTCGTCGTACCAGACGGGCACCTCGATGATGCGGGTCTCGAGCGTGTCCGCGCCGGCACTGGAGGCCTCCTGTTCCAGCCGCCGCACGGTGGACTCCAGCACGCCCGGCGCAACGATGTCCGGATCGAACCGGATCAGGAGAGAGGCGTTGGCTGGGCAGATGTCGACGACGCCGTCGAGTCTGGCCTCGGCGAGCCGGGACGCAAGGGTCATGACCTTGAAATTGGCCGCGAGGCTCATGGCCTCGTCGACTTCGACGAACAGGAACTCGTCGCCGCCCCACGTGTAGCGGGCTTCTCCGAGCTCGGGGGCAGACGTACTCATGGAGCCTCCAGGAGGTCAGGAACCGTTTCGATGAACTTTGAATGGTGGGCGACGTCGGCGAACTCGGGCCGGGACAGGAGCATCCGGTGCATCGGGATGGTGGTCTTGACGCCTTCGACCTCGATCGCTTCCAGAGCCCGGAGTGTCCCCTCGATGGCTGCGGCACGGTCGGGCGCATGGACGATGAGCTTGGCCAGCATCGAGTCGTAGTAGGGAGTGACCACGGAGCCTTCGTCGACGCCGCTGTCGATCCGCACTCCCTCGCCCTCCGGCCAGACGAGCCGGGTGAGGCGGCCGGGGCTGGGGAAGAAGTTGTTGTCGGGGTCCTCTGCGTTGATGCGGCACTCGATCGCGTGACCGGTGAAGGCCACGTCCTCCTGGCTGACGGACATGGCGCCCTCGTAGGCGATCAGCAGCTGTTCCCGGACCAGATCGACGCCGGTGATCTGCTCAGTGATGGGGTGCTCGACCTGGATACGGGTGTTCATCTCGATGAAGGCGGCCTCGTGCCGGTCCGGGTCATAGAGGAACTCCACCGTGCCGGCGCCCCGATAGCCGCATTGGCGTGCCAGTTCGACCGAGGACTCGCGGATCTCTCTGCGCACCGCATCAGGCAGGTCCGGCGCGGGCGCCTCCTCGATGACCTTCTGGGAGCGGCGCTGCATCGAGCAGTCGCGGTCCCCGAGGTGGATGAAGTTGACGCCGTCACCGAGGATCTGCACCTCGACATGCCGTGCGTGATCCACGAAGCGCTCGAGATAGACGGTCGAGTCCCCGAAGACCGCGCCGGCTTCCCCGCGCGCCATCTCGATGGTGGACAGCAGCTCGGACTCTTCGTGCACGAACCGGATGCCGCGGCCGCCGCCCCCGGCCGACGCCTTGACCACGAGCGGGTAGCCGATCTCCCGGGCCAGGGCGAGGGCGTCGGCCTCCGGGGCCAGAGGCCCGTCCGTGCCCTTGAGCACCGGGACTCCGGCACGGCGGGCGGACTCACGGGCAAGCGACTTGTTGCCCATCATGTCGATGGCCTCGGCAGCCGGTCCTACCCAGATGAGGCCCGCCTCGGCGACCTTGC
The DNA here is from genome assembly GCF_039615075.1 of Sinomonas halotolerans. Lineage (NCBI taxonomy): Bacteria > Bacillati > Actinomycetota > Actinomycetes > Micrococcales > Micrococcaceae > Sinomonas > Sinomonas halotolerans. The sequence continues at coordinate 59,564 of NZ_JBDFRB010000005.1, read as the reverse complement.
GGGCGAAGGTGGCGTTCTCGGAGAGGAAGCCGTAGCCCGGATGGACGGCATCGCACCCGTGCTCGAGCGCGGCGGCAATGACGGCCTCCTGGTTGAGGTAGCTGGCCGGCGCGGGGGCGGGCCCCAGCACGGCGAACCCGTCCGCTGCGCTGGCGGCGAGCGAACCGCGGTCGGCCTCGCTGATCCCCACAACGGTCCCGATGCCCATCTCCCGGGCGGTCCTGATGATTCGGACCGCGATCTCGCCGCGGTTCGCGATGAAGAGCTTCCTCATGCTCATACCTCGCTGACGACGACGAGTGTGTCGCCGGGGTTCACCATGTCCCCGTCGGCCACCTCGAAGGAGGCGATCGTTCCAGCCACATCGGACTGGACCTCGGTGAACTGCTTCATGATCTCGACGATGCCGATCGTCTGGCCCGCCTCGACGGGGTCGCCGACCTCGGCGAAGGGTTCCTTGCCCGGTCCCGGCTTGCGGTAGAAGATGCCGGGGAGCGGCGAGATGACGTTTCCCATGGGTCTGTGCTTCCTGCTTCCTGCTGTGTGGATCAGCGGTCGGTGAGGACGTCGCGGACGGCGGAGGCCACCGCGACGGAGTTCGGCGCATCCGAGTGGACGCAGATGCTCGCGAAGGTGATGTCCAGTTCGGTGCCGTCGACGGCGAGGACGGGCTGCCCGGCGACGGCTCGCCTTACCCTTTCCGCGGCGGAGGCCGGATCCGTGGGCTCCGGCCGGCGCTGGATGAGGAGCTGGCCCTCAGGACCGTAGTTGAGGTCGACGTAGAGCTCGGGGACGAATTCGACGCCGAGGTCCCGGCAGACCGCTTCGTGCTGGGTGCCGGCGAGGCCGTAGAACGGAACCCCGAACTGCTTCGCAGTCGACGCCGCAGCCGCCATGAGCTCCTCGTCGCCGGCGAGCATGCCGTAGAGGGCGCCGTGGGGCTTGATGTGGTTCAGCTCGAGGCCGTGCTTGGCCAGGAACGCTGTGAGCGCGCCCACCTGGTACAGGATGATCGACTCCACTTCCTCCGGCTGGAGTGCCATGCGGCGGCGGCCGAAGCCGACCGGGTCCGGAAGCCCTGGGTGAGCGCCTACTGCGACCCCGTGTTCGGCGGCCAGTCCGACCGTGCGGTTCATGACGTCCGGATCCCCCGCGTGGTAGCCGCAGGCGACGTTCGCGACGTCGATCAAGCGCATCAGCTCAACGTCGTTGCCGAACTCGTGAAGGCCCACGCCCTCACCCATATCCGAGTTCAGAAGCACACGGGATCGAGTGCTTCGGGTCACAGTCTCTGTCATGCCGATCACGCTAGACCAATCGATTGCCCCCTCGGAATCGTGCATCCCGCCAAATCGAACGGCGGTGACTATGCTGAGTGCACTGTCTCCGCGATGAGCAAGGCCCGCATGCGACTTCACGACCTGACCGCCCTCCCGGGAGTAGACCTGCGCCTGCGGGTGCCCGGACCTCCCGAACGCCTGAACCGTCCCATCGCGTGGTGCGCCCCCACCGAGCACATGGATCCGAGCCCCTTCCTGAGCGTGAACGCCCTCGTCCTCACCAGCGGAATGGGCCTGAACGTCCGGGACTACCGGATCTGGGACGCCTATGTGGAGCGGCTCGTCGACGTGCCCGTGGCGGGTCTCGTGTTCAGCACCGGGAGCGCCCACCGCGAACTCCCCGAGGGGCTCCTGCGGGCCTGTGAGCACCACGGTCTTCCCCTCTTCGAGCTCCCGCCGGACATTCCTTTCGTGCTCGTCATGCGCCAGGTGGAGCAGAGCCTCGCCGCCGAACGCTACGACGAGCTCCGGCGCGGGTGGGATCTCGCAGACGAATGCACACGGCTCGCGACCGAAGGGCGCTCGCTGCACAGTGTCCTCGCCAAGGTCGCCGAGACGATCCGGGCACGGGTCGCCGTACTGGACGAGAGCGGGTTCGAGCTCGTCTATGCAGGGACAGCCCCAGCGGCCAGTGCCCGATCGACGCTGCGGCTCCCTAGCGGCGGTGCCCGTTCCTTCCGCCTCCAAGTGCAGGGAGTCGGGAGCGACGTCCTCCTGCAGCCCCTGCTCGGTCCGGTCGGCGCTGTGCTCGCGGTTCAGCTGAGCTACACGCTGGGATCGCGGAGCCCGATGCACTCCCGGGAGGCCGCCCGGTTCATGGACGCCCTCTACGAAGAACGCCCCGCGCCGACGGCCGTCTTGGAGCGGTTGGCCGCCGAGACCGGGTTCGACCCCGCGGCGCCCTGGGGAGCCCTCCTGCTGCACAGGATCGGGGGCATCGACCGCTTCACCCTGCGCGCCCTGGCATGGCGTGCGCGGGTCCGGCTGGAGGACTCGTTCGAAACGGTGCGGTTCCTCGAAGAGCCGGATCTCACGACCCTGCTCGTGCAGTCCCCCCTCGGCGAAGCGCCGCTCCTGGACGTGGCCCGGTCCCTCTTCCCGAACACCGACGAGCTTTCGATCGTCGTGGCCGAATCCGGCGAGATGGACGAGCTCCCGCTCTCCCTCAAAGTCGCGAGACGCCAGATCGGGCCCCCAGGCGTGCTTTCCGCGCCGGCGGTCGATCTGACCGCAATCGTCCAAGGCCTTCCCAGCGCAGGCCTGACTGCCATGGCGCGCAAACTCCTCGCCCCCCTCGGCCCCAATGATTCGAACGGCGCTCTCCTGCCCACCTTCCGGTCATACCTCCGCCACGCGGGCAGCACTCGAGCGGTCTGCGAGGAGCTCTACATCCACAGGAACACGCTCTCGTACCGCCTGAGGCGGATTGAGCAGGCCCTCGGACTCGACCTCACGGATGGAGAGGCTCTGGCGACCTGCGCGCTTGCCCTCCGGCTCCTCGAAGAACCCACCCACCACTGATCGGACTCACCCGGCACGGCATCACCTGGGCGCGCGGGCTGCGGCATCGAACGCCCTGCGGGCCACAGAGATCGGGCCGCCCTGCCACCGGCCGGGCGGCCCCATCTCCCCCATGGATGGCCGCTCCCCCCAGAGGCGCCAGCCAGGCCTGTGGACTGCCGGCGAAGGGTCCGGCCGTCCTCGAGTCTGGCCACCCCCCATAGGAACGGCCAGAACCCCTATGCGGGCTGCGGCGCGACGGCTGCAGTCCCGCGGATCCCCGCAAGCCAGCCGGCATTGAGCTCGCGGGCCTCGGCCTCGAGCAGCCCGCCCTCGACCTCGATCCCGGCCTCGCGCAGCGTCTCCGCACCGCCGCGCGCGAGCGGGTTGGGGTCCGCGAGCGCGTACACCACCCGCCGCACCTCGGCCGCAATGAGCGCCTGCGCGCATGGTCCGGCCCGCCCGGTGTGGTTGCACGGCTCGAGCGTCACGAACGCTGTCATTCCCCGCGCGGCGTCCCCGGCACGGGCGAGCGCGTCCACCTCGGCGTGCGCGGTCCCGGCGCCGCGATGGAAGCCCTCGGCGACCAGCCCGCCGTCGTCCGCGAGGATCACGCAGCCCACGCGCGGGTTCGGCCCCAGCGGCACGCCGGGGGTCGCAGCGAGCGCGAGGGCGCGGCGCATCGCCTCAGGTGCGGTGTAGCGCACGACGCCGAGGGCCGCGGCGGTGGTCGGCCCGCCGGCGGTCGGGGGTTCGGCGTGCACGGAGTCGGCGCGAACAGTCTCAGCGGGAGCGGCAAGGACCTCCGTCACGCCGTCACCGCCAGGGAAAGCGCGCCGCCGCGGGATGCGGCGGCCGGGCCCTCGGAGGAACTGGCATGCACAGCGTCGAGATCGATGCTGTGGGCGGTGCGGTCACGTTTGGCCTCGACGTAGCGGATGTTCGCGGGCGAGGCGTGCACGCCGGTCGGGACGCGCTCGGCGACCGAGACGCCGAGGCCCTCGAGCTGTGCGGCCTTGTCCGGGTTGTTGCTCAGGAGCCGGATCCGGTCCACTCCGAGCGCGGCGAGCATCTGCGCGGCGGGCGTGTAGTCGCGTTCGTCCTCGCCGTGGCCGAGGGCCGTGTTGGCCTCGTAGGTGTCCAGGCCCGCGTCCTGGAGCGCGTAGGCGTCCAGCTTGGCGTAGAGGCCGATCCCGCGGCCCTCCTGGCGCAGGTAGAGGAGGAAGCCGCCGGCTTCGGTGATCCGCTCGGCGGCCTCGCGGAGCTGGGGGCCGCAGTCGCAGCGCTGGGAGCCGAACACGTCCCCCGTGAGGCACTCGCTGTGCGGTCGGACGAGCGGCACGCGGCCGCGCTGGCCGGCATCGCGCTGGCCCGCCGGCGCCTGCTCCCAGTCGCCGAGGCCGAGCAGGAGGTGCTCGCGGCCGTCGGCGAGGCCGTGGAACGTGAAGACGTCCGCGGTGGTCTCGTAGCCGTCGGGGAAGCGCAGCGGCACGCGGACCCTGGTGCGGACGGTGGCCGGAGTGTTCATGGTCCCTCCAGTGCTGGACGGTGGGGGCGGACCGTCCGGTCCGCCAAATTGATTGAAGCTTCAACCAATACTAGACGCCGATGGATGAAGGTTCAAGCGTTGGCGGCGCACGCCTCAGAACGCCGTGGAGCCCAGCCTCTTGTCCGCCGCGACGAGGAGGCCGGCCGCGGCGGCGGCGGCTAGGACCACGAGCCACTCGGCTCCGCTGAGGGGCGCGGTCTCGAAGACGTGGTTCATCGCCGGGACATAGGTGAGCACGAGCTGGGCGAGAGCCTGGATCCCCACCCCGAGGATGAGCCAGCGGTTCCCGAACAGCCCGCCCGGCTGCCCCGGCCCCCGCAGCGACCGGCACCCGAACAGGTACACGGCCTCGACCGCCACGAAGAGGTTCACCGCGAGCGTCCTGGCCTCGGCCTCGGACGCGCCCTGGCCGAGCGACCAGTGGAACGCCGCCCACGTCGCCCCGAGCAGGAGCGCCGAGACGAGGGCCGTGCGCCGCAGCAGCGGACCGGTCAGGAGCGGGCGGTCCGGTGCCCGGGGCGGCCGGGCCATGATCCCGGGCTCCTTGGGCTCGAACGCGAGCATGAGCCCGAGCAGCACGGCCGTGGTCATGTTGATCCAGAGGATCTGCGTGGGGAGGATCGGCAGCGTGGTCCCGGCGATGATCGCCACGAGGATCACGAGGCCCTCGCCCATGTTGGTCGGAAGGGTCCACACGATGAACTTCGTGAGGTTGTCGAACACCCCGCGGCCCTCCTCGACCGCGGCCTCGATCGTGGAGAAGTCGTCGTCGGTGAGGACCATGTCCGCGGCCTCCTTGGCCACCTCGGTCCCGCCCCGTCCCATCGCGATCCCGATGTCCGCCTGCCGCAGCGCAGGGGCGTCGTTGACGCCGTCGCCGGTCATGGCCACGATGTGCCCGCGGGACTGCATGGACTCGATGAGGCGCAGCTTCTGCTCCGGCGAGACGCGAGCGAACACGCGCGCGTCCTCCACGGCGTCGTCGAAGTCGATGCCAGCGAGCACCGCGAGCTGCGGGCCGGTGAGCACGCTGCCGTCCGCGAGTCCCACGTGCCGGGCGATCGCGGTGGCGGTCGCGGCGTGGTCGCCGGTGATCATCTTCACCGCGATCCCGGCCTCGTGGCACGCCCGCACGGCGGAGGCGGCGGCCTCCCGCGGCGGGTCCTGCATGGCGAACAGGCCCGTGAGCACCATGGACCCGGGCAGCGAGGCCTCGTCGACGCCGGCCCCGTCCTGCCACCGCACGGCGGTGGCGAGGACGCGCAGGCCCTCCGCGGCGCGTTCGGCGGCAACCTCGTGCACGGCGTCGGGGTCGAGGGGCTCCACCGAGCCGTCCGCCGCAAGCTGCCCGGAGCACAGCCGCAGGATCGCCTCCACCGAGCCCTTCGCGAACACTGTCCCGCCGCCCGTGAGCGGGTCCCGGTGCGCGGTGGCCATGTACTGCCGCTCCGAGCTGAACGGCACCGAGCCGGTCCGCGGCCGCTCCGCCTCCCACGCCTCCCGGGTCAGCCCGGCCTTCGCCGCCGCAACGACCATCGCCGCCTCGGTGGGGTCGCCCGAGAGGTGCCACCCGCCGTCGTGCCTGCTCAGCGTCGCATCCCCGCACACCGCGGCGGCGGCGAGGGCCAGGCGGAGCGGCCCGCCGTCGTCGTGCGCCGCGAGCACGACGGCGCGCCCTCCCGCGTCGGTGACCGCCCCCTCCGGCGCGTGCCCCGCTCCCGCGACGAGGTACGTGCCGGCGGGGGTCCACACGTGGCGCACGGTCATCTGGTTCTCGGTGAACGTGCCGGTCTTGTCCGAGCAGATCACCGTGGTGCTGCCGAGGGTCTCCACGACGGGGAGCCTGCGCACCACGGCGCGGCGGCGGGCCATGCGGCTCACGCCGATCGCGAGCGTCACGGTCACCGCCGCCTGGAGCCCCTCCGGGATCGCGCCGACCGCGAGCGCCACGGCGGCCGTGAACATGTCCACCGGGTGCTGGCCGCGGGCCACGCCCACCGCGAACGTGAGCGCGGCGAGCACGAGGATCGCGACCGTGAGGAACGCGCTGAAGCGTGCGAGCTTCTGGGTGAGCGGCGTGGTGACGCCGCGGACCGCGCCGACGAGGCGGTGGATCTGGCCGATCTCGGTCTCCGCGCCCGTCGCGACCGCGACCGCCGCGCCCGTGCCCGCCGTGACGAGCGTGCCGCTGTAGACCATGTTGCGGCGGTCCGCCACCGGGGTGGGGACGGGCAGGACGGTCTCGTCCTTGGCCACCGGCTCGGACTCGCCCGTGAGCGTCGACTCGTCCACGCGCAGCTCGGCGTGCCCCACGAGCCGGGCGTCCGCGGGCACCCTGTCCCCCGCTTCGAGGAGCACGAGGTCCCCGGGCACGAGGTCCTCGGAGGGGACGGTCTGGCGCCGGCCCTCCCGCACCACCGTGGCCGGGGTGGTCACCATGGTGCGCAGGGCGTCCAGCGCGGACTCGGCACGGGACTCCTGGATGTACCCCACCACGGTGTTCACGAGCACGACGGCGAAGATCACCGTCGCGTCCACCGCCTTGCCGAACGCCGTGGTCACCGCGCCAGCGGCGAGGAGCACGTAGACGAGGGGACTGTTGAGCTGGCTGAAGATGCGGCGCAGCACCCCGTGGCCGCGCACGCCGGGGAGCTCGTTGGGGCCGAACTGCGCGCGGCGGCGCAGCACCTCCTCCTCGGCGATGCCCCGGTGGGGGTCGGTCTCGAGGAGCAGGACCACTTCATGCACGCTCAGTCCGTGGTGGTGGTTCTCGCTCACCGCTCCCCCTCCGCCTCTCCCCGCCTCCCGTTGTGGGGTCCCGTCCCTCCCGTTGTGGGGTCCCGAATCCAGCCTTGTGGGGTCCCGTGCGGGTCTGACAGAGGCGAAGGTCACGTGCCTGCAGCGCCAGCCCCGCCGGGCCGCTACAGCCCCTTGACCGCCGCGAGCACCTTGGCGAGGGACTCCTTCGCGTCGCCGAACAGGAGCGTGGTCTGGGACTCGTAGAGCAGCTCGTTCTCGATCCCGGCGAAGCCCGGGCGCATGGACCGCTTGAGGAACACCACCTGCCGCGCCTCGGACACCTCGAGGATGGGCATCCCGTAGATGGGCGAGCCGGGGGTGGACTTCGCGGCCGGGTTCACCACGTCATTGGCGCCGACGACGAGCGCGACATCCGCGTGCTTGAAGTCGCCGTTGATCTCGCTCATCTCGCGCAGGGCCTCGTACGGCACGTCCGCCTCGGCGAGGAGCACGTTCATGTGCCCGGGCATGCGCCCGGCCACGGGGTGGATGGCGAACGCGACCTCGGTGCCGCGGGCCTCGAGCGCCGTGGCGAGCTCGGCGGCGGTGTGCTGGCCCTGGGCGACGGCGAGGCCGTATCCGGGCACGATGATCACCCGCTGCGCGTACCCCAGCAGCACGGCCACGTCCTCCGCGCTCCCCGAGCGGACGGGGCGGTCCGAGACCGCGGTGGACCCCGCCGTCGAGCCTCCCTTGAACGCGCCGAAGAGGATGCCGGAGACGCTGCGGCCCATCGCCGCCGCCATGGCGCGGGTGAGGATGGTGCCGGATGCGCCCACGAGCGTGCCGGCCACGACCAGCAGCACGTTCCCGAGCACGAGCCCGCTCGCCGCGACGGCCAGGCCCGTGAACGCGTTGAGCAGCGAGATGACGATCGGCACGTCCGCCCCGCCCACCGGCAGCACGAGCAGCACGCCGGCCACGAGCCCCAGCCCCAGCAGCGCGAGCGCGAGCGGGTAGCTCCCCAGGAGCACGACGGCGGCCGCGCACCCGAGCGCGCCGACCAGCACCGCGCCCATCACCACGGGCAGGCCGGGGAACAGGACGGGCCGGGTGGTCATGAGCTCCTGCAGCTTGGCGAACGTCACGGCCGAGCCCGCGAAGGACACGGCGCCGATGAGGAGCGTGAAGACGATCGCGAGGCGCATCCACACGTCCCCAGCCCCGGCAGCATGCGGGAGCTCGAGCAGCGCCACGAGCGCTGCCGCCCCGCCGCCCACCCCGTTGAACAGGGCCACGAGCTGCGGCATCTGGGTCATCTTGACCGTGCGTGCCACGGGCGCCGCGATGGCCGAGCCCACGGCGACCGCCGCGAGGATCCACGGGATGTTCTCGAGCCGTGCGGAGAGGAACACGGTGACCACCGCGAGCGCCGCACCGGCCGCGCCCACGAGGTTGCCGCGGCGCGCGTGCCGCGGCGAGGAGAGTCCCTTGAGGGCCAGGACGAAGCAGACGGCCGCGGCGAGGTAGAGCAGCGCGGTCCAGGCCGGGTCGAGGACGCTCACTTGGAGGCCTCCTGACGGCCGACGCCGGCCCCGCCGCCGGGCGCTGCCGGCCCGCCCCTTGCGGGTCCCGGCTTCCGGCCGCGGAACATCTCCAGCATCCGGTCCGTGACCACGAACCCGCCCACGAGGTTCACGGTCGCGAGGACGACCGCGACGAGCGCCACCGCGAGCACGGACGGCTCCTCGGCCTGCCCGGCCACGATGATGGCGCCCACGAGGATGATGCCGTGGATCGCGTTGGCACCGGACATGAGGGGGGTGTGCAGGGTACTGGACACCTTCGAGACCACTTCGAAGCCCACGAACACCGCCAGCACGGTGATCGTCAGCAGCTCCACGCCGCCCATCAGCCAGCTCCCTCCTCGCGCGTCCCGGCCTGTGCCGTCTCCCCGGCGTGTGCTGTCTCCCCGGCCTGCGCCCTCTCCCCAGCCTGTGCTGTCTGTTCTGCCTGGGCCGCGTGGTCCCCCGGCAGCGCCGCCTCCGCCGCGGCGAGGGCCTCGAGAGCCTCGGCCGTGGGCGGGTGCCGCACCACGCCGTCGTACGTCAGGCACGCGCCCGCCACGACCTCATCGCCGAAGTCCAGCACGAGCTGCCCCTCGCGCACGACGAGCTCCACGAGGTTGGCGACGTTCTTCGCGTACAGCCGGGAGGCGTCCGCCGGGAGGGCGGAGGCGGCGTCGGCGAGGCCCACTAGCGTGACGTGCCCGCGCCCGTCCGCGGTGGGCACGGCGATGTCCTGCCCGGCCACGGTGCCCTCGACATTCCCGCCGGACTCCGCGGCGAGGTCCACCACCACGGACCCGGGGCGCATCTGCGCGACCATCTCGAGCGTCACGAGCAGGGGCGCGCGGCGGCCGGGGACGGCGGCGGTGGTGATGAGCGCGTCCGCATCAGCCACGTGCGGGGTGAGCAGGCGGCGCTGGAGCTCGCCCCGGTCCGCGGCCAGCTCGCGCGCATAGCCGCCGGCGGCCACGGTGGCCTCGGCCCCCTCCACGTCGAGGCGGATGAACGTGCCGCCCATCGAGGCGACCTCGTCCGCGGAGGCCGGCCGGATGTCGTTCGCGGACACGCGCGCGCCGAGCCGCTTCGCCGTGCCGATCGCCTGCAGCCCGGCCACCCCGGCGCCCAGCACGAGCACGCGGGCCGGCGGGATGGTCCCCGCCGCGGTCATGTAGAGCGGGAAGAAGCGCGGCAGGCGGAGGGCGGCCTCGAGCACGCTGCGGTACCCGGCCACGAGGGCCTGCGAGGTGAGCGCGTCCATGGACTGGGCGCGGGAGATGCGGGGCACGAGCTCGAGCGAGAACGCCGTGACGCCCGCCGCGGCGAGCGCTCGCACGGTGGCCAGCTCGGACGACGGCGAGGCGAGCCCCACGCTCACCGTTCCCCTCCGCAGCTCCGCGGCCGTGGCGGGGTCGAGGGGGCGCACGTGCGCGAGCAGGTCCAGTTCCGCGATGGCGAGACGGCCGACGACGTGTGCCCCGGCCTCGCTGTAGGCCGCGTCCAGGTGCCCGGACGCCTCGCCCGCGCCGGACTCGATGAGCACCTCGAGCCCCAGCCCGATCAGGTGCCGGACGGACTCCGGCGTGGCGGCCACCCGCCGCTCCCCCGGGCGCCGCTCCCTCGCGATGCCGATCCTCACGTTCCGCCTCCGCTCCGGCGGCGGTGTTCCTGTGACGAATGTGCCGCCCGTGAGGCCGAGTCTATGCCGGGGACGCGCTGGGGGCGAGGATGCATTTCGGGGCAGGCGGCGGCATGGGCTGTCAGGATGGGCCATCAGCATGGGCCGGCAGGATCCTTCCTGTCAGGGACTCGCTGCGTCGTCAAGCTCCGGATCCGACCCGAGATCGGCAAAATATTGCCGATATCTGTGCTGGGATGCCAGAATGGGCAGCAGCGTGAACTCGACCGGCGAAATCCTGCCGGAAAGGACAGTCATGAGCGACCCAGAGGCCATCGGTGCCGCCATCCGAGCCGCCCGGAAGGAGTCCGGCATCAGCCAGGAGGTCCTCGCCGAGCTCGCAGGGATCTCGGAGCGCACCGTGCGCAGCATCGAATCAGGCAGCGGGTCCAGCAGCCTCGCCGCAGTCTCCGCGGCTGCAAACGCCCTCGGCCTGCGTCTGGCGGCTCTTTGATGGCACCGGACCTGGCGGGTCTCCGCTTCGTGCCTGCGGCTGACGTCTACAAGAACGGAACCCTCGCTGGGCAGCTCTCCCGCACCCCACAGGGCGCCATCCAGTTCTCCTACAGCCCCGCCTACGCCGAGGGCGGGGGAACTGCGGTCGCGTCCACCCTCCCGGTGGGCACGGCTACCGTCGCCCACGTTGGCCTTCCACCATTCTTCGCCGGGCTCCTTCCCGAGGGACACCGCCTCACCGTCCTGCGCAATGCCGTCAAGACCAGTCCCGACGACGAGCTGACCGTCCTGCTCGCTGTCGGCGCCGACGTCCCCGGCGACGTCCAGATCGTCCCTGCTGGACAGGCCCCCGAGGAGCCGCCCGTGCTTGCCGAGATCGACGGTGCGGCCCTGGACTTCTCTGCCCTCGCTGTCGCCCTCGACCTCCACGGGCTCCCGGGGGTGCAGGACAAGGTCAGCGCCTCTATGCTCACAGCCCCGCTGGCCGCGCGGCAGGGTCGGTACATCCTAAAACTCGACCCTCCGCAGCACCGCCATCTGGTCCTGAACGAGTCCCTCCACCTGCGCGCCGCCGCCGAGATGCGCCTGCCGGTGGCCGCGCACTCAGTCCACCACGACGCAGCCGGTCGTCCCGGACTGCTCGTGCGGCGCTTCGATCGCGCACCGGACGAGGACGGGGGGTGGCGGCGGCTTCCGCTCGAGGACGGCGCCCAGCTGCTGGGCGTCCTGCCCGCCTCCAAGTACGCGGTGGACACGGAGCAGTTGATCGTGGCCGCTGCAGACGCCTGTGCGGCCCGCCCCGTCGCGCTCCGGAACCTGTACATGCAATTCCTGTTCGCCTGGCTCACGGGGAACGGCGACCTGCACGCCAAGAACATCTCTGTCCTGTGGGACCGGCCGGGGAAGGGCTCCGTGGCCCCGATCTACGACATCCCGTGCACGCTGCTCTACGACGACGAGACCATGGCCCTGCCGATCGGTGGCGTGACCCGGAAGCTCAAGGCCTCCCACTGGAAGAGCCTCGCCGCGGACATCGGGCTGCCCGAGAAGGCCGCGCGCTCGGCCGCCGCGCTGGCCGCACGCGCCGCGCGCACCGCGGACCTCGGGGCACTCCCCTTCTCAGGAACCCGGCTGCACCGGGCACAGCGAGAGCTGCGCACCCGTCACGAGGAGCTGGAACGGGTCCAGCCCCTGCCCGGCTGAGCAGCGCCGCGCGCCCTGGCCCAGCTCAGCGCAGGAAGTCCAGGAGGGACTGCGGGAGGGCCTTGGCCGTGACCGCGAGCGCGGCCTGGTACGAGGTCTCCTGGATCTTCAGGTCCAGGATGGTCTGGCTCAGGTCCGCGTCCTCGAGGTTGGCGCGGCGGTGCTCGAGGTGTGCGGCGGCCTCGGCCTGGGCGGCGGCGGCCTTCTCGAGGGCGGCGTGGCGCACGCCGACGTCCGCGTGGGCGTCGAGGACGGCCTTGAGGCGCGCGTCCACCTCGGCGATCCGCCCGGCGGTGGGCACGCCGGCCCGGAGGTCCGCGGCGATCGCGCGGATGAGCTCGAAGGCGCTGCCCGCGCCGGACCCGAAGGCGGCGGCGCCGTCGGCGTCCACACGCAGGGGCGCGCCCGGCCCGACGCGCCGTTCGACGCTCGTCCCGGGGACCCCGGCGAAGGTGCCGTCGGCGGCGAAGGCCGAGGCGGCGTCGGACGTGCCGGCGAACACGCTGCGCCCCAGGTACTGCGTGTTGGCGCGGACGAGGAGCTCGGAGCGGAGGCCGTCCAGCTCGATCGCCATGGCCTCGCGGGCCTGGGCGTTGAGGGCGCCGTTGCCGCCGCCCTGAACGGTCAGGTCGCGGACGCGCTGGAGGATGTCCTCGGCGGCGGAGAGGGAGGAGTCCACGGTGGTGAGCCAGCCGCGGCCGTCGTCGATGTTGCGCGCGTGCTGCGCGGAGGCGGTCTGCTGGGCGCGCACGGCCATGGCGCCCGCGGCCGCGACCGGGTCGTCGGAGGCCTTCTCCACGCGGCGGAGCGTGTGCGAGCGCTCCTGCAGCTCGGCGAGGCGGCCCTGCGAGGCGGCGAGGCCCCGCTGGGCGGAGAGCATCATGGTCTGGCCCGTGACGCGGATCATCGGCCTACCCTTCCGGTCTGGGAGATGAGGATCTCGAGCATCTCGTCCACGGCCGTGAGGACGCGGGCCGAGGCCTGGTATGCATGCTGCGCGGCGACGAGCGCCACGGCCTCCTCGTCCAGGCTCACCGACGACCCGGCGAGCTGGGCGCCCTTCGCGGCGGCGGAGGTCGCCTCGGCGAGGAAGGCCTGGGAGGCGGCCGACGACGACGCCGCACCGATGCGCGTCACGCCCGCGTTCCAGCCGGCGTCCGGGGAGCCGGCGCCCTCCCCGAGGCGGGCGAGGGCCTGGGCGTTCGAGCCGTCGAGGGGCCCGGCGCCCGCGGTCCCGGTGGCGAGCTGCCGCGCGGAGACGACCGCGACGGTGAGCCCGGCGGCGGCAGGGAGCCCGGGCGCGAGCGTGAAGAAGTCCCCTGCAGGGGCGCCGTCCGGAGTCCAGCCCGCGCGGTGGGCGTCGTTGACGCGGGAGGCGAGGTCGGCTGCGAGGGCGTCGTAGTGCGCCACGGCCTCGGCGAGCGGGCCCCCGCCGCCCACGCCGCTGCCCGTGGCGACCGCCGGCGCGAGGACGGTGACGGCGCCGGCGAGGCGGCCGCCGTCGACCGCCGCGTCCACCCCGGGACGGTGCGTCCACTCGATCCGGACCGGCCCGTCCTGGACACTGCCACTCTGGCCGAGGCGGTCGAGGCTGTCCGCGCCGACCACCGCGAGGCTGCGGGCCGTGCCGCCCGTGACGAGCGCGATCCCGCCCACGAGAACGTCCACGGTGCCGTCCGCCGCGGGCCGAACCGTGGCGCCGGCCAGGGAGGCGGCCTTCTCCGCGAGGACCGCGCGCTCGTCCACGAGCTCGAGCGCGGGGTGGCCGGCCGCTGCGGCGGAGCGGACGGCGAGGTTGAGCTCGGCGATGCGGGAGGCGATGGCGTTGAGCTGGGCGGTGTCCTGCACGAGGGTCGCGCGGGCCGTTGACCACTGGCCCTCGAGCTCCGCGCGGCCGGCCGCGAGCTGCTGCACGAGGTCCCCGGCGGCACGGAGCAGGCCCTCGGCGGGAGGCTCCTGACCGGGCTGGTTGGCCACGCCCTCCCACGCCGCCCAGAAGTCGGCGAGCTTCGCGGAGACCCCGTCCGGGCCGGGCTCGCGGAGGGTCGCCTCGATGCCCGCGAAGGCGTCCGCGCGGACGGCGGCAGCGCCGGTCTGGCCTGCGGCGCGGCGCACGGCGGCGTCGAGGAGCGGATCGCCGAGGCGGCTCACCCCGTCGGTGCGGATGCCCTGCCCCGCGGCAGCGCCGGGGGCCACGACGATGCCGGTGCGGGCGGGCGCGGCGGCCGAGGACGTCTCGACGCGCTGGCGCGTGTACCCGGCGGTGCCCGCGTTGGCGGTGTTGTGGCCGGCCACGGAGTTCGCGGTGCGGGCCGCGTCGAGGCCCGAGAGCGCGGTCCCGAGGGTGGCGAAGGTGCTCGTCATGGGGTCCTGGTCCTCACGATCGCTGGTCGAGGAAGTGGGGGGAGGCGGGGCGCGCGGCGTGGCCCGCGGCGTCGTAGCCCGCGCCCGTGGGGCCCTGCTGCGGGGCGGCCTGCGCGAGGGTCTCCTGGACGTCCCGCGTCGCGGCGCGGAGGAGCTTCGCGTTGGCGTCCCGCAGGAGCTCGACCTCGGAGGCCTGGGCCGTCAGGGCCTCGAGGTGGCCCGTCAGGACCTCGCGCCACGGCCCGTCCTCCGGTGCGGCGCCCACGAGGGCCGGGAGACCGGCGTCGTCCGGGAGGCCCCACAGCCCCGCGAGCGCGCTGGCGGAGGCCTGCGTCTCGAGGGCCGCGTCCCGCACGGCGGCCACGGCGGCGGCGACCTCCTCGGTCGCGAACCCGATCCAGCGCGTGTGCCCGCTGGAGATGAGCAGCTGCTCGGTCTCGAGCCGGTACGTGAGGCGGTCGAGCAGCTCGCGCTCGCGCCACAGGAGCGTCGAGAGCGTCTGAGCTGGGTGCACGTCTGCCTCCTTGCGTCGGGCCGGATTCCTCGCGGTCGGGTCTGGCGGTGAAGTTCTCGCGGTCCCCTGTCGGCAGCGCGGTGCCGGAGGTGAGGCGGGCGGGCGGAGTCCCGTGCCCTGCAGCCGGGGCGCTGTCCGGGCGCATAGGAGCCATCGGGGCGTGCGTGAGCGTCCCGCCCGAGGCCGTGACCGAAGGAGAGACGCCGTGGCCCGTTCCGCCCAGGACGAGCTCGTGCTCGAGCACCTCCCGCTCGTCGGGTACATCGTGAACGAGACGTGCGCCCGCGCCCCCCACCTGCCGCGCGAGGACCTCGCCGGCGCCGGGGCGGTGGCCCTCACTGCCGCGGCCCGCTCCTTCGACCCCACCCTGGGCGTGCCGTTCGGGGCATATGCCCGACAGCGCATACGCGGGGCGGTCGCGGACGAGCTGCGCTCCTCTGACTGGGCAACGCGCGGGGCGAGGCGGCGCATCAAGGAGTCCCGGGCGGCGGAGGAGAGGCTCACGCGGGAGCTCGGGCGCGTGCCGAGCGTGGATGAGCTCGCCTCCGCCCTCGGCGTGGACCGGGCCGAGGTGGAGGCCGCGCGGGCGGACGGGGCACGCACCGTGGAGTCCCTCGACGAGGCGTTCGCGGACTCCCTGCACGACGCCGGGCCCTCGCCGGAGGGGGCTGCGGTCGCCGGGGAGCGGGACGGGTACGTGCGCGCGGCCGTGGCCGCCCTGCCCGAGCGGATGCGGCACGTGGTCGCGGAGGTCTACTTCGGCGACCGCACCGTGACGGAACTCGCCGCGGAACTGGGGACCACGGCGTCGGCCGTCTCCCACCTGCGGCGCGAGGCCCTGCGCATGCTGCACGACGCGCTCGCGCGGCACTACGAGGGAAGCAGCGCCGCGCCGACCGCGAAGGGCTCAGCCGGGCGGGTCGCGGAGTACCTCGACGCCGTGGGCGAGGCGACCGCGGGCGGCCTCACGAGGAGCCTGGCCCGGGCGGGGTGACCCCTGACCGTCAGGTTCCAGTCTGACGCAAATGGGAAGCCAGGATCTCAGCCGAAGCGCCCAGGTCGATGCTGCCCTCAGCAACGCCCACCACGAGATCGAAGACCTGATCGGCGCTCATATCGTGCTCGAAGCCGTTCAGGGCAAGGAAGACAACGACGAAGACCCACGCGGAGCGCTTGTTGCCGTCGACCAGCGGGTGGTTCCGGGCTGAGGATTCCAGCAGGGCAGCGGCCTGGAGAGGCAGCGTCGGGTAGGCGGGCCGGCCCATGACCACAGTGCCTGGACGGGCTAAAGCCGAGCCGAGCAGGCCTGCATCACGCACGTGGAAGCCCATCCTCGAGACGAGGAGGAGGGCGTCATCAAGCTCAAGGAACGCGGTCACGCGTCGGCCAGCCGCTGAAGCGCCTCTCGGTCATGGGACAGCGCGAACGCGAACCCCTGCTCGATCAGGGACTCCCGGCGGCTCCGTTCGACGAGCTGCCGCGCGCCCTCGACCACAAGCGCGCTCTTTGACATGTGCTTCTCGGCCGCGAGCCGTTCGAGTTCGCGGTCGAGTTCTTCAGGGAGACGCAGAGTCATAGCCACTCGCCCATGGTACCGAATTGGTATCAACCGCGGGATCCGCGGTTCACCGAAATCGGCTCACCAAATCTGGCCGGCTGCCGACAGGGGGTTGCGGATGGCCCAGGGACGGGCCGCCTCTGACCGAAGCCCGACCATCATGGAGGAATCACCATGGGCATGATCATCAACAACAACCTGTTCGCGAACAACGCGCTGCGGAACCTCTCGAACACCCAGAACGACATCTCGAAGTCGATGGAGAAGCTCTCCTCGGGCCTGCGCATCAACCGCGCCGCGGACGACGCCGCCGGCCTCGCCATCTCCGAGGGCCTCCGCTCGCAGGTCAACGGCTCGGGTGTCGCCGCACGCAACGCCCAGGACGCGATCAGCGTGCTGCAGACCGCCGACGGCGCGCTCACCGAGGTCCACTCGATCCTCCAGCGCGTCCGCGACCTCGCAGTCCAGGCTGGCAACGACTCCAACAACGCCGACTCCCGCGCGGCCATCAAGAAGGAGTCCGACCAGCTCGCCGCGGAGCTCACCCGCATTGGCGCCAGCACCAACTTCAACGGCATCAAGCTCCTCGACGGCGGCGCCCAGGCCAACATGACCTTCCACGTCGGCGCCGGCGGCGTCGCAGCGGAGGACCAGATCGCCGTCAACATGACCACGGCCAACGTCAGCGCCGTCGGCACTGCGGTCGCGGCCCTGACGTTCGACACGGCGGCGAACGCCGCGGCGTCGATCACGGCAGTCGACGCCCAGATCAAGTCGATCTCCACCGAGCGCGCCACGATCGGTGCGGCGCAGAACCGCTTCGAGTCGGCGTCGCGCTCGCTCGCGATCTCGCAGGAGAACCTCTCCGCTGCCGAGTCCCGCATCCGCGACACGGACATGGCCGGCGAGATGGTCAAGTTCACCAAGTCGAACATCCTCTCGCAGGCCGGCACGGCGATGCTCGCCCAGGCCAACCAGACGGGCCAGGGCGTCCTGCAGCTCCTGCGCTAGGACACCTGACCGGCGACCCCGGCCCTGACGCCCGCACCGACGCCCCCCGGCGGCGATCGGGGCACCCGGGCCGGGGTCGCCTTCCACCCGCACCTCGGCAGTTCTCACCGCACGGCTCCCACAACCTGCCAGACCCACCGCCAAAGGAGGCCCGCCATGGGCATGTCGATCGACGGCCTCGCCACGGGCCTCGACACAACCTCGATCATCAACGCCCTCATGGGCGTCGAGGCCGCGCCGCAGCAGGTGCTCAAGCGCCGCGCCGCGGGGATCGAGCAGTTCATCAGCGCGCTCCAGTCCCTCAACACGAAGGTGGCAGACCTCGCCACGCTTGCCGCGAAGACCGCGACCCCCACGGGGACCACGGCGTTCGCGGTCGCCTCGAGCGGCACGGCCGCGACCGGCGTCGCCCGCCCCACCGCGCAGGCGGGCTCGGTCTCCTTCACCGTGGACGCCCTCGCGCAGACGCACACCGCAGTCACCGCGGCGTACTCGAACAGCACCGGCTGGCCGGACTCCCCCGCGACGATCACCATCACCGGCACGGACGGCGTGCGCCACGAGGTCACGGCCGCGAGCGGGAGCCTCGATGCGATGGTGACCGCCGTCAACGCCGCCGGGGCCGGCGTCACGGCGGTCAAGGTCGCCGCGGGCGTGGACGGCTCGGGCACGCAGCAGTACCGCCTCCAGTTCACGGCCACGTCCCAGGGCGCGGCGGGGGCCTTCACCGTCCACCGCGGCACGGCCGCGGACACCGATGCCGGCATCGCGCCGGACCTCTTCGCGGCCCCGGGCGCGGCGATCGTCAGCCAGGGGCAGGACGCCCAGGTCACGCTCTACCCCGGCACGGGCGCCGCGACCACGCTCACCTCCTCGGGCAACACGTTCGCCAACCTCCTCCCCGGCCTCGACGCGACGGTCAGCGCGGTCTCCGCGACCGCCGTGACGCTCACCGTGACGCCGGACGCGAAGGCCGTCTCGGCGTCGGCCAAGGCTCTCGTGGACGGGCTCAACGGCGTCTTCTCCACGATCAACTCCGGCTCCGCGGTCTCCTCCAACGCGACGACGGGCACGACGACGGCCGGCAGGTTCGTGGGCGACTCCACCGTCCGCACGGTGCAGCGCACGCTCTTCGAGGCCGCCTCCTACCCGGTGGGCGGCAAGTCCCCGATCGAGATCGGGATCAAGGTCCAGAAGGACGGGACGCTCCTGTTCGACGAGGCGAAGTTCGAGGCCGCCTACGCCGCCGACCCCGCGGCCGCCTCGGCCCAGCTCGAGGCGCTCTCAGCCCGCGTCGCCGCGGCAGCGGAGTCCGTCTCGGACCGGTTCGACGGCTCGCTGACCCTCAAGATCCAGTCCCAGCAGGGCCTGGCCCGCACGTACAACGACCAGATCGAGGCCTGGCAGACGCGCCTCGACTCGCGCCGCGTCACCCTCACGCGCATCTACGCCGGGCTCGAGACCGCCATCAGCGGACTCAACAGCCAGCAGGCCTACCTCTCCTCATCCCTCGCCGCCCTCACCGCCAGCTCCGGGAGTGAATCATGACAGCCAGCGCACCCTCCCCCTACGCCAAGCAGGCCCGCGAGCTCCAGCGCCAGGCCGTGCTCACCGCGAGCCCCGCTGCGCTGCTCGTGATGCTCTACGACCGGCTCCTCGCCGACCTCGCCCGCGCCCACGACCACCTCGCGGCCGGCCGCCGTGCCGAGGCGGGCGAGCAGCTCTCGCACGCCCAGGAGATCATCGGAGCGCTCTCCACCTCGCTCCGCCCCGAGCTCTGGGACGGTGCAGAGAACCTCCAGGCCATCTACACCTACGTCTCGTCGACGCTCCTGCGCGCCGGCTCCACGCTGGACCCCGCACTCGTGGCCGAGTGCACCGAATGCCTCGAGCCGCTGCGCGACGCGTGGGCCGAGGCCGCTGCCGCGGGGCATGGCCGTGGGTGAGCCGGACCGCCGCTGGGCTGCGGTGCTGGACCGGATCGAGGACGGCCTGCTCACGGCGCAGGTCCAGCTGGACCGGGCGGGCGAGGAATGGGCAGGAGCGGCCTGGACCGGCGGTCCCGGCTACCTGTGGGAGCTGCCCGAAGACCTCGGCCCCCTGCCCGAGCGGTTCCGGGCCCGCGCGCAGCACCTCGTGGTGGAGCAGGACCGCCTGCGGACCCGGCTCACCGAGCGCCGGGACGCGGTGGGCGCCGAGCTCAGGCAGCTCCAGCCGGTGCGGGGCGCCGCCCGGGCCGGCGCGGTATACCTCGACGAGCGCGGCTGACACCTGCCGGGGCTGAAGGGGGCCGACGGCTGACTGCAGCCGTCACGGAACGTCACGCATAGAGGCGAGTGCAGACGTCCCCGACCCCCCAGGGAAGGCACCGTGTTCGACTCGGTCTCCTCGCTTGCGCTGCAGAGCGCGCTCGACGGCCTTGCCGCGCGCCAGCGCGCCATTGCCGACAACATCGCCAACGTCAACACCCCCGGCTACACGGCCAAGCGGGTGCTCTTCGAGGATTCGCTGCGCGCCGCCGTGTCCGCCGGCTCCGGAACCGTGCGGCCCGCTGAGGCCCGCTCCCTCGAGCCCACCCAGCTCAACGGGAACAACGTCAACCTGGACACCGAGACGGTCTCCAACATCGACACGGTGCTGCGCTACCAGTTCGCCGCGCAGGCCGTGGGCGGCGAGGCTGCGGCCCTCCGCGCCGCGATGAGGAGCACGTCATGACGTTCGACGCGCTCGGGATCGCCGGGACCGGCATGAACCTGCACCGCCGCTACCTCGACGCGACGGCGGACAACCTCTCCAACGTCAACACCGCGAGCGCCATGGGCGGCGAGGCCTTCCGGGCCCGCTACGTGCTCGCCCAGGAGGGCCAGGAGCACGGGGCGTTCGTGCGCTCGGTGGAGCTCGGAGACGGCCAGGGCCGGATCGTGCACCAGCCGGACCATCCCCTCGCGGACGAGGACGGCTACGTCCGCTACCCGGACATCGACCTCGGCGAGCAGATGGGCAACCTCATCCTCGCCCAGCGCGGCTACCAGGCGAACGCCGCCGTGGTGGACCGCGCTCGCGCCACGTACGAGTCGGCCCTGCAGATCGGACGCCAGCAGTGAGCATCGAACCCATCGGAGCGGCCGTGGGCGCGATGGTCCGCGGCACGGCGCCCACCACCCTTGGTGCCGCAGTCACCCCCGGCACGCAGGGCACGACGCCGGTGCGCGGCGCGGGCGGCGAGGCGTTCGCCGCGACGCTGGCCGGCGCCGTCGACGGCCTCCAGCAGCTCCAGTCCACGGCGAAGGAGCTCGGCGTGCGCGCCGTGACAGGAAGCCTCACCGACGTCCATGACGCGACGATCGCGGCGACCCGCGCCCAGGTGACCCTCGAGCTGGCCGCGGCCGTGCGGAACAAGGCTGTGGAGGGCTTCAACGAGATCATGAGGATGCAGGCCTGATGCCTCCCCAGCTGCTCGCCCTGCTGGGCCGCACCCGTTCCGCGGCCGCCGCGTTCACCCCGGCGCAGAAGGCGCTGGGCGTGCTCGGCGTCGCGATCCTCGTGGTGGGCACGGTGGCTCTCGGCCTGTGGCTCACGCGCCCGGCCATGACCCCGCTCTTCTCGGGGCTCGCGCCCGCGGACGCCAACGCGGTGGTGGACCAGCTCCGCAAGGACGGCGTCCCGTACGAGCTCACGGCCGGCGGTGGCACGATCCTCGTCCCCGAGGCCCACGTCTACGACGAGCGGCTCAAGGCCGCTGCGGCCGGCCTGCCCTCCGCCGCCCCGAGCGGGTACACGCTCCTGGACAAGCTCGGCGTCACCGCCTCCGAGTTCCAGCAGGACGTGACGTTCCGCCGCGCCGTGGAGGGCGAGCTCGAGACCACGATCTCCCACCTGGACGGGATCCGCGGTGCCTCGGTGAAGCTCGCCATCCCCGAGAAGACCGTGTTCACGGCCCGCGCCGAGCCGCCCACGGCCTCCGTGTTCGTCGAGACCGCGCCCGGCGAGCCGCTCACGGACGAGAAGGTGGACGCGATCGTGCACCTCACCTCCTCCGCGGTCGAGGGGCTCGCGCCGGGGAAGGTCACCGTGGTGGACCAGGCCGGCGCCGTCCTCTCGGCCGCCGGCGGCACCGCGGGCAGCGCCGACCGGCGCGCCACCGCCTACGAGGTGCGCACCCAGGCCGCGGTGCAGGCGGTGCTGGACCGCGTCGTCGGGCCCGGGAAGGCCACCGCCGCCGTGTCCGCGGACATGACCCAGCAGTCCGCACAGCGCACCACGGAGACGTTCGGCAAGGGCCAGGCCGCCCAGCCGCTCGCCGAGCAGACCGAATCCGAGAACTACAGCGGCTCGGGAGGCGGCGGCGCCGCGGGCGTCCTGGGCCCGGACAACATCGCCGTGCCCGGCGGGGCCAACGGCGACGGCGAGTACGAGTCCACGACCACCACCCGCAACAACGCCGTGGACAAGACCACCGAGCAGCGCACCATCCCCGCCGGGGAGCTGCGCCGCCAATCCATCTCGGTGGCCGTGGACGCCAACGCGGGAGGGGTCGACGTCCCGGCCCTGACCGCGCTCGTCTCGGCCGCCGCCGGCGCCGACACCGCGCGCGGAGACGTCGTCACCGTCCGCACGGTCGCGTTCTCCACCGCCCAGGCGGACGAGGCCGCCTCGGCCCTCGCCGAGGAGAAGGCCGCCCGCGAGGCCGCCGCCCAAGCGGACCTCCTGCGCACCCTCATCATCGCGGCCGGCGCGCTGCTCGCCCTGCTGCTGGTCGGCGTCGTGCTCGCTGCGAGGGCACGACGCCGGGCTGCCGCGGCGAAGGCGGCCGAGCTCGCCGCACTGCCCTACCCGGAGGACTACGCCATGATCTCCGAGCCCGAGCCGACCACCACGGCGATGGACGCCATCGAGGCCCCGCCCGCCCAGCCCGAGATCGAACCGCTGCCCGGGCCCGAGGGGGACGCGCTCGAGCTCGAGCGCAAGCGCCTCCAGATCGGCCAGCTCGCCGCCGCAGACCCGCGCAGGACCGCGGGCCTCCTGCGCAACCTCATCGACGAGGGGGCGGCCCAGTGAGCCCCGTGGGCGGCCGGGCCGCGACCAGGCTCACCGGCATCCAGAAGGCCGCCGTGGTGCTCATGCAGATGGACCAGCTCCACGCCGCACGCGTGCTGCAGCAGTTCACGGAGTCCGAGGCCGAGCAGATCGTCGCCGAGATCATGGGCCTGCGCAGCGTCCCGCCGGAGACCGTGGCCTCCACGATCGAGGAGTTCCACCAGATCGCCGTGGCGGGGCGCGGGCCCGCGCGCGGCGGCCGGGACTTCGCCGTGGAGCTGCTCGAGGCCTCGTTCGGAAGCGACCGCGCCGCGACCCTCCTGAACCGCATGGCCAACACCATGGCGGGCAAGGCGTTCGAGTTCCTCGAGGCCTCGGACGCGTCCCAGGTGATCGCGCTCCTGGACGGCGAGCTCCCGCAGACCTCGGCCCTCGTCCTCGCGCACCTGCGCCCCGACCGCGCCTCGGCGGTGCTCGCGGGCCTGCCCGAGGAGCAGCGCGCCTCCGTGGCCCTCGCCATCGCGACCATGACCCAGCCCAACCCGGACGCGATCGAGGTGGTCGCGGAGCAGCTGCGCCTCCGCGTGGGCGCGGTGGGCGCGGCGAAGGAGGCCCCCGAGGCCGTGGGCGGCGTGCAGCCGCTCGTGGAGATCATCAACCGCACCGATGCCGCCACCGAGAAGACCGTGCTGGACGGGCTCGAGGGACTCGACCCCGAGCTCGCCGAGGAGGTCCGCTCCCGCATGTTCACGTTCGCGGACATCGTGCGGCTCGAGCGCCGCGACCTCCAGTCGGTGCTCCAGGACGTGGACACCAGCGTGCTCGCGAAGGCCCTCAAGAATGCGCCGCCCGCCGTGGCCTTCGCGGTCCAGGCGAACATCTCCGAGCGCAAGAAGACCATGCTCGAGGCGGACACCGCCGCGCTCGGGGCGGTGTGGGCCAAGGACATCGAGGAGGCGCGGGCGGAGATCGTGCGCCGCGTCCGCCAGCTCGAGGCCGAGGGCACCATCACGGTGCGCCGCGGCGAGGAGGACGACCTTGTCTACTGAGCACGCAGTCAGCACATCGCTCGCGCCCGCCGCGGGTGCGTCCCCCGCTGGGGCGCTCCCCGCCTACGCCGCGGTCCAGTACCCCGTGCTCGGCGAGTCCCCCGCCTCCGTGCGGGAGGAGGCCCAGGCCCGGGCCCGCGGCCACGCCGCCGGGTATGCGGCGGGGATGCGCGCGGCGCAGGAGATGCTCGAGGTCCGGCTCGCGGCCTTCGAGGAGGAGAAGGCCGCGTGGTTCGTCCAGGCCCGCGGCACCCTCGCCCACGCGGTCGGCGCGCTCGACGCCGCAGCGTCCGCCGCGCGGGCCCTCGCCGCCCCGGTCCTCGCCGAGGCGGAGGACGCCGTGGTGCGGTCCGCGCTCGAGCTCGCCGGCGCCGTGGTGGGCCACGAGCTCTCCCGGGACGACGCCGCGGCCGCCTCCGTCCTCGCCCGGCTGGGGGCATCCGCGGAGGTCCCCCTCCGGGTGCGGGTGAGCGCCGACGACTTCGACGCGGTGACCGCGGCCCTCGGTGCGGACGAGGCGCCGCGGACCCTCGTCGTCGACCCCGCCCTGGGCCGTGGCGACGCCGTGGCCGAGTTGCCCGCCGGGATCCTGGACGCGCGCATCGCCACGGCGTTCGAGCGCGCGCGGGCCGCCCTCGGGGAGGGCGCATGAGCGCGCCGGCCGCCCCGGCCCCCGCCGCGCGCTGGGCCGTGCCCGCCCGCTGGGCCGAGGCCGTCGCCGCGGCGGCGCCCGAGCGCGTGGGCGAGGTGACGCGCGTGCACGGGCTCGGCCTGCAGGTCGCGGGGCTCGAGTGCGCCGTGGGGGACCGCGTACTGCTCGGCGAGCCGGCCGGGGTGCCTGGCGCTGGAGCGGGGGCAGCGCTGCCTGGTGCCGGGGTCCCGGGCGCCGGAATGCCGGGTGCAGCGGCAGGTGCGGTCGAGGCGGAGGTCGTGTCGTCGTCGTCCGCGCGCGCCGACTGCGTCCCCGTCACCGCGGCACCCGGCCTGCGCCCCGGCGCACCCGCGCGGCTGCGGCGCTCGACGCCGACCGTCCCCACGGGGGCCGCCGTGCTGGGCCGCATCCTCAACGGGCTGGGCGAGCCGGTGGACGGGCTCGGACCGCTCCGCGGCGCCGGCCGGTCCCCGCTCGAGCGCCCCGCGCCGCACCCGCTGGACCGCGAGCGCATCACCCAGCCGCTCGCCACGGGCGTGCGCGTGCTCGACACGCTCACGACCCTCGGGCGGGGGCAGCGCATGGGCCTGTTCGCGGGCTCGGGTGTGGGCAAGTCCTCGCTCCTGTCGATGGTGGCCCGCGGGACGGAGGCGGAAGTCAACGTCATCGCGCTCATCGGCGAGCGCGGGCGCGAGGTGCGCGAGTTCCTCGAGGACGACCTGGGGCCGGAGGGTCTCGCCCGCTCGGTGGTCGTGGTCGCGACCGCGGACGAGCCGGCGCTCATGCGGCGCCGGGCCGCATTCACGGCCACGGCGATCGCCGCGGCGTTCCGCGACGAGGGACGCCACGCGGTGCTCATGGTGGACTCGCTCACGCGCGTGGCGATGGCCCAGCGGGAGATCGGCCTCTCGGCGGGCGAGCCGCCCGCGACGCGCGGCTACCCGCCCTCGGTCTTCGCCGTCCTCGCCGGGCTGCTCGAGCGGGCCGGGACGGACCGCACCGGGTCGGTGACCGGCGTGTACACGGTGCTCGTGGACGGCGACGACCACAACGAGCCGATCGCGGACACGGCCCGGTCCATCCTCGACGGGCACGTCGTCCTGGACCGCCGGCTCGCAACGGCCGGGCACTTCCCGTCCGTCGACGTGCTCGGCTCGGTCTCCCGCGTCGCGGCCAAGGTCACAGGGCCCGGCGAGCGCGCGGCGGCCGCCGCCCTGCGGCGGGTGCTCGCGGCGCGGCGGGATGCGCAGGACCTCATCGACGTGGGCGCGTACCAGGCCGGGGCCAACCCGCTCGTGGACGCGGCGCTCGCGCACCAGGACGCGATCGACGCGTTCCTGCGGCAGGGCATGGACGAGTCCACGCCCGCGCCCGAGGCGTGGGCCCGGCTCGCGGGGCTCGCGCAGACGCTCACGGGCGCACCGGCGGGGGTCCTCGCATGAGCCCGCTGTTCCGCCTCGAGGGGCTCCTGCGGATCCGACAGGCGCAGCGCGACGAGACGGCGGGGCGGCTCGCCGGAGCGCGGGCCACCCTCGGCGACGCGCGGGCGCAGCTCGAGGCACGACGTGCCGAGGACGGACGGGGCGGACTCGGCCGTGCGACCGGCACGGCCGCCCCGGAGGACACGGACGACGGCGCCGCCCTGACGGCGGCGGCCGCGCTCCGGGCGGTTGCGGCGGCCAGGGGTGCCCAGTCCCGCCTGCTCGCGGACCTCGCAGGCCTCGTGGCCCAGCGCGAGGCCGAGGCCGAGTCCCTCGCCGCCGAGTATGAGGCCGCCGCGCTCGAGGCCGCGCGGCTCGAAAGGCTCGAGGAGCGCCACCGCACCGCGGCCAAAGCCGCAGAGCTCGGCGCGGAGCAGACCGCGCTCGACGACATCGCCGGAGGCCGCCCGGCCCGGCGGGAAGGACGCCACGCATGACCTTCACGGAGGCCCTCGGCCGGATCGGCGAGATCCGCCACACGATCGTCTCCCTCGCCGATCCCGACGCGCTCGCGGCTTCACGCGCGGGCTCCACCGCGGGCACGTCCGCGGCGAAGGCTGCGGAGGCCCCGGCCAGCGCTGCCGCCGCCGAGGAGTTCGCGAACGCCCTCGCCGGCGCAGCGGGGATGGCCTGGGCAGGCGGTCCGGGCGGGCCGGGCCAGCTCGGCGGGCTCGGCGGGCTCAGCGGGCTCGGCCAGTTCGGCGGGTCGGGAGCTCTCGGAGCCGCCGGCTCCCTCGGGTCGGCCGGCTCCCCCGCGTCCCTCCCCGGCCTCGCCGCCGCCACGGCGACGCAGGCGGCGCAGGGCGCGGGGCCGGCGTCGTCCGCCAACGCGGGCGGGCCGCGCGGGACCGGCGGCGTGACGGGTGCGGACGTGGCCGCGCAGGCGCGCAAGTACACCGGGATCCCGTACGTGTGGGGCGGCAACGACCCGGCGGTGGGGCTGGACTGCTCGTCGTTCGTGCAGCACGTGTACCGGGACCTCGGGATCGAGCTGCCGCGCGTGGTGCGGGACCAGATGACCAAGGGCACGCCCGTGCCGTCGCTGGCCGAGGCGCGGCCCGGCGACCTGCTCGTCTCGTTCGGCGGGGACCACATCGCGATCTACCTCGGCGACGGCAAGGCGATCGACGCCCCCGTGCCGGGCAAGACCATCCAGGTGCGCGACGCATGGGAGGCCCACTCCGGGCTCATGCAGATCCGCCGGATCGTGCCCGGGGCGGCGGCATGAGCGCGCCGGGCCTGATCGGGGCGGGCGCGCGCCAGGCCGGCGGGGCTTCCGGCGTGGCCCCCGCTGGTGGGCCGGGTGCGCTTGCCGGGCGCGGGCGCCAGGCGGACGACGCCGAGGCCTCCTCGGGCTTCGACGCCCTCCTCACGCTCCTCACGGCCCCGCCCGCCCCCCAACCCGCCGAAAAGGGGGACCTGACCAGCGACATGGGGGACCTGGCGACCGAAACGGCGGCCTCGGCATCCAAAATGGCGGCCCTCACCGAAATGGGGGGCCTGACCGCCGAAATGGGGGACTTGACCGCCGAAATGGGGGACTTGACCGCCGAGATGGGGGATCTCGCTCTCGGTGCGCAGCTGGCTCCCGCCCCTCTCGAACGCATCAATGCTGAGTTCGCCCCGCCCGTCGACGGCGGTGCCCCCTCTGAGTCCGGCCAGACCTCCCCTCTGTTCGGCAGCGCCTCAGAAGACCACGCACCAGGACGCCGGTCGTTCCACTCCCGGTCGACCGCCGGAGTTCCAGGACTCCCGGTCTCGGCACACAGTTCACCCATGTCGCCGGCCCAGTCCCCCATTTCGGCGGTCAGCCCCCCCACCTCGACGGACCACGATCCGGGGTCGGGGTCACCCTCACTCCCTTCCCCCGCCCAGACCCCCATCTCAGCGGTCCACTCCCCCATCTCGCCGGTCCAGTCCCCCATCTCGGCGGTCCAGTCCCCCATCTCGCCGGCCCAGTCCCCCATCTCGGCGTCGGCGTCGGCGGCGCCGGCTCCGCTCGCCGCGCAGCTCGGGCAGCCGATCGCCCGCATCGCCTCCGCCGGCCCCGGCGAGCACACCGTGAGCGTCCGCGTGGCACCGGAAGGCCTCGGGCCCGTCACCGTCCAGGCGACGATCAGCGCCCAGGGCGTCCGCGTCCACCTCGACGCCCCGACCACCGCGGCCCGCGACGCCCTCCGCGCCGCACTCCCCGACCTGCGCCGGGACCTCGCGGCCACCGGCCTCACCGCCACCCTCGACCTCGCCCTGCCGGGGACCGCGCACACCGCGGCTGCCTCGGCGCTGGGGCCGGTCGGCGTCGGCCATCCCGGCGGCCACGCACCCGGCGGCGCGGCCGGGCCCGGCTCCCCGCACGGCGAGCAGAACCCCGGCGCCGGCCAGAACGGTGCCGGCCACAACAGCACGGGCCAGGGCAGCACGGGCCAGCGGGACGGCACCTCGTCGGGGTGGACTCGCCCGGGTGCCCCCGCGCACGACGCCGGCCCTCCGGGCTCGGGCGCGCCCCTCACCGCAGGCCCCGCCGCACCGGGGTCCGAGCGGCTCGACGTCCGCGGCTGACCGCCACCCCGCAGCGCCGCCCCCCCGACCCGCACCCGCCGCCCCCGCACCCACCACCCCCGCCCCAGGACCACCGGAAAGGACCACCGTGCCGATCACCCCGCTGACGCAGACCCTGCTGGCCCCGGCCGCCCCGAGCGCCACGCCCCTCGCCCCCGCGACCGGCGCCGCCGGAATCGGCCAGGGCCCCGCCCGCTCGCCCAAGCAGGAGATGGACGGGGAGCTGTTCATGCAGCTGCTCGTCACCCAGCTGAAGAACCAGGACCCGTCCTCGCCCATGGACACGACCCAGATGATCGAGCAGACGGCCTCGCTCGCCCAGATGGAGAAGCTCACGGAGCTCGCGGCCACGGCGAAGTCCTCGGCCGCGGCGCAGGCGCTCGGCTCGGCGGCGGCGCTCATCGGCCGCACCGTCGAGTTCGCCGGCCCGGACGGCGTGCCGGGCTCCGGCCGGGCGGACCACGTCACGGTGCGCGACGGCGTCGCCTCCGTGAGCGTCGGCGGCACCGAGGTGCCGCTCGCCTCGGTCACCGGCGTCCGCTGACGCAAGCCCCGATCGCCCGCCAGACCACAGCCCAGACCACAGCCACCCACAGCCATACCCTCGAGAAAGAGGCAGCCATGCTCCGCTCCATGTACTCCGGCATCTCGGGCCTGCGCACGCACCAGACCAAGCTGGACGTCGTCGGCAACAACATCGCGAACGTCAACACCACGGGCTTCAAGTCGTCCACGGTGCAGTTCCAGGACACGCTCTCGCAGCTCACGCAGGCCGCCGCGGGCCCGCAGGCCGAGGCGGGCGGCATGAACCCGGCGCAGATCGGCCTGGGCGTCAAGGTCCAGGGCGTCACACTGAACTTCGTCCAGGGCGCCGGCCAGACCACGGGCCGCGGCACGGACCTCATGATCAACGGCAACGGCTTCTTCGCGGTCTCGCGCGGCGGCGAGACCCTCTACACGCGCGCCGGCGCGTTCGACCTCGACGCGGACGGCCGTCTGGTCACCCCGGACGGCGCGCTCCTGACGGGCTGGCCGGCGGTCGACGGCGTCGTGCAGCAGGGCGGGCAGCTCGCCCCGATCCGGCTCGACACGGCCACGACGTCCCCGGCCATCGCGACGACGCGCGCCGCGGCGTCGGGCAACCTCCCGGACGGCGCCGCGGTCGGCACGCAGCTGGTGCGGGACGTGCAGGCCTACAACGCGACGGGCACCGCCCGCACGCTCGCCGTGACGTTCACCCGCACGGCGGCGGGGTGGGACGTGGCGGGCGACGACGGCGCGAGCACCGGGTCGGCGTCGGTCGCCTTCACGGACGGGCGCCCCTCAGGGGGTGCCACGACGCTCACGGTGGGCGGGGTCGCCGTGGACCTCTCCGCCCTGACCGGGTACGCGGGCCCGGCGACGGTGACGGTAGGCGGCGCGAACGGCAACGCGGCGGGGACGCTGGACGCGTTCGCGGTCGGCCCGGACGGGATCGTCATGGGGTCCTTCTCCAACGGCGCCCGCCAGGCCGTGGGCCGCGTGGCGCTCGTGACCTTCGCGAACCCCGCCGGCCTCGAGAAGGCGGGCGGCTCGGCGTACCGTGCCACGGCGAACACGGGCGAGCCCGTCATCGGCGCCGCGGGCGAGGGCCAGGCCGGAACCCTGTCCGCGGGCATGCTCGAGATGTCCAACGTGGACCTCTCGCAGGAGTTCGTGGACCTCATCACGGCCCAGCGCGGCTTCCAGGCCAACTCGCGCGTCATCACGACGAGCGACGAGGTCCTCGGCGAGCTCGTCCAGCTCAAGAGGTAGGCCAGGCGGCAGCGGCGCGGGCCGCCTCGAGCGCGCCGCCTCACCGTCGGCTCCCGCCTGCCGATCAGGGACTGTGCGGCACCACCCCCGCCGCGCTTCCGGCACCCAGTCCCCCGGCCCCCAGGACCACACATGATCGTCGTCACCCGCCTCAACGGCTCGCAGTTCGCACTCAACCCGGACCTGCTCGAGCGCGTCCAGGCCACCCCGGACACGACGCTGTTCATGGTGGGCGGGGCGAGCTACGTGGTCCAGGAGAGCGTCGGCGAGGTCATCGAGGCAGTGGCCCGGGCCCGGGCGCACGTCCTCGCGCTCGCGTCCGAGCTCCGCACGCCCGGGCCCGACCGCACGCATCTGAGGGCGGTCTCGCCCCTGACCGAGGAGAACACCTGACATGGATCCGGCAACCCTGATCGGCATCGTCCTGGCCTTCGGCGCCCTCTACGCGACGGTGACCCTCGAGGGGGCGCACATCGAGGCGCTCCTTCTGCCAGCGCCGATGATCCTCGTGTTCGGCGCCACGCTCGCGGTGGGGCTCGCGGGCTCCACGATGAAGGACACGCTCCGCGCGCTCCGCGCCCTGCCCAAGGCCTTCGCGGGGCGGCGTCCGCAGACCAGCAGCACCATTGAGACGATGGTCTCCCTCGCCGAGAAGGCCCGCGTGGAGGGCCTCCTGTCCCTCGAGAGCCAGGCCGCGGACTCGAAGGACCCGTTCCTCGCGAAGGCGCTCCAGAGCCTTGCGGACGGGACCGACTCCGAGGACCTGCGGACGATGCTCGAGGACGAGATCGCCGCCCGCCAGCGCACCGAGCGCAGTGCGGCCCGCTTCTTCCAGAGCCTCGGCGGCTACGCCCCCACCATCGGGATCGTGGGCACGGTCGTCTCGCTCACGCACGTGCTCGAGAAGCTCTCCACGCCGGATGCGCTGGGCCCGCTCATCGCCTCGGCGTTCGTCGCGACCCTGTGGGGCCTGCTCTCGGCCAACTTCCTGTGGCTGCCGATCGCCCAGCGCCTCAACCGGCTCGCGGACCTCGAGGAGGACCGCCTCACGATCATCCTCGAGGGCGCGCTCGCCCTGCAGGCGGGCGCCCAGCCCGTGCTCCTCGCCGACCGGCTACGCGCCCTCGCGCCGGAGACGGCCCCGTCCCGCGGGGCGGGCAAGGCCGCGGCGTGAGCAGCAGGCGCCGGCGCCGCGGAGGCGGTGGGCACGGGGAGGACGGCCACGACGAACGCTGGCTCGTCTCCTACGCGGACATGGTCACGGTCCTCATGATCACGTTCATCGTGCTCTTCGCGATGTCCAGCGTGGACGCCCAGAAGTTCGAGAAGCTGCGCAATTCGCTCGCGACGGGGTTCGGCCAGACCGAGGTGGGGAAGGTGGACACGGCGACGGGCACCGTGGTGAGGGCCGAGGACGCCGGCAAGGACGCGGAGGGCTTCTCGGAGCTCGCGCTCGCGCGCAAGGAGGCCGAGAAGCTCCTTGCGCTCAAGGCCGCGATGGAGAAGGGGCTCGGCGCGAAGGGCCTCGCGCGGAACGTGGAGCTGACCATCGACCAGCGGGGGCTCAGCGTGCGCCTCGTGGGCGCCCAGACGTTCTTCCTCGCCGACCGCCCGGAACTGACCGCGCGCGCAGCCCAGGTGATCGACGTCGTCGGCCCCGTCATCCGCGCCTCCCGCCTCGAGGTCTCAGTCGAGGGGCATGCGGCGCACGGCGTGACCGCGTACCCGTCCACCTGGGAGCTGTCCGGGGCGCGCGCCATCGGCGTGCTGCGCCGGCTCGTGGAGCACGACGGCGTGGCGCGCGGCAAGGTGGGCGCCGTCGCCTACGGCTCGGCGCGGCAGGTGACGGACGACTCCACCGAGGAGCTCATGGAGCGCAACCGGCGGGTGGACATCGTGATCCTGTCAGACCAGCCCGAGAAGGTCCGGGCTTTCATCCCCGACGCCCTCAAGGCGATCGCGGTCGAGAGGAAGCGCTGACCCTTCGCTGTGCGGGGCCGCGGCTCCGCGCCGGTACCGGTAGGACACGTTCTCGTCCTGCACGAGGTAGGTGTCCACGCCGCTGCGGGACCAGTGCAGGACCAGGAGCCCGTAGCGCTCGGCGAGCCGTGCCAGCGTCGCGAAGGCCTCGACGTCCACCGTCATGCGGCCGGCGGCGGAGGGGATCGGCTGGACCGGCACGAGGAGCGAGGCCCACCGGCGGTGGATCTGCGCGTTCTCGTCCTCGGGGCGTCGGCGGGCCTGCACGGCGATGGCCGCCAGGGCGAGCAGGCCGCCCGCGAGGCCGAGCACCGAGAGGTAGCGGCCGGCCGCGGCGTCGAGCGACCACACGCCGAGGGCGAGGGTGCGGGCGCCCGCAGCGGCGGCCGGGACGGCCTGGCCCTGCGAGGCGGTGAGCGCGTCCGCTGAGTCGAGCGTGAGCTGGAGCGGGGAGAGGGTGAAGGCCAGCTTCGGGGCGAACTCGGAGCCGCCGGCGGCGATCGTGGGCACCACCGCGACCTTGACCGTGTTCAGCGGAAGCCCCGTCACCTCCGCGGCGGCCTTCGCCTTCTTCTCGAGGGCGGCCAGGTCCAGGCGCACGGTGCCCTCGTGGGCACCGCCTTCGACCGGGGCCGAGGGCGCGAGGGGCACGGTGGTGCGCCAGCCTTCCTGCGTGGACAGCTCGGCCGCGACGCTCACGGTCCCGGAGGGCCCGCGATAGGCGTAGTGCACGTCGACGGTGTCCACCACGCGGCGGAACACGGGTGCCGGGTCCACGACCTTCGTGCCGTCGTAGGCGGCGGAGGGACGGACATCCGAGCTGTAGGAGAAGTCGACTCGGGCCTGCTGGCCGGCCTTGAGGTCCGCGGCGGGCAGCTCGGTGGGCCCACCCCAGGCCCAGATGCCCAGACCCGCGCCGAGGGCGGCGAGGCCCGCGGCCGTCGCCGTCCACGCGCGGTACGGCGCCTTCAGCATGGCCGGGGCGGCCTTGCGCGCGCTCCTGCGCCGACCCTCCGCGGCGGCGGCACCGGCGGCACCGGCTGGGACGGCGCGCGGGCGGGACGAGGTCTCGAGGTGGCGGGACATGGCTTTCTGCTTCCTACGGGCACGACGGCGCGCGCGGCGGGTGAGTGCGGTGGTGCCGCCGCCCAGGAGGAGGAAGGCGGCGGCCGCGAGGACGGGCGGGCTCGTGAGGGTGCGCAGCCACGTGCCGCCCTGGGGCACATGGAGGACGGCCTCGCCGACGATCGCGTCATTCGTGGGGTGGTCCACGTCGATCGAGACGTTGTTGTCGCCCTTGATCGTGAATCCGTGGGCGTCGCTGCCGATGATCCGGTGCAGCGCGATCTCGCTGGTGGACGCGAGGCGGTACGCGACGATGTCGCCCACCTCGTAGACCGCGGAGCGGCTGACGACCACGAGGTCGCCCTGGTAGTAGACGGGGTTCATGCTCACGCCGTGCGTGACGACGACCGCGTTCTGGCCGCTGGCCAGGAGCAGGACGACGGCCGCGAAGAGGAGCGACACGACGACCATGGAGCCGGCAAGGATGCGGCGGCGCAGGGTCATCGGGGCGGTCCTTCCGTGGCGGGAGTGATCAGGCGTGTGGGAGAGACAGGGATGGCCCGCCCTGGAGCTGGGGCGGGCCATCCCTCACGTCACTAGCTGACGGTGACGTCCAGACCCGTGAGGCCGGTCTGCGAGGTGCCGGCCGTGGTCGGCGTGCACGAGGCGATGAAGGTGGCTGCGTTGACCGCCGTGCAGGTAAAGGAGGTGCCCGCGCCGCCGTTGAGGGAAACGGTGGGGGTCTTGCCGCCCGTGGCGTCGGCGAACTTGAGGTCGATCTTGTTGACCTGCGTGTTGCCCGGGGCGTCGGCGAAGCCGTAGGTCACGCTGGCCAGGCTGGCGCCGGTGACGGTCTGGTTCACCGTACCGCCGACGAACTGGGTGGCGCCCGCAGTCGTCGCGAGGCCGGTGCCGGTGAAGGCGGAGCCGCCGGCGACAGCCGCGATGCCGAGGCCGGCGGCCAGGAGGATCTTGTGGGACTTGCGCATAGAGTGTTTCTCTTTCTGATGCTGGCGCACTGCGCCTGAATTGAGGAGGGCCGTAGCTTCCTGACCCGGTGATTCCACGGTAGGGAGCGCTCTGGCCCCAACGGCCCGTCCTTGCATACACCTGCGGAAGGCCTTGGCGAATACCGGGTTCCTGCGGAACAGGGGGCGGTGCGCTGGGCGAATCCGGCGGCGGAAGCCAAGGCGGGGAGCGATCCGGCGGCCTCCGCACACCTAGGGGGCATGACCGTCTCCTCCCCCGCGGTGCCGTACGACTTCCGCCGGCCCACGACGCTCGCGCGCGAACACTCGCGCGTGCTCGAGAACGCCTTCGAGACGTTCGCGCGGCAGTGGGCCACGCAGCTCACGGCCCGGGTCCGCGCGAAGTCCACGGTCACGAGCGAGCACGTCAGCCTGCGCACCTATGACGACTACACGGCGGACCTCCCGGCGGCGACCACGATGGTCCTCTTCGCCCTCGAGGGCACCGACTCGAGGATGGTCGTCCAGTTCCCCACCGCGGCGTCCCTCTCATGGGTGGCGCGGATGCTCGGCGCGAGCACGGACACCGAGGCGGAGGACCGCAAGTACACCCCGATCGAGGAGCGCCTCATCACGGGCGCAATCACCGAGACCGCCGAGGCCCTGCGCTACTCGCTCGGCTCGACCCTCCCTGCCCGGCTCGCCATCGAGTCGATCTCCTACAACTCGCAGTTCGCGCAGGCGGCCGGCACGGGAGAGCTCATGATCGTGGCGGCGTTCACCATCCGGGTCGGCGAGTC
The DNA here is from genome assembly GCF_039615075.1 of Sinomonas halotolerans. Classification (NCBI taxonomy): domain Bacteria; kingdom Bacillati; phylum Actinomycetota; class Actinomycetes; order Micrococcales; family Micrococcaceae; genus Sinomonas; species Sinomonas halotolerans. The sequence continues at coordinate 24,702 of NZ_JBDFRB010000005.1, read as the reverse complement.
CCACTGCGCCGCGACCATCGCGATCCCCGCGGAGACCGTCCTCTCCGGCCTCGGCGCGGCGAACCGCGTGGCCGCCGCGGAGGACGCCCCGCAGAACGCGCTCGCCCAGACCGTCCTGCTTCCCCTCGATGTCGGCGTGCGCCTCGCATCCGTCTCGGTGCGACCGGCCGATGTGCTCGGCCTCGCCGTGGGGGACATCCTCCGGCTCCCCCATCCCGTGGGGCGGCCCTATGACGTCACGGTGGACGGCCTGCGCGTCGCGACCGCCCACCCCGTTGCCGCCCGCACCCGCGCGGCCGCCCAGATCATCGCCATCGAGGAGGACTGACCATGACAGAGCCCCAGCAGGACCCCGCACAGCCCGGCCAGGCGAACGGCCAGGCACAGATCGGGCAGGCACAGATCGGGCAGGCACAGATCGGCGCCGGACCCGTCGGCCATGCCCAGCTCCCGGCCGCCCACACGGACGCCGCCCGTGCCGCGCTCACGTGCCTGCCCACGGGTGCGGCCGTGACGCTCGCGCCGGGCACGCTCGGCGCCGTGGGCGAGCTCGGCCGGACGCTCACGGTCGAGGCCCTCGTGGTGGGGTCGCCGACGTACGCGGTGCGCGTCGTCGTGCGCGAGGACCTCCTGCTCGCCGCCGCCGGCGCCGCGGGCCTGGCGGCACCGGACCGGGCGCAGCTCGAGCCGGCCCTCGCGGCGGCCGCCGCGGTGCTCGGGCCGGGCACGCCGTCGCCCCTCCCGGCGGGCCACGCACCCGAGGCGGGGCCGGACGCGCCAGTGCACCTCTTCGTCGCCTCCGGCGAGACGGCCGGGTACGTCCTGGTCCAGGAGGCCGACGCCGCGTCCCCCTCCCGCCCTGCGGACCTCGCCGACCTCGCGCCGCGCCTGCACCGCATCAAGGACGTGGAGCTGGGCCTGGCCGTGGAGATCGGGCGCGCGCGCCTTGCCGTGCGGGACATCATGGGCCTCGAGCCCGGCCAGGTGATCGAGCTGGACCGCTCCGCCGGCGCCCCTGCGGACGTCCTGGTGAACGGCCGCCTCGTGGCCCGCGGCGAGGTGGTGGTCCTCGAGAACGACTACGCCGTGCGCATCACCCGCATCCTCGACCCCTCGCAGGCCGTCTGACATGGAGGATGTCCTCCTCCTGGCCCGCGCGGCGCTCGCCCTCGCGGCAGTGCTCGCGGGCATGTGGTGGCTCCGCCGCCGGCTCACCGGCGAGACCGGGCCGCTCCCCTGGGCACGCCTTCCCTGGGGCGCGGTGGGGTCTGCCGCGCGGCCGGCCCCCGCCCCGGCCCCCGCGCTGGACGTCGTGGCCCGGCGGGGGCTCTCCCGCACCGCCTCGCTCGTCCTCGTCGAGGCCGACGGCGAGCGCTACCTCCTCGGCGTGACCGACGCCGGCGTGCAGGTCCTCGGCCAGCGGCCTGTGCTGGCGCCCGGCACCGCTGCGCCGGGCGAGCCCGGCGCGGGCATCCCTCCGAAGCCCGCCGCCGCGCCCTCGGCTCCCCCGGCTGCCCCGGCGAGCGCGGGCTTCCCGTCGGTGCTCGCTGCGTCCCTCGCGGAGTCGATGGGGTCGGGCATCGGGCTGGGCACCGAGGCACCCGGTCCGGCAGACAGCGGTGCGGCAGACACTCATCCGGCGGCCCAGGGTGGGGATGCCCACGACGGCGCAGCTCCCCTCACGCTTCCCCTTCCCCGTGTGCGGCGCCGGAGGTCGGTGTCCCGGTGAGCACGGGTGTCACGGTGAGCACGGGTGTCACGGTGCGTGCCCGCGTCGTGCGCAGGGTGGGCGCCGCGGCGGTCCTCCTGGCCGCGGCGGTGCTGGCCGCCGTCGTGCTCCTGTCCGGTGCCGGTACCGCCCACGCGACTCCCGCCGACCCCTTCGCCCCCACGCCCGTTGCACCGGCCCCCGCACCCCTTGCGCCCGCTCCGGCACCCCTTGCCCCCGCGCCGGCACCCCAACCGGCACCCGCACCCCAACCGGGCCCGGCCGCGCCAGCCGCCCCGGCCAGCCCCGCCGAGCCCGCGGGCCCGGGCGGGCTGCAGCTCGAGCTCAACGGCGTGGACGGCACTCCGGCCGGCGCGATCACCGCGCTGCTCTCGGTCACGCTGCTCTCGGTCGCGCCGGCGCTGCTGCTCATGACCACGTCCTTCACCAAGATCTTCGTGGTGCTCGCCATGGTGCGGAACGCGATCGGCCTGCCCTCGGTCCCGCCCAACCAGGTCCTCGCTGGCCTGGCCCTCTTCCTCTCCCTGTTCATCATGTGGCCCGTGCTGACCCAGATGAACGACCTCGGCGTGCAGCCCTACCTCAACGGGACCCTCTCCTTCGGCGACGCCGCCGCGGCAGCCACGGGGCCGCTCCAGCACTTCATGCTCGGGCACACGCGCGAGGAGGACATCGCGCTCATGCACCGCGCGGCCGGGATGGGGAACCCGGACACCCCGGAGTCCACCCCCCTGCAGACCCTCATCCCCGCGTTCATGCTCTCGGAGCTGCGCGCGGCGTTCATCATCGGCTTCGTCGTGTTCGTGCCGTTCCTCGTGATCGACCTCGTCGTCTCCTCGGCCCTGATGTCGATGGGCATGATGATGCTGCCGCCCGTCATGGTCTCGCTGCCGTTCAAGATCCTGCTGTTCGTGCTCGTGGACGGGTGGGGCCTCATCGTCACCGCGCTGGTCCGCTCCTACGGGGGTGGCGCGTGACCACCGCGGCGGTCGTGGACCTGGCCGTGCAGGCGCTCTGGCTGGCCGCGAAGCTGTCCGCCCCGGTCCTCGTCACGGCCCTCGTGGTGGGGTTCGCGGTCTCCCTGTTCCAGTCCGCCACCCAGATCCAGGAGCCCACGCTCGCGTTCGTTCCCAAGGCGGCCGCGGTTGCCGTAGCGCTCGTCGTGGCCGGGCAGTGGATGATCGCGGAGGCGGTGGACTTCACGTCCCAGCTCTTCGACAGGATCCCGAGCCTGCTCGGGGCGGGCTGAGGGGCCGGGCGGTGGAGCTCCCGGGCGGTCCGTGGCTTGAGACCGTGCTGCTGTGCGCGGTGCGCGTCACGGCGTTCATCGTCATCGCGCCGCCGTTCAGCCACTCCTCGTTCCCGATGCGCATCCGGGCGATGCTCGGCGTGGGGCTCGGGCTCGCGATCGCGGCACGGCCGGGCCTTTCCGGGCGGGCCGCCCTGGACACTGCCGCGCTGCTCGGCGCGATCGCCGCGGAGGCCCTCACGGGCCTGGTCCTGGGCTTCCTCGTCTACCTCGCGTTCGCGGCGCTCCAGTCCGCAGGCTCGCTCATCGACCTCTTCGCCGGCCTGCAGATGGCCACGGTCTACGACCCGGGCTCGCTCGTCAACGGCGCCCAGTTCACGCGGCTCGTGCACATGGCCGGCCTCGCACTGCTCATCTCCTCGGACGGCTACCAGCTGGTCCTCGCGGGGCTCGCGGGCTCGTTCGACGCCGTCCCGCTCGGCGGGCAGCTGGACCTGGCCCGCCCGGTGGAGGCGATGCTCGCCGCGTCCTCGGGCCTGCTCGTCGCGGCGCTGCAGATCGCCGGTCCGCTGCTCGCGGTGCTCTTCCTCGCCGACGTGGGGCTCGGCCTGCTGACCCGGATCGACCCGGCCCTCAACGCGTTCCAGATGGGCTTCCCGCTCAAGGTCCTGCTCACGCTCCTGCTCGCCGGGACGCTGTTCCTGGCCCTCCCCGCCGTGGTCGCGGCCCTCGCGGGGCAGGCGGCACGGGCGCTGACGGGCGTGGGCTGAATGGGGGAGGCAACCGGTGGCTGACGCACAGGAGCGCACGGAGCAGGCCACCGAGAAGCGGCTCAAGGAGGTGCGGGAGAAGGGGCAGCTGCGCCGCTCCCAGGACCTCACCGCGTGGATCGCGGTGGGCACCACGGCGGCCATGGTCCCCTCCACGGTCCAGAGGGCGTCCGACGCCGGCCGGGCCCTCTTCGCGTCCGTCGCCGATGCGGCGCTCACCCCCGAGCCCGCCACCGCCCTGCGCATCCTCGCCGAGGGGCTCGGCGCGCTGCCCGGCGTCCTCACGCCCCTGCTCACGGTCGCCGCCGTCGCCGTGCTCGCCTGCGCGGCGCTGCAGGGCGGGATCCGGTTCCGGAAGTTCAGGCCGACGCTCGCCCACGCGGCCCCGGCCACCGCGGCCAAGCGGCTCCTGGGCGGGCAGGCGTGGTGGAACGCGGCCAAGACCGTGCTCAAGACCGCCGTGGTCGGGGCCGTCCTCGCGTGGGCCGTGCAGGCAGCCATGCCCTCCGTCCTCGCCTCGGGCTCCCGGCCCGTCGCGGCGCTCGTCGCCGCCGCCGGGGAGACCGTGGGCCTGCTCGTCGTCCTCGCCGTCGCGGCCGGGATCGCGGTGGCCGGGGCGGACGTCCTCATGGTGCTGCGCGCCAACCGCAAGCAGACCCGCATGACCAAGCGGGAGGTCAAGGACGAGGCCAAGAGCGCCGAGGGCGATCCGCTCGTGAAGTCCCAGCGCCGCTCCCGCCAGCTCGCGCTCTCCCGCAGCCGGATGATCGCGGCGGTGGGCGGCTCCGACGTCGTCCTCGTCAACCCCACCCACGTCGCCGTCGCCCTCGCCTACGAGCCCGGGAAGGCTGCCCCGCGCGTCGTCGCCAAGGGCGCCGACCACCTCGCCGCCCGCATCCGCGCGGAAGCCGAGGAGCACGGCGTGCCCCTCGTGCGGGACATCCCCCTTGCCCGCGCCCTGCACGCCCAGTGCCGCCTCGGCGAGGAGATCCAGCCCGAGCACTTCGCCGCCGTGGCCGCAGTCCTGGCCTTCGTCATGGCGCTCAAGGCCAAGGGCCGCGCCGGCGGGCTGCATGTGCTCCCGGCGAAGCGGGCCGCTGCCCGCACGGCCCAGCCCCCGCCCCGGCGGGCGCTCGCGCATCCGCCGGATGCCGCCGTCGTGCCCGCCGTCCCGGACCAGAACGCATAGGAGGAGACGTGAAGACCTTCCCCGCCGCGAAGCTCGCGGTGCCGCTCGGGGTCGTGGGGATCATCCTCCTGCTCGTGGTGCCGATCCCCGCGGGCCTGCTCGACGTCCTGCTCGTGTGCAGCGTGCTGTTCTCGCTGCTCATCCTGCTGACCTCGATGTTCGCCGCGAAGCCGCTGGACTTCAGCGTGTTCCCCTCGCTGCTGCTCGTGGCCACCCTGTTCCGGCTGGGCCTCAACGTGGCCTCGACCCGGCTCGTGCTCGGCAACGGCCACGCGGGCCAGGTCATCGACGCGATGGGCCAGGTCACGGTGGGCGGCAACCTCATCATCGGGCTCGTGATCTTCCTGATCCTCGTGGTCATCCAGTTCGTCGTGGTCACGAAGGGCGCCGAGCGCGTGGCGGAGGTCGGGGCGCGGTTCGCCCTGGACGCGATGCCGGGCAAGCAGATGGCGATCGACGCGGACCTCAACGCCGGCACCATCACGGAGTCCCAGGCCCGCGAGCGCCGGGCGGAGGTCGCCGCCGAGTCCGACTTCTACGGGGCCATGGACGGCGCGAGCAAGTTCGTCAAGGGCGACGCGATCGCGGGCATCGTCATCATCGTCATCAACCTCGTGGGCGGGATCGCGATCGGCATGGCCCAGCACGGCCTGCCGCTCATGGACGCGGTCAACACCTACTCGCTGCTCACGGTCGGGGACGGGCTCGTGACCCAGATCCCGGCCCTGCTCATGGCCGTCTCGACCGGCATGATCGTGACCCGCTCCGCTGTGGACGAGGATCTGGGCGGGACCGCGTCCGGGCAGCTCATGCAGTCCCGCACCGCGCTGCGGATCGCCGCAGCCGGGGCCGTGCTCATGGGTCTCATCCCTGGCATGCCGCTCGTCCTCTTCCTCGCCGTCGGGGCAGTCCTGTTCCTGCTCTCCCGGGCTGCGGGGGCCCGGGACGCCGCGGCGGCGGCGAAGGAGGCCGCCGCTGCCGCAGAAGCGGGCACGGCCGACGACGACCCCACCCGCCGCCTGCACGAGGACATGCAGGTCTCCCCGCTCGAGATCCTCCTCGCGACCGACCTCGTGGGCCTCGTCCGAGACCCGGGCGACGACCTGCTGGGGCGCATCAAGTCCCTCCGGCACAGCGTGGCGCTCTCGCTCGGCTTCGTGTTCCCGCAGGTGCGCACGCGGGACTCCGCGGACCTCGAGCCCGGGACGTACGCGATCCTCGTGGGCGGGGTGGAGGCCGGCCGGGGGCAGGCGCCCTCGGGGCGCATGCTCGCGCTCGGCGAGGACATCGGCGCCCTGCCCGGCACACCGACCGTGGACCCGGTGTACGGGCTCGCGGGGAAGTGGATCCCTGCCGAGCTGCGGCACAGCGCCGAACTCTCGGGTGCGACCGTGATCGACCGGGCCGCGGTGCTCATCACGCACCTGCACCGGATCGTCATCGCGCAGGCCCCGCGCCTGCTCACGCGTGAGGACGTGCGCGTGCTGACCGAGGGCCTCAAGGCCGTGAACGCCTCGGCGGTCGAGGAGCTCACCCCGTCCCCGCTCTCGCTCGGCGAGGTCCAGCGGGTCCTGCAGGCCCTGCTCGCCGAGGAGGTCCCGCTCAACGACCTGGGCCGGATCTTCGAATCGCTCGGCCTGCGGGCGCGCGTCTCGACCGATCCCGAGGGACTCGTGGAGGCCGCGCGCCGGGGCCTCGGTCCCGTCATCGCGCAGCGCCGCGCCGAGGACGGCGTGCTGGACGTGCTCATGCTGGACCCGGCCCTCGAGCAGGCCATGCTCGAGGCGCTGCGGCCGGGCGAAGGCGGCTCCCGGATCGTCCTGCCGCCCGAGTCCGTGGAACGGATCGCGGGCTCGCTGCGGGAGCTCACCGCCAAGGCGGGGGCGGCCGGGACCGCGCCCGTCCTCGTGTGCGCGCCGGCCCTCCGGCCCGCCGTGCACCGGCTGCTCGCCGAGCAGTCGGCGGAGGTCCCGGTCCTCTCCTATGATGAGGCGACGCACCCCGGCGCCCAGCTCAGGGTCCGCACCGTGGGGGTGGTCCGCGATGCGCAGCCGGCCCGGATCTGACCAGCCGCCCGCCGTTCCACGAAAGGAGCTCCCGTGCTCGTGCTGACCCGCAAGTCCGGCCAGTCGATCCACCTCGGGGACGGCATTGTGCTCACCGTCCAGCGGGTGTCCGGGGACTCGGTGCGCATCGGGATCGAGGCGCCGCAGTCCGTGCAGATCCGCCGGGGCGAGGTCGTGGAGGCCATGGCCGCGGCCGCTGGCCACGACGAGGCGCTGCTCCGCGACGCGGTCATGCTGCTCGCCGAGCAGCAGCAGGCTCAGCCCGCCGAGCCCTTGGGGGACTGACCGGCGGCCGGGCCGCCCTGGAGGCCGCCACCCGGGGTGCTGCTGCCCAGGCCCTTCTGCGAGCCGCTGCCCGTCGCGGTCCCGGCGGGGGCACCGCCCTTGAGGGAGCCCTCGGCGAGCGGGGCGCTCCCGGCCGAGCCCGCACCGTGGTGGCCGCCGGCCTGCACGCTCCCGGCCGGCGCGGTCCCGCCCTCCCCGGGGACACCGCCCGCGGGACGGCCCGGCGCGGCCGGCACGACGGGGCTGGGGCCGTAGCCGTGCCCCTGGCCGCCGTGGCCCTGCTCGGAGCCCCTGCCGATCCCGGGACGGAGGCTGATCCGCGGGACACGCTCGAACGCTGCGGCGACTGCGACCGCGTCGGCGTCGGCCGGGGCGGCACCCTCAGCGGCACTGGCTGCTCCGCCACCAGCCGCGGCACCACTGGACTGTGGGCCGCCAGCAGCGGCACGGTCGCCCCGAGCACTGCCAGCCGCTGCGCCGCCGGCCAGGTCCCGCGCACGGGAAGACCGCGGGGAGTCAACTGTTGAGGGGACGGAGGACCCGTAGGGGACATCCGTTGCCAGCACGACTCCGGCGGGCTCGGCATCTGCTCCGGCTCCACTCCCGGCCACGAGCGTGATGGCGGGTTCCAGACCTGTCGGAACGGCGAGCGCGCGCGGCCCGGAGGCGGCGAGCGCCCGCTTCACCTCGGCCTCCTGGCCGAAGGCATGCAGGCGCCCGTTGACACTGGCCTGGAGGGCGGAGACACCGCAGAACGTCAGGGCGGCCGTTGCCGCCATGACGCCGAAGAACTGGGACGCCTTGTTGATCTCTACCTGCCTCGCGAGGACAGCGGGACGGCCGGGTGCGGGTGGCGCGTCGGACCGCTGGAAGACTGACTGCTCGAACTCTATCCGCGCCGCCGCGCGGGTGTCCACACCAATCCTGCGCCCGGAGCCAGCCCGTGTTCAGGCGGCATTCCGCGGAAGGGAGAGCCGCCGGTTCGCGTACCCGAGCGCCGAGTCCCAGAGTGCGAACGCCCGGTCCTCGGAGAAGCGGTCCAGCCACTCCACCACGCGTTCCTCGTCCGCGAACCCGAGCGGGCCGAAGGGGGCGAACAGCGCCGCCCTCGCGTCCGTGTCGAGGTCCCGGCGCCAGTCCTCGCACGCAGCGAGCACGCCGCACGCGGCCACGATGGCCCGGCTCTTCGTCACCTGCCGCTGGGAGAGGAGCCCCTCCACCGCCTCGGGAACGCCCTCGAGCGCCGCGAGCCCGTTCCACGCGAGGCGGCGGGCCTGCGCGCGCATCGCCGCCCCCGGGGCCTCGTCCGCCTCGAGGAAGCGCTCGACGGCGCCTCCCGGGCCCCCGTCCGCACCGCGCCGCAGGTGCCCCTCGCCGCCGCCGGGGACGGCCGAGGGCACGAGGGTGCCGAGGGCCGTGCCGTCGGCCCCCTCCACGGGGGCGTCGAGCGAGAGCAGCGGGCGCGGGGGGACCTCCCATCCGCGGGAGGGGCGGTGCCGCGGGTCGTGCCATTCGGCGTCGACCTCCCTCGCGAGCGCCTCGAGCTCCCTCGGCGAGGGGCTGCGCAGGTGGCTCGCCCCGAAGGCCTCGACCTTGCGCGCGAGCTCGCGGCGGGCGCGCCGGTCCTCTGCGCGGAACACCGGGTCCGCCGCGCGCACGGCGATGTTCGCGGCCACCGCGTTGATGAGCTGGCGGAGGTCGTCTGCATGCCCTCCGCCCTCGAGCCGGGTGAGGACCTGGACGAGCGCCTCCTGGGCGAGGTCATCGGCGTCGACCGCAGCCGTGCGCCGGGCGAGGCCGTGCCGCCGCTCCCAGTACGAGGCGGACTCGCGGGCCATGCGCAGCATGGACGGGGCGTCCACGCCCGCGAGGCGGGACTGGCCGAGGCGGGACTGGCCGTCTGGGCTGGACTGGCCGAGGCGGGACTGGCCGGCGTCGGCCCGGCCAGCGTGCGCTGAAGTGCTCATGCCCTCCCTGTGTGCGGGGATTCCGCGCGCGCACTACGGCAGCGGCGGGAATCTCAGTCCGCGGGCGGCGCGATGGGCGTGAAGCGGAGCCAGAGCACCCCGTGCGCCTCCCCTGCCGTCACCCCGAGCCCCGCGGACCGGTGCCGCAGCCGGGTCGCGACTCGTCCGCCGGCCGCGAGCAGCGAGGCCGCCGTGCCGGGGCCGAACAGGGCATCCACGGCGGCCGCCGTCGCCGCGTCGTCCGGGACCTGCCCGGGGGCACCGCCCCGCGGAGACGCGATCGGCCGGCCGGCCACGACCGTGAGCGGCGCCTCGGGGCTCTCCGCCCAGGCGCGCAGGGCGGCGGAGATGACGGGCTCGCCCGAGGCGGGATCCGGGGCCGGCGTCCCGCGCGTGCGCATCACGCCACCCCCGCCATCGACGCGTGGGCCCCGGCCGCACGGGCCCCGGCCGCACGGGTCCGGGCTGAACCGGTCCCGGCTGAACGAGTCCCGGCTGCACCGGTCCATCTGGCGGCAGCAGGGATCCCCGCCGGTGCCACACAGGGGCCCGCCACCTCGGCGGCGAGCTCGGCAAGGCGGTCGTAGACCTCCTCGTGCGTGCGGCCGAGACGCTGGCCGGGGTGGGCGAGCACGGTATCGAATGCGGCAGGGGCCTTGGCGCACAGGTCCGCGCGCTCCTCGGCACGGTCGCGCCGGTAGTGCTCGGAGGTCGTGTCGAACGCCGACGAGGATTCGAACTCGAGGGCCAGGAACACGGCCGAGAGTGCGTCGGCCGCGCGGGTCCATCCGCGCCCGGTTCCCTCGGCGCGCACGGCGGCGCGGAAGGACGCCGTCGTGCTCCGGTCCGGCTTGGGACGGTCCGCGACCGCGGCCCGGACGAGGGTGAGCCCCACGAGCCCGGGCGCCTCCAGGAGCGCCTCCATGTCCGCCCTGCTGAAGCTGTCCCACAGGGCCAGGAGGCCGTCGTCGCACGCCCGCGCCGCCGTCGGCCGCTGCCCGGCAGTGTGCTCCCCCGCCACGATCGCGTGCATCGCCTCCGCCGAGTCCCGCGCCAGCTGGGGCGCGTCCGCGACGAGCGCCGCGAGCCGGCGCCGTTCACCGGGCCGGGGCCGCACGGGCTCGGGGAGGCCGTACGCGTGCCGGAGGCCCGCCGCCTGCGCTGCGAGGCGGGAGGCGTCCCGCAGGTGCCGCGAGCGGGCGGTGAACCAGTCGAGCGCCTCGTCCATGGGCACAGCGTCCGCGGCCCAGCCGGTCTCGGGGGCAGCCGCGCGGTGGAAGCAGGCGCGCGCCACGCCGGGCGCGCCGCCCTCCTCGGGGCCGGCCTGCGTCGGGTCCACGGGGATCGCCTTGGCGAGCCCCCTCGCGTGCACGTTCCGGGCCGCGCTGCGGCGGGCTGCCCGCAGGAACTGCCGCGCCCAGCCGGTCGCCGAGGCCGTCCGCGCACGCTCGAGGTCGTAGCCGCCCTCGCCCCCGCCGAGCACCTTGCCCACGAGGAGCCGCTCGAGCTCGTCCGCGAGGTCCTCGCGGAACTGCACGTCCGCCACGACGGCCTCGCGCGCCACTGCCGCGGCGATCCGAGCGCGCACGAGGCGGCCCACGACGACGGCCCGCGCCTCGTCCTCGCTGCACCCTCCCGCTGCCCACGCCTCCGCGGCGGCGCGGCATGCGCTGTCCGTGTCCTGTGGTGTTCGCACACCCTGTAGGTGTGCGGCCCGGGCGCGATCCCTCCACACCCCGCCTCGGGCGGGACCGCTTGCGCCGGAATGCCGGTGTGCCGGAATGCCGGTCTTCCGGAATGCCGGCGTGCCGGCCTGCTCGCTTTCAGCGCGTTCCGGTGATGCCGAACTCGTGCGCGGCCACCTCGGCGGCCAGGGTGCGGAGCCGGGCGAGGCGTGCGCGGGCCGCAGTGCGGGACAGGCCGAGGGCGGCCGCGATCACGGGCACCTCGAGCGGCTCGCCCGGGCCGGTGCTGCTGTAGAGGGGGCTGAGCCAGAGCTCGGCCGTGTGGCCCAGCGCGGGACCGTGCTCGTGGGCACGGGCAATGATGCGGCGCACGATGGCGGGCCCCTCCGCCGGGTGGAGCGTCCAGTCCGGTTCGGGGCAGGGGGGCTCGCGCTCGGGGAGCTCCTCGGTGCGGCGTGTGACGGCGAGGTCCGCGACCGTGGCGAGGACGCCCTGGCGGGCGGGGTCCGAGCGGGTCTCTGCCATCCTGCGGTTGTGCTCGCGGACCACCTCGCTGTCCGCGGGCTCCTCGTTGCGGGCCGCGCGGAGCTCGTCCCGCACTGCACCCAGCATGCGCCGCCGGCGCAGGGCCGTGGACATGTGGGAGGCGGGCGCGGCCTCGGTGTCGAGCCACGAGCGGACCGCGGCGCGGGCGCGCACGCGCAGGAGCCCGTCGAAGCTCACGACCCGCTCGCGAGCGTCCTCCGGATCCAGCTGCTCGATGAGCATCGCGTAGGCCTCTATCGAGACCATCGAGTGGAAGTCCTCGGCGTAGACGGCCGGGTCCACGCCGAAGTTGCGGCACAGCCAGCGGGCAATCTGCCCGAACTGGGTCCAGCGCCCGCGCAGGAATGCCTCGACCAGCTCGCGCCGTCCGGCGCCCCGCGCGTCGGCGACCTCCTCGAGCGTGGGGACGGGCGCTGCGGCCCCGACGAGTGCCGTCATGGTGCGCCCAGCCGCGCCGGGAGGACGGTGTCTATGCGCGGCCCGCTGGTACGGGTGCCGCTGGCGGGAGCCCTGCCGTCTCGTGCACTATGGGTGCCATACCCCCACCACAGCACAGAGCCCCGGAGAGCAGCCGCATGAGCACCATTGACTCCGCCTGGGTCTCGCGGTGGGCGGTCTGCCTCGTCGACCCGCTCGTGGACACCGAGGACCGGGCCGAGATCGACCACCACGTGGCCGCCCTCGTGGGCGCCGCCCCGCACTGGTGGGCGGCCTACGCCGCCGGCTTCATCTCGGACCTCGTCGCGACCCTCGACCCCGAGGACCCGTGGCGCTCCCTCACGGTCCGGGACGGCCGCGTGCTGCTGCCGAACGGGAAGCCGTTCGGGAACGCGGAATCGTTCGCGGACCTCGTCCAGCCGGCCCAGGGAGACGTGCGCGCGGACCTCGGGCTCGCCGCGGTCCGCAAGCCGCTCGAACCCCTCGCCGCCGAGCTGCTCGCCACGGCCGGAACAGGCCGGGCGCGCGCGGCGGAGTTCCTGAAGGCGCATCTGGCGGGCCGGGAGGGCCTCGGGCCCGTCGAGGCGGACGATTTCTTCCGCATCACCGCCGCCGCGGTGCGGTTCGCCGTCCACCGCCGGCGCGAGTTCTTCGGCCACGAGGACCCTTTCGTGCTCATCGACGGGCAGCTGTGGGTGGACCGGGCTCGGCGCGTGGTCGCGGGCGAGTCGCTCGATGACGGGCGGATCGCCCGGCATGTGGCCAACAACAGCGTGGAGCCCGGGTCCTACAGGATGATGGCGGGCCCGGCGGCGGTCTGACCGAGCGCGGGGGATCCCAGGCCGATGCGTCCCCGCGGTGCCCGGCAGTCCGGGCACTGGACCTCCTCGGAAACGCGCCAGCCGAGCCCCACCGCCCGCCTGCAGGCCGCATGCGCCGGCAGCGGGAGCGAGAGCTCCCGGGACGCAGGGCAGCCGTGGCCCCGGCCGTCGCAGACGAGGGTCGTGGCCGCGGAGGATCGGATCGCCATGGTCTCCCCTTTCCGAGAGAGCGCCGGCGGTGCGCCGGCTGCGTTCTTGGAGCAGTGAAACATGAGACGTTGTACATGTCCAACGTTTGGCTGCGGCGCGCCGCGATCCTTGTGCTGGCGCGATTTGTACATGTCCAACTGCTGGTAGGGTTGAGCCAGATTCTCCGGACAGAGACCAAGGAAGCGTGTCATGGACATAGACGACCTGCGCGGCCAGGCCGTCGCGGCGTTCCGCGACCTCGAGGTACCAGACTCCGTGACCTTCGAGTCCCTCCGGGAGCTCCTCGAGGAGGACCGCGGCAAGAGGATCGTCATCCGGCCCGTCAGGCATCTGGGCCAGGACCGCGTCTCGGGCCTATGGCTCTCCCTCCCGCGGACGGACCTCATCCTCCACGCCGAGACGGCATCCGAGCTCCACCGCCAGCAGATCATCCTGCACGAATTCGCCCACATGGTCCTCGACCACGGCCTGCGCGAGGACGGGACCCAGTTCGCCGCGCTCCTGCCCGAGCTCGACCCGGAGGTAGTGGCCCGGTGCCTCGCGCGCTGCCAGGACCACTCGCATGAGGAGGTCGCCGCGGAGGCCCTCGCAGACCTCTTCGCCGCGGCGATCGCCCGCACCCGCAGGGCCAGCCGGGACGAGCCGCTCAACTTCCGGGGCGTGTTCGGATGATCGCGACGATCGCCGTCCTCGCCCCCTGGCTGCTCGCGGCGTCCCGGCTGCGCGCCGCGCTGCGGCGCCGCCACGATGCCGTCTTCATGGTCGCGCTCCCTTCGGCCCTCGCCGCGACGGCCAACCACCCCACGGTGGCTGCGGCGATCGAACGGGGCACGGGAATGCCCGGCCTCGCCACGCTCCTCAGCGGCGCAGTCATCATGGTGGGCTTCGGGCTCTTCCGGTCCGCGATCGTCAGGGCAGTGGTGGCAGAGGAAGAGCAGGACCAGATCCTCCACCGTGGGCTCCTCCAGACGACTGCCTCTGTGACCGTCTTCTGCGTCTCCTTCGTGTGCGCGGCCCTCGCCGGATCCCTCACGCCCGCTCCCGGCGCGTCGAAGCTCCCGCTCGACGCCGGCGCGGTGAGCGATGTGGGCGTGTTCGTCTTCATGGCCACCATGTGCGTCTTCCTCATGGCGGTGGCGGCCGAGGTGTGCGCGGTGTGCGTCAGGTACCTGCCGGACATGGCCTCGGGCCTGTTCAGGGTCGGCTTCACGGCAGTGGCCGCAGGCTGCGGGCTCGCCGTCGTGGCCCTCACGGCGAAGCTCCTGCGGCAGGTGGCCGTCCTGACGTTCATCGGCCTCGAGCACGGGCCCGCGCTCGAGGCGGCCTTCGACGCCCTCAAGGCCGCGGTCGCCGTCCTCCTCTCCGTCGGCCTCATGCTCCCCTCCCTCTCCGGCCGCGTGGCCCAGTGGCAGGTCTACGAGCGGTACCGCCTGGTCCGCCTGCACCGGCTGTGGTGCCGGACGGCGGACACGAGGGTCGTGATCGACCGCGTGGCCCCGCTCCGGGGCGCCATGAGCCCCAACCCCAGGGCGCGCCTCCACCGCGCGCTCGTGGAGATCCTCGACAGCAACCTCGTCGCCGAAAGCCAGCTCCTCCGTCCCCGGGACGCCGAGCTCATCCGCAAGACAGAAGGGGCCCTCTATGCCTGAGCATCCCTCCCATCGGCCCGAGGTGCTCCTCGCCGAACGGCTCACGACCCTTCTCGACGTGGTCGAGGCCGAGGGCGGCAGCCGGTACACGTTCCCGCAGATCAAGGAGGCCATGGAGGCCCGCGGCGTCCACATCTCCCGGCAGCGCTGGCACTACATGCGCGCCGGCACGGGCCCCATGACCACGGACGCGAAGCTGCTCGAGGCCCTCGCCGACTTCTTCGGGGTGCCCGTAGGTTTCCTCACCGAGGCTGACGCCGAGATGCCGGTCCGCGTCTCGGCGCAGCTCGAACTCCTGCGCGCCCTGCGCGAGGCGGAGGCCAAGAGCTTCGCCGCGCGCACCCTCACGAGCGGCCTCTCGCCCGAGACGCTCCTCGAGATCCGGGACATCATCGACCAGACCCTTGACCGCCAGTCCCGCGGGGAGGACTGACCAGCCCGGCCAGCCCGCGCGCGGCTGCCGGCCTACGCCCCCGGCGCCTCCCCGCCGTCGCCCGCACCGCCGTCGCCTTCTGCACTGCCGGTGATGTTGACGAGCCAGGCCGTGCCGAAGCGGTCGGTGAGCATGCCGAACGTGTCACCCCACGGGGCCTTCTCGAGCGGCACGGCCACGGCGGCCCCGTCGGCGAGCCGGTCCCAGTAGGCGCGCAGCTCGGACTCGTCGTCGCCGGAGAGCGAGACGGAGATGCTGCTGCCCTGCGTGTAGGGCATGCCCGGCGGGGTGTCCGCGCCCATGAGCACCAGACCGCTGCCCGCCACGAGCATCGCGTGCATGACCTTGTCCGGGTCCAGCTGGCCGTGCTCGCCGCTGAGGTCCGCGCCGGTCTCCTCGGGCTGGAACTCGCCGAACGTGCTGATGGTCAGCTCGCCCCCGAACACTGACTGGTAGAAGTTCATCGCCTCGCGGGCGTTGTCCCGGAAGCTCAGGTACGGATTGAGGATGGCGGGCACACCGACTCCTTCGTCGTGGCGGCCCTTCGGGGCCGTGTCGAGCACTGACACGGGGAAGCCTACGGCCGGCGGCGCTGCGCGGGAAGGGCCCCGCCCACCTCCGGACGGACTCCCTCTGCGACGCGCCTTCGCGCCCCCTTGGTCGAGCTGTCTAGGTGTTGCGGGTCATGAGGTTGTTGACGCCCGCACGCGTGCCAGCGTGATGGAGGAAGGGTCTTCCACGGCAGGATGAGTAATCGCCAAAAAACTCGCCTGACCGAAGGAAGACCCGTCTATGACCCACGGTAACGCCCCGCTGTCCATCGAGGGGCGCCGGCGCCTCGTCCAGCGCTGCGAGAACCGCCCGATCGCCCATGTCGCCGCGGAGATGGGCATCTCCCGCGCCTGCGCTTCGAAGTGGGTCAACCGCTACCGCCGGCATGGCGAGGTCGGCCTCCGGGACAGTCCGTCCGCGCCGAAACGCCAGCCCACCGCCACTCCTGCCGAGGTGATCGCCCGGATCGAGGCCATGCGCCGGGGCAGGAAGTGGTCCGCGTCCCGGATCGCCCACGAGCTCGGCACCGAGGGCACCCGCATCAGCACCCGCAGTGTGACCCGGCACCTGGATGCCCTGGGCCTGAACCGGCGCCGATTCATCGACCCGAACGGGGAATCGAACCGGGAACCACGCAAGATCCACGCCCGGTGGCCCGGGCACATGGTCCACGTGGACGTGAAGAAGGTCGGCCGCATCCCCGACGGGGGCGGGCACCGCGTCCACGGCCGCGGCAGCGCCCAGGCCAAGGCTGCCGACCGGGCCAAGACCCGGGGCGCCAAGGGCGGGTACGTGTACCTCCACTCCGCCGTCGACGGGCACACCCGCATCGCCTACACCGAGGAACTGCCCGACGAGAAGGCCACCACCGCGATCGGCTTCATCACCCGAGCCAAAGCATGGTTCGCCGCGCACGGGATCACCTGGATCCACCGCATCGTCACCGACAACGGCTCCTGCTACCGCGCCCACGACTTCGCCCACGTCCTCCAAGGCGCCCGCCACCAGCGCATCACCCCCTACACGCCCAGGCACAACGGCAAGGTCGAGCGCTACAACCGGATCCTGGCCGAGGAGTTCCTCTACGCCCGCGAATGGATCTCAGAACACCAGCGCGCCGAAGCCCTGTCAGTCTGGAACGTCCACTACAACTACCATCGACCGCATACTGCCGTCGGAAACCGGCCACCAGCCGCCAAGGCCCGAACCGCCGTCACCAACGTCATGGCCTCATACATCTAGGCGACGCGCGCGGTCAGGTCCACGACGTGCGCCTGCGCGGCCATCTCCCGGATCCGCGAGATGGCCGCCTTGACCGCCTCGATGGTCGGGAACGGCCCCAGCTCGGCCAGGACAGTGCCCTCCGAGCACGTGAACCTGATGCGGTAATGCTCCGGCACCCCCGGGTCGCTGTGGACTTCGAACATGATGCAACCCCCTTGCCCCTCGATGGATGGACTGAACCCCTGGGTCACCACGCTAGCCCGAGGCGGCAGTGACTCACACCACTACCCGGGGGTACAGCCGGAGCGGGCTGCAAATATGACATTCATGACGCGGGTTTTTATGCATGACATCTCGGTCAAGACGCCGGACTGTAGTATCCGCGGTCACCCGCCCGCGATCGACTGCACGACGAGGACCTCCTGTCCGTCCCGCACCGGGGTCGCGAGCCCCTCCAGGCGGCGCACATCCTCGCCCCCCACGTAGGCGTTGACGTGCCGGCGCAGGGTCCCCCGCTCGTTCCGGAGCCGGCGGCCCAGGATCGGGTACTCGCGCCCGACGGCGTCCAGCGCCTCCCCCACGGTCCTCGCCTCGGCGGCGGGAACCTCGAGTGAGCTCCGTCCGCCCGCGGCTGCAGCGAGGACCGAGGGGACCACGACGGTGACGGCCACGCCTAGGCCACCGGACCGGCGTCGTGCGCCCCCTGCGCGCCAGCGCCCGCCCCGTCCTGCGCCGCTCCGCGCCCGCCTGCGACCACCGCCGCGCGCACGCACAGCACATCGGGGAGGCGGGCGGCGACCTCGTGGAAGGTCTCGCCCTCGTCCGCGCTCGCGTAGACGGAGCCGCCCCGCGTGCCGAAGTACACGCCCACGGGATCGGCCGTGTCCACCGAGGCCGCATCGCGGAGCACCGTGTTGTAGTCGCGGGCCGGGAGGCCGGCGTCGAGGATGCGCCACGTGGCTCCCGCGTCGTCGGTGCGATGCACGGCGAGGTGCCCCTCCGGGGCCACGCGCTCCCAGTCGGAGACGAGCGGGACGACCCACGCCGTCCCGCTCCGCCGCGGGTGGGTGAGCATGACGAAGCCGAAGTCCGCCGGGAGCCCGTCCGCGATCGAGACCCACGTGTCCCCGCGGTCATCGCTGCGGTACACGCCACGGTGGTTCTGGGCGTAGAGGCGCCCGTCAGTGTCCGCGGCGATCTTGTGGACGCACTGGCCCACCTCGGGGTTCGGGTCCGGCAGGAAGTAGGCCGAGATGCCGTGGTTGCGGGCTGTCCAGGACGCGCCGGCGTCCGTGGTGCGGTACACGCCGCCGGAGCTCATGGCCACGTGGACCAAGGAGTCGTCGTCGGGGTCCGGCACGATCGTGTGCACGGCCGCGCCGCCCGCTCCCGCGCCCCACTGGTCCCGGTCCGAGTGGCCCCACAGGGCGCGGTTGAGCTCGAACGATTCCCCGCCGTCCGTGGACTTCCACACCGAGATGGGCTCGGCGCCTGCCCAGACGACTCCGGGACGGTGCTCGGCGTCGGGGCGGATCTGCCAGATCCTCTCGACCGCCGCGTCCGTGCCCTCGGGGAAGACCACCGAGCCGCTCTCGGGCTCCGACCACGTGGCCCCGAGATCGTCGGAGTGGACCACCGTCGGTCCGAAGTGTTCCGAGCGCACGCCGGCCAGGAGGCGGGTCCGCCCCCCGCGGGTGTCGATGCCCACCGAGGGGATCTCCTGCATGAGGAACTGCGGCTCGCCGAGGGTCCACGTGGTGCGGTCCCTGCTTGTGGCAAGCCAGAGGCCCTTCTTCGTGCCGATGGCCAGGACGTACTGGGGGGATTCCATGGCGCCCATTCGAGCATTGGCGCACGACGCCGGGCAAGGGCTCGGGCAGGCGACTCGCCTCGCGCGGCGTGGGGCGGCGGAACCGGGGCGAGCCGCCGGTGGGACGAAGCAGTGCGAGGGCGACCCCGGCGGGGCGACACAGTGCGACGGACTGCTCCGGCTACTGGCGCGGGGGCGGGCCCGGCTGTACTGTGCAGGTGTGTCCCACCGCAAGGGGAATAGGTCCCGGCAAGGGCCCTACCACCAAGCGGATGCGTCCTAGGCGTCGCAGCGGGCACCCGGAGCCGCCCCGGAGCGCGTACCCCCCCAATTTCGCGCTCCGGGGCTTTCCTGTGCCCTGCCTCGGGTGGCGGGGCCGTGTCACCGGGGGCGTGTTGCGGGTGGTGGGTTGGTTAAGTGGTGAGGACCCCCACCGTGTGGTGGGGGTCCTCGTGAATGGTTGTCCGGCGGTGTCCTACTCTCCCACACTCTCTCGGGTGCAGTACCATCGGCGCTGTGGGTCTTAGCTTCCGGGTTCGGAATGGGACCGGGCGTTTCCCCCACGCTATGACCGCCGTAACCCTGTGTCCCGTCCCCGCCGGTGGCGGGGTGGGAAGCGTGTGGGTCCGTGGTCGGACTGTATTCGGTTGTGGCGGCTCCCCCGGGGGGCGGGGGGTTTGTTGTCTGGGGACCGTAGAGTGGACGCGTGGCAGTGTTCTCTCCGCACCCCCGGGTGTGGGGGTGGTGTGTTGAGGTTGTCGGCCTATTAGTACCGGTCGGCTTCGCAAGTCTTCAGTCCTTGCTTCCACGTCCGGCCTATCAACCCAGTGGTCTGCTGGGGGCCTCTCGGACCAGAGGTCCATGGAAATCTCATCTTGAAGCGGGCTTCCCGCTTAGATGCTTTCAGCGGTTATCCCATCCGAACGTAGCCAACCAGCCGTGCACCTGGCGGTACAACTGGCACACCAGAGGTTCGTCCGTCCCGGTCCTCTCGTACTGAGGACAGCCCTTCTCAGATTTCCTGCGCGCGCAGCGGATAGGGACCGAACTGTCTCACGACGTTCTAAACCCAGCTCGCGTACCGCTTTAATGGGCGAACAGCCCAACCCTTGGGACCTACTCCAGCCCCAGGATGCGACGAGCCGACATCGAGGTGCCAAACCATGCCGTCGATATGGACTCTTGGGCAAGATCAGCCTGTTATCCCCGAGGTACCTTTTATCCGTTGAGCGACGGCCCTTCCACGAGGTGCCGCCGGATCACTAGTCCCGACTTTCGTCCCTGCTCGAGATGCCTCTCTCACAGTCAAGCCCCCTTGTGCACTTGCACTCGACACCTGGTTGCCGACCAGGCTGAGGGGACCTTTGGGCGCCTCCGTTACCCTTTGGGAGGCAACCGCCCCAGTTAAACTACCCATCAGGCACTGTCCCTGACCCGGATCACGGGCCGAGGTTAGATGTCCAAAGCGACCAGAGTGGTATTTCAACGATGACTCCACCCGGACTGGCGTCCGGGCTTCACAGTCTCCCACCTATCCTACACAAGCCGCTCCGAACACCAATACCAAACTATAGTGAAGGTCTCGGGGTCTTTCCGTCCTGCTGCGCGTAACGAGCATCTTTACTCGTAGTGCAATTTCGCCGAGTTCACGGTCGAGACAGCGGGGAAGTCGTTACTCCATTCGTGCAGGTCGGAACTTACCCGACAAGGAATTTCGCTACCTTAGGATGGTTATAGTTACCACCGCCGTTTACTGGGGCTTGAATTCTCCGCTTCGCTCCGAAGAGCTGACGGGTCCTCTTAACCTTCCAGCACCGGGCAGGAGTCAGTCCGTATACATCGTCTTGCGACTTCGCACGGACCTGTGTTTTTAGTAAACAGTCGCTTCCCCCTGGTCTCTGCGACCCCTACCCGCTCCCCGCAGCGCGTGCGGTTCACGGTTGGGGTCCCCCTTCTCCCGAAGTTACGGGGGCATTTTGCCGAGTTCCTTGACCGTGATTCTCTCGATCGCCTTGGTATTCTCTACCTGATCACCTGTGTCGGTTTGGGGTACGGGCGGCTGGGACCTCGCGTCGATGCTTTTCTCGGCAGCATAGGATCACCCGATCCCCCCGTGAGGGGGTCCCGTCAGATCTCAGGCTTCGTGCGCGGCGGATTTGCCTGCCGCGCGCCCTACATCCTTGGACCAGGTCTACCATCGCCTGGCCGGGCTGCCTTCCTGCGTCACACCTGTTAATACGCTTGCCTCGCAGCTCTGGGTCCCGCGCGCACCCCCCGGTGCAGGTCCCGAAGGACCCGCGGTGGGGGGGATTGGGCGGTCAGCATCGGCTGTCCGGCATGGGCGGTCCTTCGCCGGTACGGGAATATCAACCCGTTGTCCATCGACTACGCCTGTCGGCCTCGCCTTAGGTCCCGACTTACCCAGGGCAGATTAGCTTGACCCTGGAACCCTTGATCATCCGGCGGACGGGTTTCCCACCCGTCTTTCGCTACTCATGCCTGCATTCTCACTCGTGCGGCCTCCACCACTCGGTCACCCGGCGGCTTCGCTGCCCGCACGACGCTCCCCTACCCAGCCCCACCCCTGAACCACGAAGGCTAGGGTTCACGTGGGACTGCCACGGCTTCGGCGGTGTGCTTGAGCCCCGCTACATTGTCGGCGCGGAATCACTTGACCAGTGAGCTATTACGCACTCTTTCAAGGGTGGCTGCTTCTAAGCCAACCTCCTGGTTGTCTGGGCAACTCCACATCCTTTCCCACTTAGCACACGCTTGGGGGCCTTAGCCGGTGGTCTGGGCTGTTTCCCTCTCGACTACGAAGCTTATCCCCCGCAGTCTCACTGCTGCGCTCTCACTTGCCGGCATTCGGAGTTTGGCTGACGTCAGTAACCTTGTGGGGCCCATCGGCCATCCAGTAGCTCTACCTCCGGCAAGAAACACGCAACGCTGCACCTAAATGCATTTCGGGGAGAACCAGCTATCACGGAGTTTGATTGGCCTTTCACCCCTACCCACAGCTCATCCCCTCCATTTTCAACTGAAGTGGGTTCGGTCCTCCACGACGTCTTACCGTCGCTTCAACCTGGCCATGGGTAGATCACTCCGCTTCGGGTCTAGACCACGCCACTGAACGCCCTGTTCAGACTCGCTTTCGCTACGGCTCCCCCACACGGGTTAACCTCGCGACATGGCACTAACTCGCAGGCTCATTCTTCAAAAGGCACGCCATCACCGGTACAGCGCCCAAGGGCGCAGCCGGCTCTGACGGTTTGTAGGCGCACGGTTTCAGGTACTGTTTCACTCCCCTCCCGGGGTACTTTTCACCTTTCCCTCACGGTACTGGTCCGCTATCGGTCATCGGGTAGTATTCAGGCTTATCAGGTGGTCCTGACAGATTCGCACGGGATTCCTCGGGCCCCGTGCTACTTGGGGACATCCGCAAGGGCGGCAGACAAGCGTTACGGCTACGGGACTCACACCCTCTCCGGCCGGCCGTTCAAGACCGTTCGCCTACACTCCTGCACCACACCCCCGGCCACCGGCAGATGACCGAAGCAGAGCCCCACAACCCCCGACGCGCAACCCCTGCCGGGTATCACGCACGCCGGGTTTGGCCCCATCCGCGTTCGCTCGCCACTACTGACGGAATCACTGTTGTTTTCTCTTCCTGCGGGTACTGAGATGTTTCACTTCCCCGCGTTCCCCCCACACCGTCTATGCGTTCAACGGCAGGTCACCACACCACCTCTCGGCGCATGGCGGGGTTTCCCCATTCGGACACCCTGGGATCACAGTCCGGTTATCGACTCCCCCAGGCTTATCGCAGATTCCCACGTCCTTCATCGGCTCCCGATGCCAAGGCATCCACCGTGCGCCCTTGGAAACTTCAACACAGAAGAAAACCAAGGACACCCACACGGGGCGCCCTACAAATTCAATTCGGCAAAACAACACCGCGCCACCCCGCCCCGGCCCCGGGACACGCCCGGGAACAGGGACAAACGGCGACGCGGCAGAAGAAATTGCTAGATGCTCGCGTCCACTATACAGTTCTCAAACAACAAACCACTCGACCCGCACCACGGCGCGCGCACAGCGCACCGCAGCCCAGGAAGGCAGCCACCAGGGCTGTTGCCCCAGGACCCAACAGCGTGCCAAGGACCCCACCCCCACCCGGGCACCCCCGCGCTCTCCAGCCCACCCCGACAAGGCCGGGGAGGGCGTACTGGCGCACAGGGCACACCGTGCAGGGCACGGGCCACGAATCCGTTGACGTTCCACCCATGAGCACCCACCGGAAGACATGCGCTCCCGCAGCGGGCATTCACCTGGCACCGGACGCACCGGCCTGTGCAGGCCGGCACCCCAGATGCGAGGGGCTCCTTAGAAAGGAGGTGATCCAGCCGCACCTTCCGGTACGGCTACCTTGTTACGACTTAGTCCCAATCGCCAGTCCCACCTTCGACGGCTCCCTCCCACAAGGGGTTGGGCCACCGGCTTCGGGTGTTACCGACTTTCGTGACTTGACGGGCGGTGTGTACAAGGCCCGGGAACGTATTCACCGCAGCGTTGCTGATCTGCGATTACTAGCGACTCCGACTTCATGGGGTCGAGTTGCAGACCCCAATCCGAACTGAGACCGGCTTTCTGGGATTGGCTCCACCTCACAGTATCGCAACCCTTTGTACCGGCCATTGTAGCATGCGTGAAGCCCAAGACATAAGGGGCATGATGATTTGACGTCGTCCCCACCTTCCTCCGAGTTGACCCCGGCAGTCTCCCATGAGTCCCCACCCGAAGTGCTGGCAACATGGAACGAGGGTTGCGCTCGTTGCGGGACTTAACCCAACATCTCACGACACGAGCTGACGACAACCATGCACCACCTGTGAACCGGCCCCGAAGGGAAGCCCCATCTCTGGGACGGTCCGGCACATGTCAAGCCTTGGTAAGGTTCTTCGCGTTGCATCGAATTAATCCGCATGCTCCGCCGCTTGTGCGGGCCCCCGTCAATTCCTTTGAGTTTTAGCCTTGCGGCCGTACTCCCCAGGCGGGGCACTTAATGCGTTAGCTGCGGCGCAGAAACCGTGGAATGGCCCCCACACCTAGTGCCCAACGTTTACGGCATGGACTACCAGGGTATCTAATCCTGTTCGCTCCCCATGCTTTCGCTCCTCAGCGTCAGTTACAGCCCAGAGACCTGCCTTCGCCATCGGTGTTCCTCCTGATATCTGCGCATTTCACCGCTACACCAGGAATTCCAGTCTCCCCTACTGCACTCCAGCCTGCCCGTACCCACTGCAGACCCGGGGTTGAGCCCCGGGCTTTCACAGCAGACGCGACAAGCCGCCTACGAGCTCTTTACGCCCAATAATTCCGGATAACGCTCGCGCCCTACGTATTACCGCGGCTGCTGGCACGTAGTTAGCCGGCGCTTCTTCTGCAGGTACCGTCACTTGCGCTTCTTCCCTACTGAAAGGGGTTTACAACCCGAAGGCCGTCATCCCCCACGCGGCGTCGCTGCATCAGGCTTCCGCCCATTGTGCAATATTCCCCACTGCTGCCTCCCGTAGGAGTCTGGGCCGTGTCTCAGTCCCAGTGTGGCCGGTCACCCTCTCAGGCCGGCTACCCGTCGTCGCCTTGGTAGGCCATCACCCCACCAACAAGCTGATAGGCCGCGAGCCCATCCAAGACCGCACAAGGCTTTCCACCCCCCACCATGCGATGAGGAGTACTATCCGGTATTAGACCCAGTTTCCCAGGCTTATCCCAGAGTCAAGGGCAGGTTGCTCACGTGTTACTCACCCGTTCGCCACTAATCCACCCCCGAAAGGGCTTCATCGTTCGACTTGCATGTGTTAAGCACGCCGCCAGCGTTCATCCTGAGCCAGGATCAAACTCTCCGTCAAAAAAACAGAAACCAGCCGGACAGACGGGAAAACGCCCACCCCGGCCAGCAAATCCAAAACTGGCAAAAACAAGACGACCACACCCACGGGGGTGGGCAGGCCGCCCAATGTATCAACCAAAAAAATGGCATCAACGAACTTGGCACACTATTGAGTTCTCAAACAACAGA